>CAYXJB010000243.1:0-4554 GCA_964465445.1 uncultured Verrucomicrobiota bacterium
CAAGGCCAAGTCGTTTCTCATCAGCGAGGCGGTGCGCGGGGAGGGCGGCGTGCTCAAGACCATTGACGGGCGCGAGTTCATGGACCAGTACCACCCGCTCAAATCCCTGGCGCCGCGCGACATCGTGGCGCGGGCGATTGACCGGGAGATGAAAAAAAGCGGCGCCGATTACGTGCTGCTGGACATCACGCACAAGCCGGCGCGCTTCATCATCGAGCGGTTTCCGAACATTTATCAGACCTGCCTGCGCTACGGCATTGACATCACCAAAGAACCCATTCCGGTCGTGCCGGCGGCGCATTACCAGTGCGGCGGCGTGATGACCACCGTGGACGGCGAGACTGAAATTGTGGGCCTGTACGCGGCCGGGGAGGTGGCCTGCACGGGCTTGCACGGGGCCAATCGGCTCGCGAGCAATTCGCTCTTGGAGGCGCTGGTTTGCTCCCATCGCGCCGCGCAACGGGCGCTGGCCCTGTCGCTGCCGCCGGTCGAAGCCTCCATTCCGCCCTGGGAATCCGGCGACGCCCACAATCCCGACGAGCTGGTGGTGGTCTCGCACAACTGGGATGAAATCCGCCGGTGCATGTGGGATTACGTGGGCATCGTGCGAACCAACAAACGCCTGCAACGCGCCCAGAAACGGCTCGCCAACCTCCAGCAGGAAATCCAGGAATACTACTGGGATTTCATCGTCACCAGCGACCTGCTCGAGTTGCGCAACATCGCCACCGTGGCCGAACTGATCATCCACTCGGCCATCAGCCGGCCCGAAAGCCGCGGCCTGCACTACAACCTCGATTATCCCGAGCCCGATCCGGCCTGGGCGCAACGGGACACAATTTTGCGCCGGCCAATTTGAGCCGCCGCGACGGCGCTCAGAACCGGATTCGCAGTTTGACGTAAAGGCCGGCGGGCTCTTCCGGCGCCGTGCCGTTGCGCCTGTTCAATCCCGCCGGCGCATCGCCCGACCAGCGCCCGTAGCCGAACTGAAACCGGCCCAGTCCAAGGCCCGAACCGCCGTCCAACCTCACGCCGGCCAGTTTGAGTCCGCCGGGCGAAGCGCTCTCACTCGCCTCGAGTCGCCGTGCCAGGCTCTCCTCGGGCCACGTATCCTGTTTTGTATCCAATGCCGGCTCGGCCACAACGGTCGCCGAAACGGGCGAGCCGCTGACCTCGATTGGCCACCGCGGCGTGGGCATCGAGAGCGCAGGGGCGGACGGCTCGGCCGGGCGCGACGACGCGACCGACGGCGTTTCCCGAGTCGCCCGAGTCGGTTGCGGATCAAGACGTGTCGGTGAAATGACCGCCGGCGGTTGGGGTGCGAGCAGAAAACGGGCGACGCAGTACAGCAGCAGCGAGGCCGCCAGCAGGCCCAGCAACATCAACCGGTGCGCGGCCGGCTCCGAAACGTCGGCCCGTCGGTGCGATTCGACCGATTCTGTGCCGAGCCGGATGCGGTTTTGGCGAATCGTGCTCCTTGCTCGCTGCATGCGTCCGGTTTTGAGCAGGCCGGATGCCGGGCGCTCAGTCGCAGTGGTTGCAGGCGAGGTGGCCTTTTTGGCGGACAACCGGCCCGAAGGCTGTCTCAAATCTGCACTCGGGCGGCTGGACACGCCGTCAATGAGCCGGGCTGCGGCTCGCGACCCGGTGCGGTTTCCAGGCCGCGTCCGGCTTCCCGAGCCAGACGGGCGAAGGTCTGTACCTTGAGCCGCAGGTGCGGCTCGGTCTCCAGTTGCCGCACCGTATGCGCCAGCCGATGCGTCCAGTTGGTGGGCGAGATCGAGCCCGGGGTGTTGAAGCGATCGGGCTGGCCCAGAATGTCCTGCATCTGAAACACGGCCATCCAGGAGCGCGCCTCCAGCACCGCGCGCATCAGGGCCGTGTGGATGCGATCGTCGAACTGGCGCGGTGGCGGTTCGTCTCCCAGACCGGCAAAGCGCATCAGGTGTTGCAATTCGCGCCGGCCGCCTTCGGGATCGCGACCCGACTCGATGTTGGCCCAGCATTCCTCCCATTGGGCGGCCAGCGGTGGGTGATCGTGCGTGGCCGGTTGGGCCAGCGAAAGACGCGGATACTGTTTGGGGTCCGAATACGCGCCATCGGGCTCGCGGAAGAGCATCGGGATGCGGAAACCCGGGATGCCGAGCTTTTCGAGTGTGGGGGGAACGTAGTCGGGCACCACGCCGAGGTCTTCGGCCACGACCAGCGTCTCGCCGGCGCTGGTCTGGATCATGCGCAGGAGTTCCTCGCCCTGGGCCTGATTGAACGCCTTGTGCTCGGGCGTGTCATCGGGAAACGGTTTGAAGCCGGGTAATCGTCCTCCGGTGCGCGCGGCGGCCTCGGCTTCGCTCAGCGGCAGAAATTCGGCGTTGCGCTCCGGCGTCCAGGGAAACGCATAAATCCGGAACAGGCCCAGAACGTGATCGAAGCGGAACAGATGGAAGATGCGGCAGAGAATGCGCACACGTTTGCGCCACCACTCGAAGTCGTGGCGGCGCAGCTCCTCCCAGCGATACAGCGGCACGCCCCAGTTCTGTCCCCACTTTACGGTGAACGCGTCCACCTTGAACGTCCGCTCCGGCGGCGCGCCGCCGCTCCAGTCCAGGTCAAAAAAAGCCCGTTGCGCCCACACATCGGCGCTGTGCCGGTTCACGCCAAAGGGCATGTCGCCCATCAGAAACACGCCCTGCGCCGCGGCGCGCGCCTTCAGCGCCTCCCATTGCTCGAAGGCAATCCATTGGATGTAGGCCCGGAACAACTGCCGACGCTCGATTTGGGCGCGGCGTTTCGACGGTAACGAGAGCACCCACATCCGCGCCCGGGCCGGGTCGCGATGTTCCTCCGGCCAGCGTTCCCAGGCCGGCGAGCCGCCGTTTTGCTCCATCAACACCCGGAACAGCGCGTAGTCGGGCAACCAGTCGGCGTGCGCGGCCAGAAAGGCGCGAAACCGTTCCGCCCGCGGGCTCTGCCGCTCGAAATGGCGCCTGAGAAACGACTCGAACGCCGCCTCGAGCAGGGCCTGCTTGAGCGCTTTGACGGCGGCCCATTGCACGGGCCCGCGTCGCAGTTCGGCCAGCCGTTCCGGCGGCGCGAGCGCACGGAGTCTGGCGGCGGACAGATCCGGCAACGCCGCCGGCGTAAGCGTCAGCGTGGTGGGCTCAATCGCCAGCGAGCTGATCGCGTTGTAAGGGCTGTTGTCGTCGCTGGTCTCGTTGATCGGCAGCGTCTGGAGCAGGTTCAATCCGTGGCGCGCGCACCACTCGATGAGTTGGCCCACCGCCTCGGTGTCGCCCACGCCCTGATCCGTTTCGGTGCGGATGGCGAACACCGGCACCAGCGCGCCGGCCAGCGACTTGTCGGGACTGAGCTTCATGCGGGCCGGAGCATGGCATCCGAGCCGCCCGAATCAAAAGCGCACAATTGTGCGGTGGCAACCGCTCGGGCGTCCGCCCACCGCAAGGGCACGGCCCGCCGGCCCGTCAAGGCGCGCATCGCCTCGTCCACTGGCCGCGGTTCAGGCGAAAAAAAAGCGGGACGACGCGCAGTCGTCCCGCACGAGCAAACGGCGTCGAATGCCGGGGCTTACTTGTTGTCGCCCGATTCGTCACCCCGCGGTCGTCGGGGCGGGCCGCCGCGACCCTGGCCCGGGGCTTGCGGGCGCATCTTGATCCATTTCTCGTACTGCTCGGAGGTGAGGATTCCCTTCATCTGCTTGTTGGATTCCTCGAAGGCGGCGCGGAATTTTTCGCGTCGCTGTTCCTGGCTGAGGCTGGAGTCTTCACGGATCTGGCGCATTTTCTCGGCGCGGTTTTTGAAGACCTCAGCCACCTTTTTCTTTTGCTCGTCGGTGAGCTTGAGTTCTTCGGCGAGCTTGTCCAGACGTTCCTGTTGGCCCTGGCCGAAGGCCGGGCGGTCCGGACGCGGGCGCGCGTCTTTTTTGGCATCCTGTGCCTGCGAGAGTGCCGGGGCGGCGGCCAGCAGCGCGCCGGTCAGCAGCGCCGCCATCAAACCGATTCGCTTGGCTTTCATGGTCTCCTTTCAGCGTGTTGGTGGTTGTGTTTTTACTCGGGCTCTTCGTCCAACGAAGAGCCTGCAAGCCTCTCAGACGTTGGCGGGGACGAAAGGTTACAGGCGCGCCCGGTCCGCGGTCGCTCAGGCCAGGAGGTCGTGGATCACCCGACCGTGGACGTCGGTCAGCCGAAAATCGCGGCCCTGAAACCGGAAAGTGAGTTTTTCGTGGTCCAGGCCCAGACAATGGAGAATCGTCGCGTTCTGGTCGTGGATGTGCACGGGGTCTTTGACGATGTTGTAGCAGTAATCGTCGGTCTCGCCGTACACCAGCCCGGGTCGAACGCCGCCGCCGGCCATCCAGATGCAGAAGTTCCGACCGTGATGATCGCGTCCGTAGTTGTCGGGCTCGATTTTGCCCTGGCAATAGACGGTGCGGCCGAATTCTCCGCCCCAGACCACCAGCGTCTCGTCCAGCAGGCCGCGTTGTTTGAGGTCCTTGACCAGGCCGGCGCTGGGCTGGTCGGTGTCCCGGCATTGTTCGCG
>CAYXJB010000244.1:0-4470 GCA_964465445.1 uncultured Verrucomicrobiota bacterium
CAGGCCAGCGCCGCGCCCGCGGCGCGGCCCAACTCACGGGGCTTTAACATGCTGGATGTCCTCCCATTGACCGCGGTCCTTGATGTAGAGGATGCCGAGGTTGTTCCAGAACTGCAACCGGGCGATGGTGTGGGCGACCAGCGCCTGGGTGCGCTGATTGCGCGAGTTGACCAGATCGTTCTGCGCGTCCACCAGGTCCTGCGCGCGGGCACGACCCAGTTCGGCCAGCAGATTTTGCTCCTCGACACGCCGCTCGGCCAGCCGCACGCCGATCTCGCTGATCTCGTAATTGCGCCGCGCCTGGTCGAGCGCCCGCCAGCTCTCGCGCACCTGCAGGCGGATTTCGTCGGCCTGCTGTTCGAGCGCGCGCGCGGCGCGGTCGCGGGCGATGAGCGCGCTGCGATAGGCGTTGCGCTCGGCGGTCCGGTCCAGGCCCGGATCCAAATCCAGCCCGGCGCTGTAGCTGTAGCGGCCCGGCTCGGGCAACGTCAGCCCGGTGGTGTCATCCGGATCGCTGCGGAGGGTCACCGAGCTGGTCAGGTCCAGCCGCGGTTTGAGCAGATTGGCGGCCAGCTCGACGTGGCGCTCGGCATCCACGAGCTGGTCCTGGGCGTTGAGGTAATCGAGCCGCGCGTTGAGCGCGATGCGGATGGAATCCTCGACGCTGATTTCGGGATGCTGAATCTGCAGCGCCGCCAGTTCCGAGTCGTCGAGCACCAGATGCGTTTCCAGCGGCAGGCCCAGTTGGAGTTTGAAATTGTCCAGCGACTGCTTGTACCCGCGCACGGCGTTGATCCAGGCGCTCTCGGCCGAGAGTTCCTGCTGCGCGATGCGGCCCAGATCGGTCTGCGTGACGCGGCCCTCTTCGGCCAGCGCGCGGATGCGCTCGGCGTTTTTGCGCGAGCTTTCGAGGTTCAGCCACGCGTTGCGCACCCGATCCCGATCGCCCAGCACGTTGTAGTAGGCCGAGGCGATCTGGACGCTGAAATCGCGCCGATATCGCGTAAAATCGCGCATCGCGTAGAGCAGGTCCCGCTCGGCCTGGGTCAGCGCCTCCATCTGCTGCTTGTAACCGGCATCGCGCACCAGCGGGCGAATGAACGTGGCGGTCAGCTCCGAGGAGGGCCGTTGCCCGCCGCTCAAAAACCGCAAAAACGACGTCGTCAACGACGCGGTGAGCCGGCCCACGTCGCGAATCAGCCACCCGGCGTTGATCTGGCCCGAACCGCTTACGCTGCGTTCCTCGACGAGCCGGTCGCTGAGCACCGGTCGCAACTGGCCGGTGGCCTCGTCCAACTCGTAGCGCACCGCCCGCTCGGTCTGGCCGGCGAACCGACCGCTGGCGCGCGCCGAAAAAATCGGCGTGAAGTTGTGCCGCGTCAGCGTCAGGGCCAGCGCCGAGAGATACAACTGTTCCTTGCGCGACTGGTAGGCGCGGCTGTGGGTGACGGCAATCGCCAGCGCATCTTCCAGCCGCACGATCCGCGCGCCCCGTTCCCGCTCGCCGTCCGGCCCCAAAAACGGTTCGACCTTGTCGTTGACCGGCAGCACCTCGAGTGAAAACCCGTTGGTCCGCTCGATCGTGAAGGCCGGATCCATGTTCGGCACCAACGGCGTCTTTTCACGGATCGCGCCGTAGGCGGCCCGATCCGCCGAGCTGCGATAATGCGATGCCGAACAACCACCCCCGAGCAGCAACAGCAGCAACCCGGCGCTCAAGCAGCCGCAGCCGGCTGCCGCACGCCGGCGCGACCGCCCGCGGTGCCCGCGCACCGGCGCGTTGGCCCGTCCGGATGGGTTCATGGCAAATGTCTTCCCGAAAAATTCCGTCCCCGGACCCATTGCGTGTTGCAATCGGTCGTTCTTTGGGTTGAACACCGGCCTCCGCCTGGCCGTTGCGTTGACGTAGCGGCCGCCGGTGGCATTCAACCGCCGATCCGAGCTTCGGATTGAAACCGCCGCCCGGGCAACTACAATGTCACGGTGAATCTGAAAGTGAGCACGGTTCACTCGGGGAGTTTTGCATTCGCGACCGCCGCGCTTACCGGCGCAGCCCTGTGGCTGTTGACCGGCTGCCGTCAACCGGCCGCCTGCACCTGCCCGCACGCGACCGCCGCGCCGGCGGCAACCCAGCCACCGCAGCCGGCGCCCGGCTCGGTGCAGAGCAACCAGCCACCGGCGCGCCGTTACACCTACACCCCGCGCCCGTATCCAGTGGACGAGTACGGGTTCTCGCCGGTGGACCGGGCGCTGGCCCGCGCCTACGCCTGCGAGGAAAAAATCCAGGACGACGCCGAGGGCTCGCTCAATCCGTACGTGCTGCGGGTCATCGCCGCCTATCCGATCGATGGCAGCTATCCGTACCATTGCAGTTGGAATCCGCGCGAGTACGACATTTACAACGGCGTCACCCAGGACCTGTGGTATCAGGGCATGGTCGTGGCCAAGGCGTATCCGGACGGCTCGCGCTGCAGCTATTGCTGCGGTTTTACCTTCGAGGTGTTCGTGCGCGCCATGAAACTGCGCAACGTGCAAAAGGGACTCGATCCGGACGATTTCAACGGCATGACCTTCCACGACCTGTTCAACATGCTCCAGATCTGGTACATCGAGGGCAAGGGCGACTCCGAACAACGCGCCATCGTCGCCTACGGCCTGGGCCGCGCGATCACCAATTTCAACGACGTGCGCCCGGGCGATTTTTTGAGCTACGACTCGGCCCCGTCCGGCGGCCATTCGGCCATCTTCATTGACTGGCTGCGCGACGAGCAGGGCAACATCGTGGGACTGAAATATTTTTCCTCGAACCTCAGCGGCAGCCGCGGCGTGGGCTACGGCCAGGGCCGCTTCAGCGACGTCAACAACGGACGCGGCATCATCCGCTCCTCGCTGCGCATCGCGCGGGTCGGCGCCATCAGCGACTACGTCAAATTCGACCGCTCCAAAATCCCGCGCCGCAACGCCTACGCGCCGGTGCAACCGACGCGCATCCTGTATGTGCCGGCCCCGGGCAACCCCGCGTCGCCAGCGCCCGGCCCCGCCGACGTCACCTGTGCCCCGGCGGCTGCCGCGCCCGCGAACCGTTGAACCATGTCCAACGCGCCCGCACCCAAACCGGTACCGGAGGAGGCCGCCGAGCAGACCGTCCTGTTCACCCGGCCGCTGGCGCCGCTGGAGGAAATCCAGCAGGGCTGGTACGAACTCAAGGCGCGCCTGGAACAACTGGAGGCCGAGCGCGCCGCCCTCGAGCAGGAAAACAAAACCCTTCGCACCCTGCTCAAACGCGCCATCGAACACCGCCAGAAATCCCACAGCGAACTGGTCCTGTTGCTCTCGAACCTCGTCAGCAAACTGCCCATCAACGACGTCGGCGTCATCATCTCCAAACTCGTCGAACACAACGCCCAGGTCGCCGAAATGTCCGCCCTGCTGAGCAAGGGCCGGCTCGACCTGGCGCTGCCCCAGCCCACCGCGCTGCAGCAGCTCCAACACACCAAGGCCGAGCTGACCGCCGCCCTCAAAACCACCGTCCAGGAACTCATCCGCCTCCAGCCGCCGTTGGAAACCCACATGCTCGAATCGCTCACGACCGATCCGGACTCCTTCTTCGCCCCGGCGTTTGTGCGCGCCCAGCGCGGCTTCGTCAAAGGTCAGCTCCCCCGCGAACGCATCCTGCGCGAGTTCGGTCCTGAGGTGCTGCCCTTTTTCAAGGACATGACCACCGACCCGCGCCAGAATCCCCGACCCAGGCCGGAGGAGATTCTGCTGGCGTTCCGCGACGATTTCGAAGAGCTGCTCCAGCAGGATCGCACCCTGCCGCCCGAGAGCCGGGAACGGTTGCGCGCCCTCTACCAACAGGTCCAGCGCAGCAAGGGCAGCTCCCAAACCGCCCAGGCCCAGCGCCTGACCTTTGCCCGACTCTCCTTCCTGTTGGAACTGCTCCACTACTACGAACACCAAAACACCGAGTCGCCCGAGGCGGTCTTCGCCCAGCGCCTGCCGGCCCTAGTCGAGCAACTGGCCCAGACCGGCCCGACCCAGACCTTCGAGGAATCGCTCCTGAGCGAAATCGAATCGCTCCTGGCACACATCCTCAATCCCGATCACCGCCTCGCCGTCATCAACAACGTCGGCAAAGCTGGCGGCCCGGCCCGCACGCTCCGGTTCCTGCTCCGGTTGCGCCTCGAAAAAAACGATCCGCCCCCGCCCACCGTCCTGACCGAGATCATCCCCGAATTCCTCCGCCATCTGCTGCCGGGCGACAAACCCCCGCCCGCCTCGCAATTGACGCCGATCCTGCGCCTGTTGCCCGTGCCGATCCAAAAACATCTCCTGCGTGCCCTGCGCGCCACCGACCGATTGCCCAGGGCCGACGCCGAAACGCTCGCCAAAGAACTGGCCGCGCAGCTCGAGTTGAGCGACTTCGAAGAAGCCGCCGGCGCACCACCGCCGCTGCCGCCCGAGATGGAA
>CAYXJB010000245.1:0-1621 GCA_964465445.1 uncultured Verrucomicrobiota bacterium
GCCCGCCGCCGCCGCCGCTTCGTAAATCGGCAGCCGAAAATGTTCTGTCGTGGCCACGACCAGCAGATCCACCTCCGGATCGGCAATCGCCTCCCGGTAATCCGTCGTGACCTTCAAATCCGGCTGCTGCGCCCGCAGCTCGGCCAGCACCGTCTCGTCTAGATCGCAACACACCCGCAGCCGCACGTCGGCCCGGGCGCGAAGGTTGGGAATGTGCTGGGCACGAGCCAGCAGGCCGCAGCCAATGACGGCGACGCCCAACGGTCGGTGCTCGGCGGTTTCACTCATCGCACCCTGCTTGTGCACTTTCGCCGCGCATTCAACCACCGGCCCGCACAAAAGAAAAACCCAAAGCCGGCGCGATCCAACGGCAAAAAACTCCGCCGTTGCGCGTCGCTCGCCGCCACCACACCCTGCGCTCATGCGCATGCGGCTCATCGCCCTGCTGCTGAAATGGCTCGGCGGCGCTGCTTTCGTCGCCGCGAACGAGCTGACAATCGAACTGCGTGCGGCGCAACACGAGCTGATCATCCGGCGCGGCGAGCGCACGCTGCTGGTCTATGCGTTCGCGACCAACCAGTTCAAACCCCACGTGCGGGAACTTTACACGCTTCGGGGACAAAACGTGTTGCGCGACGCGCCCGCCGACCATCGCCATCATCACGGCCTGATGTACGGCATCCGGGTGAACGGCGTGAATTTCTGGGAGGAAACCGACGCCCCGGGCGTGCAACAGCCCGTCGGCACGCCCCGGCACCGGATCGTCGAACGCGCCGACGGCCGGCGCAGCGCGCAGTTCACCCAGCGGATTCACTGGTTGCCCCCGGCGCATCGGCCCGGCGCTCGCACCGACATCGGCCCGCCCAAACCCCTGCTGATCGAACAACGCACCCTCACGCTCAGCGTGGACGAGGCAGCAGGCGAAGTGGCGCTCGAATGGGACGCCGAATTTCGGGTCGGCGACGCGCCGGTGATGCTCCACGGACAGAATTACAACGGCCTGGGCTGGCGTCCGCCGGCGGCGTTCGACGGCGCCGTCGAGTTCCAAAATCCCGACTGCGAGCCGTATCCGCCGCCGGGCCAGCACGCCTCGATCCCCACCCGCTGGACCAGCGCCACCGGCCTTCTCGACGGGCGGAATATCACGTTGGCCTTGATGGCCCACAGCACCAACCCGGGCCGGTCGCGGTTTTTCTCGATGGTCAAACCCTTCGCGTATCTTTCGGCCACACAGGGCCTGGATCACGAACCGCTCGAATACAACCCCGCCGAACGTTTTCGACTCCGGTTTCTTGCCCTGGTGTGGTCGGAGGCCAGACCCGCCGAAGCAGTGGAGCGCCGCTGGAACGCCTGGCCGGGCCGGTAGCCACGCACCGCAGCCGCAGCGCACGCAACCGCGGTTCAGGCGGACGACGCGGGCCGTTTGACAAACAGCCCCAGTGACGCCGTGTAACCGTGGATGAAATTCCGGTCGCCCACCGGCCCGATCTCGCCGTTGCAAAACAAACCGGCGATCGTCAGCGGGCCGAGTTCCTGCTGGACGGTTCGTGCATCATGATCCGGGGCGCCAAACAGGCTCTGTCCGCGCCCGTTGCAGCAGCAAAGACAGCCCCCATAGACG
>CAYXJB010000245.1:1637-2124 GCA_964465445.1 uncultured Verrucomicrobiota bacterium
CCGCTGCCGCAACCGCCCCAACAGCTCGCGCAAATCCTGACTCGCCGCCGCGGCATCCCGACGCTGAAATTGCACCGTCTGGCCCGGCCGGGGCAACGCTCCCACGGCCAAAATCCCGGAGTTCGGATCGCCCCCCAACAAATTCCGCACCAGAAAATCGCCCCGATGAAATTCCTCCAGATACTCGTTGACCACCAGACCGATGAACAGATTGCCGCGCGCCAGGCGCTGTTCCTTGGGCGAGAGCCGACCCACCGTCTCGGCCAACACCTCGTACGCCGGACGGTTGCCGATCCGGTGAATCAAATTCTGTTCCACGTGCGTGAGCGTCCAGGTTTCCCCGATCGGCGTGCATCCCTGCGAGACGATCCCCGTGAGCGCCACCTCGCCGCCCACTGACACCGCCACGCCGCCCTCCTCGAACGCTTCGCCGTTCAAATACACCTGCGTGGTCTGCTCCTGGAACTCCCCACTGGCCAGCCCGCCG
>CAYXJB010000245.1:2177-4446 GCA_964465445.1 uncultured Verrucomicrobiota bacterium
CACGACTCGGCGTCCAGATGAAACGGATCCAGAAATGCCAGCCAACCGTGCGTCTGATCCGACGCCACTCCGGTCTCGATCTGCCAGTAGCCCGGCCCGTTCGCCTCCTCGACCTGTTCCTGCGTAAAATGCACCCCGCGCAACGTCGCCCCCGGCAGCCAGTACAACCCCAGCACCAGCCCCGCCTGTTCCTCCAATTCGCGGCCGCCGACGATCAAACTCTGACTCGACGCCCCCGCCAGCAACGGAATCCGGGCATGCACGCGCAAAATCTCCAGCACCGCTTTCGCGTGGGGGAAAAACGCTGGCGTCATGAAAACCAGCCCCAGCGACACCTCCGGAGCGGCCAGTTGCGCCCGCAAATCGGCAGCCCACTGTTGCAGGCCTCGTTCGTCAAATCCGCCGCCCCAATGCGCCGCCACAGCCCATTTGGTGTTCACGCCAGCAACCTACGCACGCGCCCGACCGGCTTCAAAGCGGAAATGCACCAGCCCGACCCTCGAACCAACCCGCCCCGCACCGCACCTTCCGGGCCTGCCGCTCTCAGCCCACCCGATAGGTGATGCGCGCCTTGTTCAAATCGTAGGGCGACATCTCCACCTTCACCTTGTCGCCGACGCTGATCCGGATGAAGTTTTTGCGCATCTTGCCGGAGATGTGCGCCAGCACCTCGTGGCCGTTGGGCAGGGCCACGCGAAACATCGTGCCCGGCAACACCTGCGTCACCGTGCCGGTCAATTCGATGGGTTCTTCTTTCGTCACACGATCAACCCAATGATCGCCCGCAGCGTAGGAAATCCCGCCTTTCCCATGCAACGTTTTTCCCCAGCCCACACCCGCAACACCGCCCAGCAACCACCCGTCGCCGAAATACCCAAACCCCGCAGCCGCTCGCTCACACGCTGCAGGGGCGCGACTCCGTCGGCCAATTTTTCACGTTGTATTTTGCCATCCGGTATGCCAATTTTTGTCCAGAGCTGCTATGAACAAGCCCAAGATCATCGCGTATTTGAAGCCGCACTGCGGCTGGAGCAACGGCGTGCGCGCGGTGTTGCGCAAATACGACCTGCCGTACGAAGACCGGGACATCGTCAACGACCTGGCCCAGCGGCAGGAAATGATCGAAAAAAGCGGGCAGACCCTCAGTCCGTGCGTCGAGGTCAACGGCCACATGCTCGCCGACATCAGCGGCGAGGAACTCGAAGCCTGGTTGCTGGCGCACAAGCTGGTCGAACCCAACGACCGTCAGCCCGAAGTCCCGATCAACCAACCCTGCGTGCACGAACCGCCCGAAGGTGCTCCCATGCACCTGCGCCTCTAAACGGCCTTCTGTTCACGGAGAAGCGCCCCGGCCACCGGTCGGGGCGTTTTTTTCTTTCACTGCCTCCCAACGCCTGCGCTGTCCGACCCGCACGCCGAATCCATGCGCCCACCGGCCCATAAATCGGCGTGCAGTCGCCTCGCCCTTCGGATAATCCATGTGCCATGGCCGACGCTCGCAAACTCGTCAACATCGCGCTCATTGGCTTCATGGGCACGGGCAAGTCCTCGGTCGGTCGCCTCGTGGCCGACACGCTCCGATTCACCTTCCTGGACACCGACACGGTCATCGAAGCCCGCGCCGGCAAACCCATCACCGATATCTTCGCCCAGGAAGGCGAGCCGGCCTTCCGCCAGATGGAATCCCGGTTGGTCGAGGAATTGACCCGCCGCCAACGCACCGTCATCGCCACCGGCGGCGGCCTGCCCGTCAATCCCGCCAACCTCGCCAGCCTCAAAACCCACGCGCTGGTCGTCTGCCTGTGGGCCTCGCCCGAGACCATCTTCGAACGCGTCCGCCACCAAACCCACCGACCGCTGCTCAATGTGCCCGACCCGCTCGAGCGCATTCGCTCGCTGCTGGCCACCCGCGAGCCCTTCTATCGCCAGGCCGACGTGCTCATCAACACCGAGATGCGCACCATCCGCGAAGTCGCCCAACAGGTCATCCACCAGTTCCGCCTCGCCCAGTCCGCCTCCTGAACTCCCGATGAAAGACGCCATCCGGCAACGCGCCCTCGAATTGGGCTTCGACGAATGCCGGTTCACCCACGCCGCCCGGCCCGAGCACGGCCCGGCGTTCGAACAATGGTTGCAGTCCGGTTACCACGGTACGATGGCCTACCTCCCGCGCACCGCCCAAAAACGACTCGATCCGCAGCGGGTGTTGCCCGGCGCCCGCACCGTCATTGTCCTCGCAGCCAGCTACGCCCTGGACGCCGCAGCCCAC
>CAYXJB010000246.1:0-4396 GCA_964465445.1 uncultured Verrucomicrobiota bacterium
CATTCGGTCTCGTGGGTCAGGTTCAATGCCCATTTCCAGTCGCCGTGCCGTTGCCCGAGGATGATTTTCTCTTCGAGCTCGAACATCCCGCCCGCCGCATCGAGCGTGGGCTCCAAATACAACGCCAGACCCACCGGACGCTCGGCCGGATGCAGCACCAGCAACTTGTTTTCGAGCGAGATGCCCTTCTGGCGGTAGTCCGACCGGTCGTCGCTCCCGACCGGGTCGTTGAACTGCTCGTAATCGTGATTGAAATACAGCCCCACCTGATAACGATCGGTCACGCCGTACTCGAGTTCCTCGCGAAACTGCAGCCGCAGGAAGTCGGCCTGACCGACGGCGCGGTTGCGCCCCACCCGACTCGTGATCCATTGCTCGAATTCGAGCGCGCCCTTGGGCTGGGTCTCGGGCTCGTACGTGTAGGTGAAGAGCCGCTCGGTCGCCGGCGCGCACAGCGCCCACGCGCCACAGGCCAGCCCACAAACCCATCGTCTCAGACCGGTAAAGGAGATGTTTCTCATAGGCACGTCCACCCTGGCCGGTGTTGCCGCCGTTGCGCTATCGGTGGTTTGCGAAAAATTGTCGGTGGCTTGCGCACCCCGGCGGACGTTGGGCGGCGGGATTGGTGCACCCCCACGGCTCAAGTCGGGTCGGGGTTTCAGCAGCCGGGGTTAGCGAGCCCACGGGCGGCGATGTGGACCTTCGGCGCGCCCGGGTTACCGGCGCCGCCTCAGGATTTCTTCATGAACGGCGCGAACAGATCGATCGGCACGGGAACGAATGTCGTCGTGTTGTGCTCGCTGGAGATTTCGCGCATCGTCTGGAGGTAGCGCAGTTGCAGGGCGATGGGTTCGCGGGCGATCATTTGCGCCGCCTGCACCATCTTCTCGGCGGCCTGATACTCGCCCTCGGCGGCGATGATCACGGCACGGCGCTCGCGCTCCGCCTCCGCCTGCTTGGCCATCGCGCGCTTCATCCCGTCGGGCAGCGTCACGTCCTTGACCTCGACGGCGGTGACTTTCACGCCCCAGGGATCGGTTTGCCGGTCAATGATTTCCTGGAGCGTCTGGTTGATTTTTTCGCGGTGCGCCAGCAATTCGTCCATTTCGGCCTGCCCCAGCACACTGCGCAGGGTCGTCTGCGCGATCAGCGAGGTGGCTTTCCAGTAGTTTTCGACCTTCACCACCGCGGCAACCGGGTCAATAACGCGGAAATACACGACCGCATCCACGGTGACCGGCACGTTGTCGCGGGTCATGACCTCCTGTTTGGAGACGTCAATGGTCACGACGCGCAGGTCCATTTTCACCATTCGGTCCACCAGCGGGATGAGGAAGATCAGCCCCGGGCCCTTGGCCCCGAGGAGTTTGCCCAGACGAAAGATGACCCCGCGCTCGTATTCGCGCAGGATGCGCACCATCTGGGGCAGGACGATGCTGGCCAGGATGAAAATGGCGACGATCCACGGCGCCAGCCGGAACAGGCTCACGAGCGTTTCAGGAACAGGCATAGGTTTGGTTCAGGTTGATTTGGGTTTGACTTTGAGCAACAGGCCGGTGATGGCGACGATTTCGACCGGTTGACCGCTCTCGATCGGGGTGTCGCTCACCGCGTTCCAGTACTCGCCCTCTACAAACACTTTTCCGCCGCTGGCGTCAATGCGGGAAACCGCCCGGCCCGTTTCGCCGATCATCGCCTCCCGCCCGGCGCGCACCGGCCAGAGCTGCGCCCGAAGCCCGGCCCCCACCACAAACACGAAAAACAGCGCCGTCACCACCACGCCCGGAATGATGTACGAGAGGGCCAGTCGGAAGCCCGGCTCGGCCCGATTGAACAACATCACCGCCCCGATCAAAAACGCGATCACCCCGCCGGCCGTCAGCACACCGTGCGAGGCCGCGTAGATGTCGGCGATGAACAGCAGAATCGCCAGGACAATCAGCGCCAGCCCGGCGACGTTCACCGGCAGAATCGCCGCCATGTACAGCGCCAGAATCAGCGCGATTCCTCCCACCACACCGGGCAGGATCGCCCCCGGATTGCTCAGCTCGCCGATGATCCCGTAAATCGCCATCAACATCAGCAGAAACATCACCTCCGGCCGCCAGAGCAATTGAAACACCTTCTCCCGGAGCACCATCGGAATCTCGACGATCTTCGCCCCGGCGGTCCGCAACGTCCTGCCGGCGACCTCGCGTCCATCGAGCTGCTGAAGCAGATCCGGCAGGTCTTTGGCGATGAGGTCAATCACGTTCAACTCGAGCGCTTTCTCGGCGCTGATCGCCGCGCTTTCCTGGACCGCCGAGCGCGCCCACTCGACGTTGCGATGGCGTCGGGCAGCGATCGCCTCGATGTAACTGGCGGCGAAATTGGCGAGTTTCTGCTTCATCGTCTCGTCGGTTTTTTCCTCGCCGCCGGTCGGCCCGCCGATCGAAACCGGATGCGCCGCTCCGATGCTCGTGGTCGGGGCCATCGCCGCCACGTCGGCCGCCAGCGTAATGAAACAGCCGGCGCTGCCGGCGTGCGCCCCCTCCGGCGAGACGTACACAACGATCGGTACCGTCGAGGCGAGAAACTTTTGAACGATTTGCTTGGTCGAATCGAGCAGCCCTCCGGGCGTGTCGAGCTGGATGACCAGGCACTCGTCCCGGCGCTCGCCCGACAGATCAATGGCCCGCGCGATGTAGCTGGCCGTCGCCGGGCCGATCGCTCCCTCGATGCGGATCAATCCCACCTGCGGCGCGGGCCGGTCCGAAACCTCCGGGTCGGCCTGCGCACCCCCACCGGTCGCGGCGCCTGCACCCGCCATCACCAGCGCCACGAAAAGCCTTGTGAACCAGCCGACCATTCGATCCCTCGTCACAAGCCAAATTACCAGAGCGGCTCCGGCCCGCAAAGGCAATTCGGGAACGCCCGCCGGCCCGCCCCTGCCGAGGTCGCGGCCAGCCGCGACCATTTCAGCCCGCGGGAAACTCGCTTCCACCAACGGCAGCGCGCCCGCTCAAAACACGCTCCGAACCGCCCGCCGAACCTCATCTCATCGGCCCCCGCCCGCTACCTAGCGGCGAGCGAATTTGCCTTTCGCCGGCGGCCCGCAGCGGACTAAACTTGCGCATGGCGCCGGTGCGAATTCTGGTGGACGGCTACAGCTTGTTGCACGCCTGGCCGCAACTGGCGCGCGGTCAGCCCCGCCACTCCCGCGCTGCACGCGAGGAACTGATCCGCGTGCTGGGTCGTTACCAGGATGCCAGCCACACGCCGGTCACGGTCGTGTTCGACGGCAACGCGCCGGGCCGACGGCATTCCAAACCCGAGGAGGTCTATCCGATCGAGGTGCTCTTCTCGGGGGCGAACCGGACGGCCGACGATTTGATCGAGCGCGCGGCGCACCGATTGCTGCCGTATGGCGAGGTGCTGGTGATCACGGACGATCTGGCCGAACGCGACCTGGTCATCGGCATGGGCGGATCGGCCTGGCCGTGCGAGACGTTCATCGCCGAAATCGAAAACGCCCTTCGCGCGCTGCGCCAGGTCCTGCAGCAATACAACCGACAACAATCGCTCCGCTTCCGTCAGAGCCGATGAACCGAACCGTAGGACCAGCGTTGGCTGCTGCCGAGTCTCCCGGGCCGGGTCGCCGGCGATCGTTGGGCTTCATGAGTCGTAGCGTCTGGAACCTCGCGCTGCTCGCTGTCATTGCCGCCGCGTCGCCCCACGCCGACGCCTCGCCCGCTGAACCGCCGGGTCGGTATCTATTCCTGGTGGAAACCTCCGCGCCGATGAAGCCGCGTGCCGCCGCCCTCGCTCGCGTCGTCGAGACGCTCCTGACCTCCGGGATGAACGGGCAGTTGCGCCCCGGAGACACGATCGGGGTCTGGACCTACAACGAAAATCTTTATGCGGGTGAATTGCCCTTGCAGATCTGGACACCCCAAACCGAGCGACAGGTCGCCACCAACGTGGTCGGGTTTCTGCAAACCCGCGTGTTCGACAAGACCGCCCGGTTCGACATCGTCTGGCCGGACCTGCGGGAACTGGTTCGCGAGTCGTTGCGGCTGACGGTGCTCTGGATCACCAGCGGCGGCGAACCGATCCGCGGCACGCCTTTTGACGAGCAAATCAACGCGTTCTTCGACACTCACGCCGGACCGCAAACCCCGCGGCGCATGCCCTTGATCATCGTCCTGCGCGCGCAACAGGGCGAGTTCTGCTCTGTTGCGCTGCAGGTTGCGCCCTGGCCGGTCTTGTTGCCGCCGTTCCCGCCGCTGCAGATCCGACCCAAACCCACGCACATCGAACCCGCCCCCAAACCATTGCCGAAAGTCGCCGACACACAACCCGCCGAGCCAACCGTGCCCGCGGCCCCAACCCGCACACCGACCCGCGCCGAACCGCT
>CAYXJB010000247.1:0-4001 GCA_964465445.1 uncultured Verrucomicrobiota bacterium
ATCTGGTGCGCGCCAACCAGCCCTGGATCGTGTACTGGAACTGGAAGGAAAAGTACGCGACCAATCCGGTGATTGAATTCCTGCGTCAGAAACCGTGGGAGCATCGCGTGGCGATCCTGCCGCTGGAGCAAATGATCCGGCTGGATCGGTTGCCGCCGCAGGCCGAACCGCTGGTTCGCCAGCATTATCAACTGGCCGGCCTCTACGACATCGAGTGGAAGCAGCACCAGTTTCTCTACTACCAGATTCAGTGCCTGGACATCATCCAGGAGCCGCGCGTGGCGGCGGACCGTGCGGCGTTCGAGGCTGCGCTGGCCTTTGCGCCGATTCTGCGCCGGTGGGAACTGACCAATACGCGTTATCTACTGGGCCCGGCGGCGTTGCTGGATTTTCTCAACGAGCAGGTGGATCCGGCGGAGAAACGATTCCGCGTGGCCATGCGCTTCGACGTCGTTCCCAAACCCGGTGTCCGGAATCCGACCCGGTACGAGGAACTCACTGCGGTGGCGAATTCGAACGGCGTGTATGCGGTGTTTGAATTTGCGGGGGCGCTGCCGCGGGCCGGGCTCTACCGTCAGTGGCAGGTCTGCACCAACGATCCGACCGTGCTGCGCCAGTGGGTCGAGGAACGTCGCCAGCGCCTGCCGGCCGAGTGGGGCATGGCCCTGGCCGGGCAAAGTCTCACGGATCAGGCCACACTCCGGCAACTGGCCGAGCCGCAGTTCGATCCGCATCGGGTCGTGCTGCTGAGCGAGCCGCTGCCGTGGACTTCTGACACGAACGGACCGCCCGGAGAGCCGAGTTATGAACAGTATGCGCCCAAACGGATCGTGTTGCGTGTCCGGACGCCGCAACCGGCGGTGCTGTTGCTCAACGACCGGTTCGATCCGGCCTGGCGGGTTTGGGTGGACGGTCAGCCCGCTCCGTTATTGCGGGCGAACTTCATCATGCGGGCGGTGAACGTGCCGCCGGGCGAACACCGCGTCGAGTTTCGGTTCGAGCCCTCGATCCGGTGGTTGTACGTGTCGCTGGCGGGGTTGGGCGCGGGGGCGGTGTTGTTGGTGTTGATGTTGGTGGGCGCGCGCCGCGTCGGCGAGCCGGTTCAGGGGCGGACCGAGGGCGGTCAGGGTCAGAAGCGGCTTTGACATTGCCACCGGCGGCGGTGGCGGCTAAATCCTGCGCACGATGAAAATTCTGATCACCGGCGGGGCGGGCTACATTGGGTCGGTCCTGACACCGACGTTGCTGGCGTTGGGGCACGAGGTGACGGTGGTGGACAATTTTTATTTCGGGCAGAACAGTCTGCTGGACTGCTGTCACTATGAGAATTTCCAGGTGGTGCGGGGCGATGCGCGGGACGAGGCGCTGATGAAACGGCTGGTGGCGCGGGCGGAGGTGATCATTCCGCTGGCGGCGCTGGTGGGCGCGCCGTTGTGCGCGCGCGATCCGGTGGCGGCGCGCACGACCAATCAGGACGCCATCGAAATGCTCTGCCGGATCGCCGGGCGCGAACAGTGGATTTTGCTGCCGGTGACCAACAGCGGTTACGGGATCGGCGAGCCGGGCAAGTTGTGCACCGAGGATTCGCCGCTGCGGCCGATCTCGCTCTACGGCATCACCAAGGTCAAAGCCGAGGAAGCGGTCCTCAAACGCGAAAACAGCATCAGTTTCCGGCTCGCGACGGTTTTCGGCATGTCGCCGCGAATGCGCGTGGATTTGCTGGTGAACGATTTTGTCTATCGCGCCGTGCACGATCGCGCGGTGGTGGTGTTCGAGGGCCATTTCAAGCGCAACTTCATTCACATCCGCGACGTGGCGCGCGTGTTCGTTCACGGGTTGACGCACTTCGAGCAAATGCGCGGCCGCCCGTACAACGTTGGGCTGGACGAGGCGAACCTTTCGAAGCTCGAGCTGTGCGCGGTCATCAAGAAACATCTGCCCGGGTTTGTGTATCTGGAGGCGCCGATCGGCGAAGATCCCGACAAGCGCGATTACATCGTCAGCAACGCGCGCATTGCGGCGACGGGGTTCAAGCCCGAATGGAGTCTGGATCGAGGGATTCAGGAACTGATCAAGGGCTACACGATCCTGCGCAACACGCGCTACTCGAATGTTTGAGTCGAGCGGGTTGGTGGCGGTGATTCTGGCCGGCGGCGCGGGCACGCGGGTGCAGCATTTGCTGGGCGGGTTGCCCAAGCCGATGGTGCCGGTGGAGGGCCGGCCGTTTCTGGAATGGCAGGTGCGTTATCTGGCCCGGCAGGGCGTGTGCCGGGTGATCATCTCGACGGGGTATCGGGCCGAGGTGGTGGCGGCGCATTTTGATCGGCAGCCGGTGCCGGGTGTCTGGACGCGTTGCGTGGCCGAGCCGCAGCCGCTGGGCACGGGCGGGGGCTTGCTTTGGGCGACGCGTCAGAGCGGCGAGCGGCCGGAGGCGTGGTTGGTGTTGAACGGCGACACGCTCTGTGTGGCCGAGCTGGCCCGGTGCGCGCGGCATCTGTCCGATCCGCGCATCGCCGGCGTGCTGCTGGCGCGGGAGGTCGAAGATGCGGCACGGTACGGGTCGCTGGCGGTCAACGCGGCGGGTTGTCTCACCGGGTTTGTCGAGAAGCAACCGGGCCGCGGTCTGGTGAATGCCGGGATGTATCTGCTGCGCGCCCGGTTGCTGGAGGAGTTTCCGGCCCGGACGCCGTTGAGTCTGGAGCGGGAGGTGTTTCCGGCGTTGACGGGCCGGGGGCGGTTGTTGAAAGTGGAACGGTTGGAATCGGCGTTTCTGGACATTGGCACGCCGGAAACGCTGCCGCTGGCCGGAGCGTTCATCCGGCAGCATCGAGACGCCTTTGAGCTGGCATGATCATTTCACGGGCACCGGTTCGGATCAGTTTCTTCGGCGGGGGCACGGATTACCCCGAATTTTTCCTGAGCGAGAGCGGGGCGGTGCTGGCCACGGCGATTGACAAATTTTCGTACGTCACGGCCAGTCCGTTTCTGAGCCACCTGTTCGATTACTCGATGCGCATTTCGTATCGCGAGGTCGAGCTGGTGCGGCACGTGGACGAGATCCGGCACAACGTGTTTCGGGAGTGCCTCAAGTTGTGCGGTTTCACCAAGGACATCGAGCTGCACAACGTGGCCGATCTGCCGGCGTTTACCGGGCTGGGGTCGTCCTCGGCGTTCACCGTGTCGCTGCTGCACGCGCTGCACAGTTTCAAGGGCGAGTTTCTCCGGCCCGAGGAGCTGGCCTACGAGGCCATCCACGTCGAGCGGCACATCCTGCGCGAGGCGGTCGGTTGCCAGGATCAGGTGCTGGCGGCCTACGGCGGGTTCAACGTGGTCGAGTTCCGCACCGAACGGGACATCACCGTGCAGCGGCTGCCCATCCGGCCGGAGCGGCTGGCCGAATTCGAGTCGCACCTGTTTCTGGTGTTTACCGGCATCAAGCGCCGCGCCGCCGAGGTCGTCTCCAAACAACTCGCGCGGGTCGAGCAAAACAAAGCGGTGCTGCACCGGATGCGGGCGATGGTGTACGAGGGGGCGAAGATCATCACCGATCGTCGGCCGTTGCGCGAATTTGGCGAGCTCTTACACGAGGCCTGGCTGGCCAAACGCAGCCTCGACGGCGGCATTTCCAACGGCGAGATTGACGAGATCTACGAGCGGGGAGTGCGCGCCGGGGCCTGGGGCGGCAAACTGCTCGGGGCCGGCGGGGGCGGGTTCATGCTCTTTTTCGCTCCCCCGGAGGTGCATCCGCGCCTGGAGCAGATTTTTTCCGACCGGCAGATTCTCAAGGTCAAAATCAACGCTCCGGGCTCACAAATCATCTTTTCCTGACTCGTCCCGGTACGAGGTTACGGGCCGGTACGCAAAGCCGCGTCGCAAGTGCGTTGTCTGCCCTGGGCAAGCTGTTCCGACCTCAGGCCGCCGGGGCGGGCGTTTCGGCTTTTTTCCAATTGCGGGGCGGCGGCTTGACGATGAGGCCTTTTTTGATGGCGCGGGTCGAGACG
>CAYXJB010000247.1:4011-4331 GCA_964465445.1 uncultured Verrucomicrobiota bacterium
CCGTTGATGACGGCTTTGACGCGCTGGAGGTTGGGCAGGAAACGCCGCCTGGTGATCGCGGTCACGTGGGTGCCGATGCCGCCCTGTTTCTTGGGCTTGCCGCGGCGCCAGATGATGTTGCCCTTGCGGGGGCGCTTGCCGGTCAGTTCGCAGATTCGTGACATGGCCGTTTGCTCGGTTTCGGGCGCAAACGATACCAGAGCGCGCCCGCGCCGCAAGGGCTTTGTTGGGCTGACGGAACGGTGTGCTTTTCGGCGCGCCAGATGGGGCAGTCCTCAGGCCGGTTGGGGCGCGGGCTGGCCCAGCGCGCTCCGGCGCGG
>CAYXJB010000248.1:0-4284 GCA_964465445.1 uncultured Verrucomicrobiota bacterium
TGGGGGCGTTCGGCCTGGCGCATCTGCTGGGCTGGTTCGCGCATTTGCGCGACCGGCCGCGCTGGTCGGCGTTCTGGACGTTTGTGGCGTTGCTGTCGCTGACCGGGCTGTTGCATCTGGCCGACGCCACCGGTCCGGCCGCAGCCTGGAAACAACGCATCGCCGCGCCGTTTTTGGGGGGCTACCTGGGCCATCTGCCCTATGAGTATGGCGGCTGGATGCTCGGCAACGTCGGTGCACTGATCGTTTACGCCGCGCTGTATCTGATCAGCCTGGGGTTTCTGACCAACTTCAGGCTGGGCGAAATCTTGGCCGGTTGGCGCACGCGCAAACCCACCGACGCTCCCCTTTCCGAGCAAGAGGCCGAGCTGGAACGCCGCGCCCGCGAACTGGAGAAAAAAGCCCGCGAACTTCAGGAAGAGGTCAAACGCACCGGCCTTGGACCGGACCTCAAGCCCGTGCCCGCCCCACAGATCCGCGATTTGACCGTGCCGCAGACCCGCCCCGCCGCTGCCAAATCCGCCGAGGCCGCATCGCCTCCGGCCGAACCGACCGAACCCGAGCCCTCGTCCAGGGAATCCGAATCCAAAGAACCCGCCCCGGCCCGCGAGCGCGGCCCGGCGACGACCGCCGAGGTGCTGGGCGAAAAACCCGGCGCCGCCAAGGCCCCGACGCGCACGGCCGAGGAAAAAACCGGCGTACCGGCTGCTGCGGCGCAGGCCAAGGCGACCGAAACCCGGCCCGGCGATTCGGTGCAGATCATCGGCCTGGAGTCGCCCAGGACCAAAAAGCGCAAACCGCTGAGCGTCGCCGCCACGCCGACCATCGGCAACTATCAGTTGCCACCGCTGGAGTTGCTCCAACCGCCCGATCCGAGCTTCCGGCCCACTGAAACCAAGGAAGAATTGCTCGCCAACGCCCGGCTGATGCAACAAACCCTGGCCCAGTTCGACATCGCCGTCTCGCTGGGCGACATCACCAAGGGCCCGACGATCACGCGCTACGAGTTGCATCCGGCCCCGGGCGTCAAACTCGAACGCATCAGCGCGCTTAACAACAACCTGGCCGCCGCCCTCAAGGCCGAGCGCATCCACATCCTGGCTCCGATCCCCGGCAAAAGCTCGGTGGGCATCGAAGTGCCCAACCGCGCCAAGGCCACCGTTGTGGTGCGCGAACTCTTCGAGTCCGACGAATGGCGCAACACCAGGGCGCGCATTCCCATCGCCCTGGGCAAGGACGTGTACGGCCAGCCCATCGTTGCCGACCTGGCCGAGATGCCCCACCTGCTCATCGCCGGCAGCACCGGCTCGGGCAAATCGGTCTGCATCAACGCCATCATCACCTCGCTGCTGTACCGCTTCCGGCCCGACGAGTTGCGGTTTGTGATGATTGATCCGAAGGTCGTCGAGCTGCAGCACTACAACCTGTTGCCGCATCTGGTCGTGCCGGTGGTCACCGACCCGCGCAAGGTCATCCTGGCGCTGCGCTGGGTCGTCAACGAAATGGAAAAACGCTACCAGATCTTCGCCCGCGTGGGCGTGCGCAACATCGCCGCGTTCAACAGCCGGCCCAAAAACAAACCCCTGCCACCGCCCGAACCGGAGCTGCCCCTGCGCACTCGCAAGGAAAAAATCGAACCCGCCGCCGAAGGCTTCGCCGTCGAGGTGGACGAGGAAATCGTCGTGCCCCGCGAAGAGGACATCGTCATCCCCGAAAAACTCAGCTACATCGTCGTGATCATTGACGAGCTGGCCGACCTGATGCTTGTGGCGCCGGCCGACGTCGAGATGGCCATCGCACGCATCACCCAGATGGCGCGGGCCGCGGGCATCCATTGCATCGTGGCGACCCAGCGGCCCAGCGTGGACGTGATCACCGGCGTGATCAAAGCCAACATCACCGCCCGCATCGCCTTCCAGTGCGCCTCAAAGGTGGACTCGCGCACGATTCTCGATGCCATGGGCGCCGAAAAACTCATCGGCAAGGGCGACATGCTCTATCTGCCGCCGGGCTCGGCCAAACTCATCCGCGCCCAGGGCGCGCTGATCACCGATCAGGAAATTCAGCAGGTCGTCAACTTCATCGCCACCCAGGCCAAACCCAGCTACGAGCTGGAAATCCACCAGCAACTCTCCCGTCCCGGCAGCGACTTCGAATCGGACAACGGCATTGACGAGGACGAGGAACTCATCCAGCAGTGCATCGAGGTCATTCGCAGCGAGCAGAAAGCCAGCGTCTCGCTGCTCCAGCGCCGCTTGCGTCTGGGCTACGGGCGCGCCGCCCGCATCATGGACGAGCTGGAACGACGCGGCATCGTCGGCCCGAGCAAGGGCGCTGAGCCGCGCGACATTCTCATTGATCTGGACGCCGGCAAGCCCGGCAGTCCGCCCCCGGTCTGAGTGCGCCGGCGCGCCGTTGGCCCGCCGCGCCCGGTCCGGTGCTTTACAAGAACCGGTCCGCTGAGGTAAAACGCGCTCCCGATCGCATTGCACTCGCTGCCAGCCATGAAAAAAGCAAACACCGGGGCGACCTCCCGACGCGACTTTCTCAAAACCACCGCCACCGCTGCTGCCGGCGCGGCCCTGAGCGGCCCGCTGGCCACGCCGCGCCCGGGCTATTGCGCCGAGGCCAACACCATCCGCATCGCGCTGGTGGGCTGCGGCGGCCGCGGCACGGGGGCCGCCTCGCAGGCGCTCTCGACACCGGGTCCGACGCAACTATGGGCGCTGGCCGATGTGTTCGAGCAGCGCGTCAACCGCGCCTATCAGGTGCTCTCGGAACGGCATGCCGCGCAGATGGCCGTGCCGCCGGAACGGCGTTTTGTGGGCTTCGATGCGTACCGCCGGGCGATGGATTCGCTCCGGAAGGGCGATGTGGTGTTGCTGGCCACGCCGCCGGCGTTTCGTCCCCTGCACCTGGAATACGCCGTGGAAAGAGGGCTGCACGTGTTCATGGAGAAGTCGTTTGCGGTGGACGCGCCGGGCGTTCGCCGGGTGTTGCGCGCCGGCGAGCTGGCCCGGCAGAAGAACCTCAAAATCGCCGGCGGCCTGATGAGCCGTCACTACCTGCCGCTGGAACAGGCCGTCGAACAAATCCACAACGGGCGCATCGGCCAGATCATTTCCGCCAATGCCTATCGCATGCACGGCCCGGTGGGATTGCATCCGCGCGAGCCGGGCATGAGCGAGCTCGCCTACCAGATCACCAACTACAGTTGTTTCACCTGGCTCAACGGCAGCTTCTTCGTGGACTGGCTCATCCACAACATTGACGTCTGCTGCTGGGTCAAAAACGCCTGGCCCGTCTCGGTCCAGGGCATGGGCGGGCGACAGGTTCGCGATCTGCCCGATCAGCTCTTCGATCATTACTGCGCCGAGTACACGTTTGCCGACGGCACGCGGCTGCTGGCGCAGGGCCGGCACATGAACAACTGCTGGGGATTTTTCGGCAACGTGATTCTGGGCAGCACCGGTTGCGCGGTGCTGGGCGAAGGCCAGCCCAAACCGCGCCTCTGGTCGGGCCATCTGCAAAAGACCGACCGCCTGCTCTGGAGCTACACCGGGCCGGAGTGCGACCAGTACCAGCGCGAGCACGACCTGCTCTTCGACGCCATCCGCAACGACAAACCCTGGAACGAAACCGAGCGCTGCGCCCGCGCCTGCCTGGTTGCGATCATGGGCCGCATGGCGTGCGAATCGGGCCAGCTCATCACCTACGAAGAGGCGCTGGCCTCGAATCTGGAGCTGGCCCCCGGTCTGGAAAAACTCACCTCGATGGACGATCCACCCCCGGTCCGGCCCGATGCCCAGGGCCGCTATCCCATCGCCATGCCCGGCCGCACTCAGGCGTTGTAAGGGACTGCGCCGCCGACCGGATTCGGCGTGTCAGCCGTCGCCCGGGCGGTTATGCTCGCGCCATGACACGTGATCAGGCCTGGGCGCTCCTGCGCGAATTCACCCAATCCGAATCCCTCCTCAAACACGCCTGCGCGGTCGAAGCCGCCATGCGGTACTACGCGGCCCGGTTCGGCCAGGACGTCGAACTCTGGGGCGTGACGGGTCTGATCCACGATTTCGACTACGAGCGCTGGCCCGACCCGCCGCAGCACACCCGCGAAGGCGCCCGCATCCTGCGGGAGCGCGGCGTGGACGAGGAAATCGTCGGCGCCATTCTCTCTCACGCCGAATGGAATTGGACCGAATACCCGCTGGACCGACCGCTGCGCAAAACGCTCTTTGCCGTGGACGAGCTGTGCGGGTTCATCACCGCGGTGGCGTATGTGCG
>CAYXJB010000249.1:0-4276 GCA_964465445.1 uncultured Verrucomicrobiota bacterium
AGGGCTTTGTGCGCGTGCGTGCCTGCGAGTCCAATCCGGAAAAACGGACTCACTTGTACACGTGGCATTCGCTGGTGCTGGTGGCCGAAACCGAACCGGTCCGCGGCGAGCAGGACCTGGTGGCGCTGGTCTGGGCCGGCCTGGACGATGCCGAAAGCCAGCCCTGGCAGGTCGTCGCAAGCCGACCCGGACGGATCGTTCTGCGGCATGAGCGTCACGGAAGCTGGGAGATCGAAGCTCCGGGATTGCCGGCTCTGAGCGCGCCCTTGCCGTTCGGCCGATGACCTCTGAAACACGCCGAGCCCATGACAAACGCATCCGGGAAGTCCCAACTCATGAGCGCAATCGCCGATGCCGATCCGCCAACGGCTGCATCGGACTGCACCTCTGTTGAAGCACTCGATCTGCAGGATCGAACCAGCCTGGTCGGTTCGTGGGCGCGTCGCTCCAGGCGGTCGGCGGCGGTCTGGTTGTTGATCGGCTGGACGGGTGCGGGCGTGGTTGCGGTTGGCGTGCGGGCCGCCGAGCGGCCGATCAAACCAGCAGAGTCGGCTGCGGAAGGATCGAGCGTGGTGCCGCAGCGGCCGCCCCGCACGCTGATTTTGCCGGAGCGCCGGGCCGCGTTTCGCGACTACGCGCTCAAGGGCGGTGGCGCGAAAGCGTTCGCGAAAATCAAGGCCGATTTCGATCGGGAGTTTTTGGCGATGCCCTTTCCGCCCGAGCCGCTGACCTACGGCGATCCCGATCCGAAGAAACGCGATTCGAAGAAGGCGGATTTGTGGCGGCAGGTGCAGGATGTTTGCGGGCGTGTGGCGGGTGTGGCCGAGGCCGCAACGCTCATCTGGCTGGTGACGGGCGAGGAGAAGTACTTCGAGAAGGCGCGCGAATTTCTGCTCGGGGCCTGTCGATGGCACTTCGATCCGGACTGGAAGGCCGGACCCGTGCCCGGTGCGACCGACATCGAATACAACGACGAGGCTCACTTTCGTCTGTGGCGCAAGTTGCCGCCGGTTTACGATCAGTTGCGCGAGCGACTCACGCCGCAGGAGCGCCAGACCGTGCTGGAACACTTCCGCGTGCGCGGCGAAAAAAACTTCCGCTGGATCACCGCCGCCCGCATCGAGCGGCTGCGGCGCAACTCGCTGGAGGTCACCCCGGCAAGCCATCCGGTTCGGTTCATGGCCATGACCGGTTTGAGCGGTCTGGCGCTCTGGGATGATTTGCCGCAGGCGCGCCAGTGGTGGCGGCTGGCCTACCTGTTTTATCGCGACCAGTTCCCGCCCTGGGGCGGGGATGACGGCGGCTGGGCGGAGGGCTGCGCGTATTGGCGCGGCACAATCGAGCACGCGGTGTTTCAGGACACGCTCCTGGCGTTGGGGGATCGGCTCGCGTATGCGACGCCGTTTTGGCGAAACTCGCCCTACTTCGCCCTCTACAACGTGCAGCCGTATCTGCACACCGTCTTTGGCGACACCTCGAACGCGGGCCGGTTCAACCTCGAAGCCAACACCGCCGATTATTTGCGGCACGTGGCGCGCGTGCTGCAGGACGGCTATTTGCGGACCTACGCGGACCTGTGCACGGACAAGCGTCCGCCGCCCGAGCAAAAGGGGCTCGAAGGCCTGGGCCGCATGTACCCGACGGCGTGCGAGTTTCTGGTGCGCAACTTTATCGCGTCGGATCGTCCCCTGCCCGAGCCGCGACCGCTCAGCGAACTGCCGCCGCACCGGTTCTTCCGCGATGTGGGCTGGGTCTCGCTCCACAGTGCTCTGGGCGAACCGGATCGGGACATCCAGATCACGTTCAAGTCCTCCCCATACGGCTCGTTCAGCCACAGCCACGCCGACCAGAATGCGTTCATTCTCAATGCGTTTGGCGAGAGCCTGGCGATCAACTCGGCCTATCGCGAATACCACCGCTCGCCGCACCACCAACAATGGAGCTGGCAAACCAAATCCAAAAACGCGCTGCTTATTGACGGCCTGGGCCAGGCGGTGCAGGACAAAAATGCCACGGGCCGGATCACCCGCTTTGAGCTGTTGCCCCGGGCAGTGTGGACCACCGGTGACGCCACGGTGGCGTATCAAACCGGTCAGAAGGACAAAGACCGCGTGCAGCGGGTCACCCGCGACCTGGTCTTTGTGGATTCACGCTACGTGGTGCTCCGCGATCGGGTGGTGCTGCGCACCCCCGGTCGGCTCGCCTGGCTGCTCCATGCCGAGGAACACCTGAGCTGGGACGCCGCACACCAGCGCGCTCTAATCCGCGGTCCCCGGGGCAAAGCCACACTGCTGGCCCAACTGATCGCTCCCGACGTGCAATGGCGCGGTTCGGTCACCGACCAGTTTCCCGTGCCGGTGGACCCGCGGTACGCCACCGGCGAAGCCGGCGGGGACTACATCACCGGGCGATGGACCAACCACCGGCATCTGACCGTCGAGAGCCTCCAGCCGGCCGGCGATTTCACGGTCTTTGCCGTCCTCTGGCCCGATCGGGGAACAATCCAGAATCTTGAGGTGGTCTGGAGCGGCCCGGATACGATCACGATCCACCGCCCCGACGGTCGTAGTGACCGGGTGCGGATCACCGACGCGCGCTGCGAGATCGAGACCATCACGACGGTCGGAGCGCGCTCAAAATGATGACCATTTGCGGGATAATAAATATTTTCGCACGGGGCCACCGCGTGGCAGTGTCCGACGCCCGCCGCCCGCTTGTCAGGATGGGTCGCGCAAAGGGTCGGGCGATCGCGGTGAGAAAAAAAATCCAAAAAAGGGCTTGCCAGACACGGCGAGGCTCGCTAATAAGTATTAAGAACTTTGGGCCATGAGAGCATTCCGTTTCGCGGTCGCAGGCGGGCTGGCATGGATGATCGGGGCCGGCGCTCAAACCCTGTCCAACTATCAGGGCGTGGTCAGCACTCAGGGGCCGTCCGCCTACTTCAAGCTCGATGGCTCGCTCAACGATGCCGTTCATCCCGAGATTGTCCTGAGCTATTACACCGAGGGGCAGGGAAGTTTTCAGTCCGACGTCTTCGAGAATCCGACCCATGCGTATGCGTTCACGCTGCAGTCCGATTATCTGCTCTATGACGCCAATCTCTACGGGACGAACCTTCTGAGCGGCGGGGGCACGACCAATACCAGCTCGACCGCCGAGGGCTCGATCACATTTTTGTTTCGGTCGCTGGACGCCGGGCCGAACACCGGCCAGCGGTTTTTGTTCAGCGCCGGAAACACCACCGCCAACGGCAATGCGTTGGGACTGTTTTTGGAGAACACCAACATTGCCAACGGCGATCCCAATTCGCTGAAGTTGCGGTTCGGAGACACGACCACGACGATTTTGCCGGCCGAGAGCATCGTTCCCAACACGTGGTATTTCTTCGCGCTGACGTACAAGGAGGATCGGGTGCCGAACAAGGCACGGTGGTTTCTGGGCCGGGTGGGCGGAACGCTCTTGAGCGGTGAGACGACCAATTCGGCCGAAGCGGTGGCCGGGGAGGGCGGCAGCCTGGCCATTGGCAATCATTTGGGGCTGACGGCGGGATTCCGGAACCCGGGCAGCGGGCGAATTGATGAGTTTGCGATCTGGCGGCGGGAGCTGAGCGCCGCGGAAGTGCAGGCGCAATTCAGCAACCTGCCGGCGCTGCCGGTGCCGCCCCCGGCGACCAATTACCAGAACGTGATTCTGGCCCAGTCGCCGAAATTCTACTTCAAGCTCGATGGCTCGCTGACCAACGCCGTCGGTGGCACGCCGGTGTTGAACGTCAACGGGCCCTCCGGCGGGTTTGGCTACGATTATTTCGACCGGCGTTCCAACGCGTACTATTTCAGCGCCACGTCGGATGCGCTGTTTGTGAACACGAACCTGATTCACGGCGGCGGCGTGGCCGACGGCACGCTGGGCAGCGGTCAGGGGACGATCTCGTGTTTGATCCGGATGTTGAGCGGCACCAACAACAGCGGGCAGCGGTTTGTGTTTTCGGCGGGCGGCTCGACCGTGGTGCCCAACACCAACGGCTTCGGGCTGTTCATCGAGAACTGGACCTCCGGTTCGCCCACCGACTACGGCGCGCTCAAGCTGCGATTTGGCAACGCGTCGCGCCCGATCCTCTGGCCCACGAACATTGCTCTGAGCGCGTGGTATTATTTCGCGATGGTGTACGACGAATCGCTGACCAATGGGCAGGTCCGGTGGTATCTGGGCCGGCCGGGTCAGGCGCTGGCCTCCGGCACGCTCGATTACGCGCCGAGCAGCCGCGCCGGCCAGGGCA
>CAYXJB010000250.1:0-4241 GCA_964465445.1 uncultured Verrucomicrobiota bacterium
GTGATCGCCACGTAGAAAAGCCGGCGCTCCTCTTCGAGCCCTTCGTCGGTCTCGGCCGAGCGCGCCGATGGAAACAACCCCTCGCAGAGCATGATCACGAACACCACGTCGAACTCCAGTCCCTTGGCCTGGTGGACGGTCGAGAGCCGCAGCCGTTCGGTGTCGCGCGCTCCGGGCCGATCCTCCTCGGCTTCCACATTGGTCAGCAACGCCAGTTGCGAGAGAAACGCCTCGACCGAATCGAACGTGGCCGCGAAGGCCGCCAACTGCTTCAAATCCTCGAGTCGTGAGCGGTAGTCGGCGTAGCTGCGTTTGAGGTATTCGTCGTAACCGCCGCCGAGGGCCGCCTCGATCATTTGAGCAGCGTCGTTGCGCACCGGGGCGCTTTCCAGACGGGCGAGCGTTTCGGTCAGTTGCGTCCAGGCGTTCAGCGCCCGGGACGGCACGCGCTCGGCGCAGGCGCGGAATGCGGCGCTGGGAGTGCGCGGCGTTGGCCCGCCGGATGGGAACGCAGCGGCGGCGTAAGCCGACCAGAGTCGGGCGGCGGTCTTGGCACCAATGCCCGGCAACATGCGCACCAGCCGCTGAAACGCCAGCTCATCGCGCGGGTTGTGAACCAGGCGCACATAGGCGGTGATGTCCTTGATGTGCGCCTGCTCGAAGAATCGGATGCCGCTGGTGATGCTGAAGGGGATGTTGCGCCGCGTGAGCTCCAGTTGCAGTTCCAATGCATGAAAGTGCGAGCGATAGAGCACCGCCATCCGGTTCAGTTCCGTGCCCTCCTCGCGCAACTCCAGCACCCGCTGCGCCACAAACGCCGCCTGCTCGGCGGCATCGCCGCACACCACCAGCGCGGGTTTGACGCCCGGCGGCCGGGCCGGAGTGAGGTGTTTGGCGAACTGGCGCGCGTTGGCAGCGATGGCGGCGTTGGCAACGGTCAGGATCTCGGGCGTACTGCGGTAGTTGGTCTCAATGCGGTAGATTTTTGCGTCGGGGTAGCGCTGCGGGAATTGCAGGATGTTGGCGAAGTTGGCCCCGCGCCACGCGTAGATGCTCTGGGCGTCGTCGCCCACGACCATCACGTTGCGATGCCGCGCCGCCAGCAGATCAATCAGATCGCTCTGCAACGTGTTGGTGTCCTGATACTCGTCCACCAGGATGAATTCGAATCGGTGTTGGTAGTGCTCGCGGCTGGGCGCATGCTCCCGCAACAGCCTGAACCAGAGCGCCAGCAGATCGTCGAAATCCATCGTGTTGGCGGCGCGTTTCCGGTCCACATACCGCCGGTACACCGCCTCGATCGGCCCGGCCAGCGGCTCGAAATAGTCGTAGGTCTCGGCTAGGATCTGCGCGAGGGGTTTTTGCGTGTTCACGGCGAGCGAAAAAATTTCGCCCAGCACTTCGGGTTTGGGAAACCGGGTGGCCTTGACGTCAATGTTCGCCTCCCCAATGCAGGTGGCGATCATGTGCTTGGCGTCCTCGCGGTCCAGAATCGTAAAATCGCGCTCGAAGCCCAGCACCGGCGCGTGTTGTCGCAGGATGCGGTTGCCGATGGCGTGGAACGTGCCGCCCCAGAGCGCGGGCAACTCGCGCCCCAGCAATTCAGCCACCCGCCGCATCATCTCGCCGGCCGCCTTGTTGGTGAAGGTCAGCAACAGAATCCGCTCCGGCGGCACGCCGTGTTCGAGCAGATACGCAACCCGGTAGGTCAGCGTGCGGGTTTTGCCCGAGCCGGCCCCGGCGATGACCAGCGCCGGTCCGGGAGGAGCGGTCACCGCGGCCAGTTGCTGCGGATTCAACTCCCGCTCGTAGGGGATGTGAAGCCGCACCCCGCTCCGAAACGGTTGCAGCACGTATTCGCGCGACACGACCGCAGGCTAGCAGCGGCCGGGTCGGTTGTCGAACCGCCCCGTCGGACGGGCCCGCCACGGCCCAGACCCGCGACCGCGAGTTGCCCGATCGCACGTCGGCCCGGACGGGTCGGGATGTGCGGGACGGCGTCGGGATAGTTGACAACCGCCGGCCGAACGTTGGAATTTTTCTCGGGATATGCCGTTGTACGAGTACGAACTGTGTGAAGGCGACTGCGCGGTCTGCGGTGGCCGATTCACACTGCGGCGGCCCATCAACGCGCCGGAGTTGACGCATTGCCCGGTGTGCAAGCGGCCCGTGCGCAAGGTCATTTCGTTGTTCAACACGCCCACCAAGCTCAAGCCGCTCTCGATCAGCGACGCCAAGAAAGCCGGCTTCACCGTCTATAAACGCATCAGCAAGGGTGAATACGAACGCCAGTGAACCGGCGCTCGAGGTCCGCCCGCGCCTGGAGCCGCGGCTCGCCACTTTCGGAATTCACGATCCCTGAACCGGCGGCGGTGTTCGCACCCGGTGCTCGGGTCGGGGGACGAGCCGACCGCATCCCCTGTTCTACGGCGGGCCGGCGGGCGCGAATTGCGCCTTCGAACACCGGGCGCAGAGCGTGCCGGCGGAGCTTGTTCCGGCTTTCCGGTTCGGCGCCGGCTCGCTAGGTTGCGCCCATGACGTTGAGCGAGATTTTGAGCGACGAATCGTTGCGGCGTCGCGAGTTTCCGGTGGTGGGGGAAAAGATTTTTCTGGCTCATGCCGGCGTTTGTCCGCTGCCGCAGCGCGTCGCCCGGGCGGTGAGCGACTACGCCCAGGCGGCCCGGTGCGGCGATCAGGAAAGCATGATTTTCCCGGCGATCCTCACCGAAACGCGAGCGCTGGCAGCGCGCCTGCTGAGCTGTGATCCGGAGGAGGTGGCGTTTGTCGGGCCGACCTCGCTGGCGCTGAGCCTGGTCGCCGCCGGACTGGAATTCCGCCGGCATGACAACGTGGTCATTTACCACGACGACTACCCATCCAACGTGTATCCCTGGATGGCGCTGGCCGCGCGGGGAGTCGAGGTGCGCATGCTGCCGACCCGGGCGCTGGGCCGGATCGAACCCGGCGACGTGCTGGCGCAGGTGGACGAGCACACGCGGCTGGTGGCGCTGGCGTCGTGCCATTTCGTGAGCGGATTTCGGATCGAGCATCGGGCCATCGGCGAAGCGTTGCGCCGGCGCAACATCCTGTTCTGCCTGGATGCGATCCAGACGCTGGGCGCGTTTCCGACGACGGTCGAGGCGGTGGATTTTCTGGCGGCCGACGCGCACAAGTGGCTGCTGGGTCCGTGCGGGGCGGGGTTGCTGTACGTGCGGCGCGACCTTCAGGAGCGGCTCAACCCGCCGGTGTTCGGCTGGCACAACGTGCGTTGCCCGGACTTCGTCGCTCAGGAACAAATTGTCTGGCGCAGCGGCGCGCGAAAATTCGAGGCCGGCACGCAGAATCTGCTCGGGCTGGTGGGCCTCAAGGCCGCGCTGGAGCTGGTGCTCGAACTCGGCGTCGAGAACATTGCCGCCGAACTGCTGCGCAAGCGGGCGCGGCTGATCGAAGCGCTCCGGAGCAAGGGATACACCGTCCTGCACGCCGATGCGCCGCCGCAAAACGCCAGCGGGATCGTCACCTGCACCAGACCCGGCACGGACATGGCCGCGCTGCATCGAAAGCTGCTCGACGCACGCGTGGTGACGTCGCTGCGGGCGGATCGGCACGGCTGCCGTTACATCCGATTCTCGCCGCACGGCTACAACACCGACGCGGAGCTCGAACAGGCACTGGCGATTCTCTAGCGCGGCCGGCGTGAACGAGCCCTGGCTCGAACCGGCGCAGCCGATCCGCCCCCGCACTCGATCCGGTCAAAAGGGCTCCCAAATCCATCCGGCCCGGAGGTCATGGCGCCGGGCGCGATGGTGAGTCGCCCGACCGAGAACTCAGGTCAGACTCCGCCACAGGAGGGCGACCAGGCTGGTGACGACGAAGCCGATGCCCAGCGGCAGCAGGGCCGCCAGCGTCGTCCATTTGGCGCTGCCGGTTTCCTTGTAGATGGTGAAGAGCGTCGTACTGCAGGGGTTGTGCAGCAGGCTGAAGAGCATGAGGTTCACCCCCGTCAGCGTCGTCCAACCGCCGGCCAGGAGCAGATCCTTGATCGCGGTGGGCGATTCGAGTTCGAACATCACGCCCGGTCCCTGGCCCACGCCCTGCGCGCCGGTCGCCAACACCGTGAGCATCAGAATCGTGGGGATGACGATTTCATTGGCCGGGATGGCGACGATGTAGGCCAGCAGAATCACGCCGTTGAGGCCCAGCACCCAGCCGACCGGATCGAGCCACCGGATCAAATGCTC
>CAYXJB010000251.1:0-4198 GCA_964465445.1 uncultured Verrucomicrobiota bacterium
TTTCGTCGCCTGCGGGCGGTCGGAGGCTGAAGACGGAGATGAAGTTCGTGTACTGGTTGACGAGGCCGAAGTTGGCGGGGGGCGGAATCTGGCCCAGCGTCATGGCCCTGGGATTGCGCAGGCCGTCGGTCGCGCCGGCGTATCGCTCGGCCGTGACGGTCACAATCGGCGGTGCGCCCGTGGCGCGGAATTGCGAGGTCCAGTCGCCGGCGTTGAGCACGCGCACCAGGCCGGGCTGATTGGTCACGAACGGCTCGGCGCGGAACAACAGGACATTGCCCGCCGCCGAGACGTCGCCCAAAAACGGCAGGTTGCCGGACGCGCCGGCGGTGTAGCCGCTGCCGTTGAATTGCCACGTCTGGAATCGGGTCGAAAGCCCCGTGCCCGGCTCGCTGGAGAACAGCAGGAAATGCCCGCCGCCCAGCAGCGCCGCCCCGGTGAACGACTCGCCGGCCGTCGCGCCGAAACTTTGCACCAGCACGGGCGGCGTGACGCCATCGAAATCGAACACGTCGGCCCGCTCGCCCGTGGCATAGACCACGAGCAGGCGCGGGTTGCTGCCGCCGGGCACGACGTACACGCGCAAAATGCGGTTGGTGAGGTTGAACGAGCTGGCCGCGCTCAGACTGAAATTGCCGGGCGTCGGTTCGAGCACCTGATGCCAGACCAGTTGCACCGTTCCGGGCCGGTAGAACACCAACTGGCTCAAGGGGTTGGTCGCGCTGAACCGACCGAAAACGTATTCGCTGCCGGCGGCCAGGTTTTGCATCAGCGTTTGCACGATACTGCCGCTGCTCAGGTCATAGGCGCGGAAGGCGTCGGTTGCGCCGCGGAAAATGACGCCCAGCCGGTCGGTCGTGCCGACCTTCAGGCTGACCCGGTTGGCACGTTCGATGGCCGAAGCGATCGCCACGTCGGACCAGACGCTGAAATTCACGCCGTTGGTGTTGCGCAGCGAGGTGACGCGCGTGGGCACGGCGTTGTTCCAGATGCTGCCCACGAACAAATCGTCCAGCGCCGTGTTGCCTGCACCACCGATATCAATCGCGCCGACGGTGTTCGGGCCGATGGAACTGAGGAACACCGACACGGGCACCGGGACAACCGCCGCGCCGGTGGGATCGAGCAGGTTGAGGCGGTTGGCTTCGGGTGCCGTGCATACGAACGCATCCCGCGTGGTGGCCGTGAGCCGACCCACGCTCAGGCCGGTGGCGTTCTGGATGCCGCTGGCGCGCGTGGCGGCCCAGGAGACCGCACCGGGCGCAGTTTGATAGCCGATGCGGTACCCGCCGGTGGCCTTGTCCACCAGCAACACGTCCGTCCGACCGTCACCGTCGAAGTCACCAGCAGCCTGAAACTCGGTATCCGTTTCATAAACGAACGCGCCGGCGGACAGCGTCAGAGCGAACAACGCGAGGGTCGCGAAACGGCAACCGGAACGGCGCGGGTGCGGTCGGGTCGCAAATCGTTCGGGCCAGGGGATAGGAAATCCACCATACAGCAGACTGGAAGTCTGCGCTACCTTCTCGCCCGGAGGCCCATCCGGAGCGCGGATTGGAAATTGGCTGCCCGGCGGGTTTTGCCGAACGGCCATCGGCGGCGGTGCGAAGTCCGCGCCTGAAATGTCGGATTTCCGCCTCATGGCACCTCCATCTCGTTGGTGGGGATGACCTCGGCGATTTCGCCGTTCCTCCGGAAGCGAACCAGCAGGTATTTGTAGCGAGCTCCGGAGATGACCGGCTGGGTGTCCGGCACCATCATGAAAAACAGATGCAGGTTGTCGCTCAGCACCAGCCGGTCATAGACGATGTAGGAATCGCGCAAGAGGCTGTTGGTGATGTGCAGCACCTGGTTGCCGAGGACGATGGTGTAGTTGGTGATCTGGTAGGAGATGTTTTCCAGCAGCGGCGACACCTGCACGATGTCGCCCGACACCTTCGGGAAGAGGCTGTTGGTGACCTGGAAACGGTAGAGCATCATCGGGAACAATTTTTCGCCCGCCGAATTGGTGTAGAGCAGGCTCATCGGGTTCACCGGGCCGTTGATCCACTGCGGTCGTTCGGCCACCTGCACCGCGCTGTTGGAGGTGAACAACGCCGATCCCACCACCACCACGGCTCCCGTGAACGGCGCCTGATAGCCCAACAGATACGCGGCGCTGATGCCCAGCGGCAGATTCGTGTCGCCCAGTTTGAAGGGGTTGTTGGTGTTGATCGGCGGCAAGCCGCGTGCGGGCCACGGAATCGTGCACAGCGGGAAGTTCGTGTTGGCCGGATTCCACACGAACGACTCGATGTTGCCGGGCTCGCCCACGCTGCCGTCGCGGCTCACGGCTTTGACGAACACGGTGTAGGTGTTGCCCAATTCGATGCCGCACGGCACGGCGAATTGCGGTCCCGGCCCGAAGCCCGGCCCGATGTGTGGCGTCAGGAACACGAAAAAGTCCAGCGTGTTGGTCTGGCCGTTGACCACCACGGTCTGGGTGACCGGGTTCGGCTGCAAGAGCGAGGGCGTGCGCAGGCTCAGGAAACCCGGCGCGAGATTGGCGCTGACCGGGTTGGGGTTGCCCGCCACCCAGACCTCGAAGCGCTCCAGTCCGGGCGGGGGACAGAACCACGTCATGGTCATGCCGGGATCGTTGGTCGTGCCCGTGGCCAGCAACGGCGACAGCAACGGCACGGGCAGGGATGTGGACGGCCCGGCGGTCACGCAGCCCAGCTTGACCATCGGGCTGGGATTGCCGTGCTCGTCCAGCACCTGCAGGAAGTAGCAAATGATTGCGGCGCCGGGCGGCAGGCCGTCGTCCTGACAGGTGAAGCTCGCGCCGCCGATTTCGCCGTGACAAAGCAACGTCTTCGGCCCGTCGTCCACCTGCCGATACAAGCGCCATTCCCGGCTGCCCGGCGTGGGATACCCGATGATGACGATGTTAGTGCGAAGGCCGTCCGGGGTGATCGGATCGTGCCGCGTGCACCCGGCGCCCGGCTGCGTGCGCTGCGCCGTCACGCCGGCCTCGAAATACACCGGCACGATGTCGTTGATCCACGCTTCCATGAGATAAATCGGCGTCGGCTCGGGCATCACGCCGAACTGGCCGTCGTGCGTGAGCACCGCCGCCTGCACCAGCACAATCCAGCCGTAGCGAAGGTTGGTCGAGGTGAGCGTGTAGGTGCTGGTGTTTTGACCGGGCGAATAGGCCGTCCAACCGGTGAAAAAGCTTTCCACGGTCTGGAATTGCCCGTTGAGGATCGACACGGCGTAACCGATGTGCGCGATGTGCGGACTCTTCCGTTCCCCGAGAAACCGGAGGACGATCTTGCCCGGCGCCGCGTTGCCGATGGGGTCGCCGATCCGCACAAAGCGAACGGTGGGCTTGACGCAGTGAATCCAGATTTCGCCGGTGGGCGCGTCCGGCCCGACGCGGTCGCGCAACACGCCGAACGCCGGGGCGCTGTTGCCGGAGAGATTCGGCCCGCAGGCGCCGTAATCTTGGGCGCGCACCGTGTACCAGAAGGTGCGGCCCAGGTCGGTGGCGACCGAGGGCGCGCCCGCGCCGTCGTCCAGATAACTGGCTGTGGCCACGCCGTTGGTGTGGCGCACGATGGCGATGCGGTTGTTGGTGGGGTTGCCCGCCAGCGCGTGCATTTCGTTGAGGTTGGTCCAGCGATACACCCAGTAGTTGGTGATCGGATCGGCGGAGTTGGTGGATTGATTCCAGATGACGCGCAGGAACTGCCGCGGCGTGCCGCCCACAAACGAGTAATCGTTGACCACGCGCACCTGCTCCGGCGGCAGCGGCGGATTGCGGTCGCACACCGTCACCAGCGTGCCCGGCGACACCAGACCGTCGCGCCCCAGGATGTCCCGCGCGGTCACGAAGTAGTAAAAGCGCGCGCCGTTGGTGAAGCCGAGGTTGACATACCCCGGGCGGAAGCGCCCGTCGTCGTCCGAGAAGAAAAACGTTTCCGGATCGCCGGACGGCGGCGGGCTGAAGTTGGCGACATCGGCGGTGGTGAAATCCTTGTCGGTGAGAATGGGCAGGTTGTTGCAGCGCTTGACGTGTTGGGGCGCGGTCGCCGCGCGTTGGACAAGCACCGCCGGTGGCGGCGGCGTGAGATCCCAGCGGTTGGTGGCCGCCTCGGCATAGGCGCGCGTGACACGCCAGACGTTGAATCCGTACTGGAGGAAGCCCGTGCGG
>CAYXJB010000252.1:0-927 GCA_964465445.1 uncultured Verrucomicrobiota bacterium
CCTAGAGGCCGAGGAGAAAATGATCAAAACCGAACACGTGGTGCAGAACGAGTTTGCCGGCGTCCGCACGGGCAAGGCGTCCCCGGCACTGGTCGAAAACATCATGGTCGAGGCCTACGGCGCCCAGATGCGCATCCGGGAGCTGGCCGGAATCACCACCCCCGAGCCGCGCACCCTGGCCATCCAGCCCTGGGATGCCGCCATGCTGCACCCGATCGAAAAAGCGATCCAAAAGGCCAACATTGGCCTGACCCCTTCGATCCAGGGCCGCACCATCCGGATTTTCTTTCCCGAGCTGAGCCAGGAGCGACGTCAGGAGTACGTTCGCATGGTCCGCGCCATGGCCGAGAACGCGCGCATTGCCATTCGACACGTCCGTCGCGACGCCATGGAAGAACTCAAAAAACAAAAAGCCGCCGGCCACATCCCCGAAGACGACGAACGCCACGGCGAGAAAGAACTCCAGAAACTTCACGACCAGTACATCGCCAAAATTGACGAACACCTCGCCCACAAGGAAAAGGAGATCATGACCGTGTAGCGCCACGGCGCCCGCCTCGACGGGCGGAATTCCCCCGACCGTTTCCGCCCAACTTCCATTCCCCGCCTGATTCCGCCGCGAGCTTGATGGGGGATTCTTAGCGCGGTCGGCCCAAGCCCGGCCCCCCGCCGCTGCTCCGTGGGAGTTTCTTTTTAAGAAAAATTGTTGACCTGTCAGAGAGCACCCTGTAAAAAAGCGGCGTTAAAAGCGTTAAACTCGGGCGGTTGCGTCCGGGTAGCGCTTTTCGGAAATCGTAGCCAAACACTCGGACTCACCGAACGAACAATGAAAAGAACGCTTCACCTCATCGCATTGTTCCTTGGAACGACGTTCCCCTTCGGCGTTGCCCAGGCTGCCTCGGCGTATTGGGACATAAATGGCGCGAC
>CAYXJB010000252.1:937-4197 GCA_964465445.1 uncultured Verrucomicrobiota bacterium
GGTGGAAGCACCCCCGCCGGCACGTGGGATGCAACCACGGCCAACTGGTCGAGCGACCCCGACGGTTCGGTGGCCACTTCACCTTGGGCGTCTGGTGACACCGCGGTTTTTGCCGCTGGCACCGACGCCACTGGTACGTATATCGTCATGGTCCCGGGCCCGCAGACTGCCGCCGGCATCACTGTCGAGGAGGGCACGGTCACCCTCAGGGGCGCAGGCTTAGGCAGCGCGATTTCGCTCGATGTCGCGGGTGGCGGCACGATTGATGTGGCTTCTGGCAGCGTCTTGACCATTTTATCGATCATCGGAGGCGGGGCGAACAATCAAACGTTGACCAAAACCGGCAGCGGTTCGCTGGTGTTGAGCGGGGTCAACACCTGCACGGGAGTCACGACGGTGAACGCGGGTGTGCTGCGTGTGAACAATGCTTCCGGCCTTGGTGCGACCGCTGGCGGCACGGTTGTCAACAGCGGCGCGGCGTTGGAGGTGGGCGCCAGCCTCACGGCCAACGAGCCGATCACGCTCAACGGCACGGGCATCGCCAACGGCGGTGCGTTGCGCTTCAAGGGTGCGTTCACTTGGAACACGACCTACACCCTCGGATCGAGCGGCGTGCGGATCAACTCCGATTCGGGGAACGCGCGGATGGATGGGACGATTACCTCCGGCGGAAATAATTACGATTTGTACTTTGGCGGTTCCGGAAACCTCCGGTTGAATCTGGGTTCGATCAACGTGGCTGGCGGAACCATCTACAAGGACGGCACCGGAAGCATTCAGACCGAAGCAAGTTGGACCGCGGCGGCCCTGATCGTGGACAATGGCGGTTTGGTGCTTCGAGCAGGTGGTCCGGGTGCTGGCACACCGGTCACGTTCAACGCCGGCGCGGATTACTATGGCAATCAGACCTTTTTTGGTGCGCCTTCTTCTCTTACGGTTGCAAGCCCGATTACGCTGAATCATGCGGCCCTGCCCATCGGCGTCCGCACGTCTACTACGCTCACGCTCAACGGCGTGATCAGCGGGCCGGGCGGGTTCAATCTGGGCAGCTTCGGCTCGGGCACTGCTGGCGGCACACTGGTGCTCAATAACAACAACACCTACAGCGGCACGACGCGCGTCAGCCTGGGTACACTTCAACTCGGCGCCTCGGGTGCGATCCCCAATTCGACCAACATCATCGTCGGGTCGGGCGCGACGTTTAACGTGTCGGCCACGAGCTTCACGCTGGGGAGCGGCCAGACGCTGATGGGCAGCGGGGCGGTCGTCGGAAATGTCGGGGTCAACGGTACCGTTGCCCCGGGTACGTCGGCGGGCACGTTGACGTTCAACAATGACCTCAATCTGGCCAGCACGGCGGTGTTGGCGTTCGAGCTCAACGGCGCAGACACGACCGTCGGTGGGGGCGTCAACGATCTGATCAGCGTGGGTGGCAATTTGACGCTGGATGGAACGTTGAACGTGACCGAACTGGTGGCCAACAGTTTCTTGTCGGCGAACGTGGGCGACACTTGGTCAACTACAGCGGTACGCTCAACAACCAGGGCTTGGTCTTGGGCAGCATGCCGACGCTTCCCGGCGGCTGGTACTTCCAGGTTGATACCTCGACGGCCAATCAGGTGAATCTGCGGGTCGTGCCCGAGCCGTCCAGCCTGGCTCTGGGGCTGCTCGGCTGGCTCGGTGTGCTGGCCTGTGCGCGCCGTCGGTCCGCGGCGGCAACCCGGTGAGTTCCGGGACACCGCGGCGACAGAAACATCTCTTCTCCTGCCGGGTGGAAACCCGGTTGCAGATGGTCCGCGGTCAGGAAACCGGGGTGCGGAATGACGCGCCCCGGACCTGACCGGAAGCAAAAACCCCCGCTCCTTCAGGGAATGTCGCATCAGCCGGGGACGAGATTCCGTCCCAACTTCGGCCAGCGATAACTCAAAAGCATTTGAACGCCGCCGGTGATGGGTTTTGAATCCGCCGGTCGCCGTGCCGGTGATCTCTCAGATAGCTTCCGAGGTCGTAGGTTGGCTCGGGGTGGGAGCGGCGGCCGCGGTGCAGTCAGCGTCTGACAACACAGTCCCCGTTCCGGGGCTTGCCGTGGCCGACACGCACGCCCAAACTTTTTGGCGATGAACGTATCCGGGAATCATGGCCACATCCGACCGGGCGACTGGACGCGCCGCGAGTTTTTGCAAAGTACGGGCCTGGCGATTGCCGGCGCGGCTTTTGCCGGCTGCACAAGCCCGGGCCCGGGCGCGCAACCCGAACCGATCATAGACATCCACCAGCATCTCGGTTACTCGGGTCGCCCGGACGAAGTCTTGCTGGCGCATCAGCGGGCAATGGGCGTGACGCTGACGGTGCTCTTGCCGGCGGGACGGCCCTCCAACACCGCCTCGACCCATTTCGGCGTGGCCAACGGCCTGCAGGCGCGCGCCCTGGGCGTCGAGGCCTGTTACCAATTCGCCTGCGCGCATCCCCGGGAATATCGCTTCGCTGCCAACGAAGTGCCCGACCTGGATGATGCCACGCGCGTCATTGAACGGTATTTGCGGCTTGGGGCGGTGATGATCGGCGAACAGAAATTCGGCGTCGAGTGCGATTCCCCGGCGATGCAGCGGATTTACGAAATCGCGCAACATCACGGCGTGCCGGTGCTCCTGCACTGGCAGTTCGGCATGTACAATCACGGCTTCGAGCGCTTCCATCGGATGCTGGAAAAATTTCCCCGCGTAAACTTTATCGGTCATGCGCAAACCTGGTGGGCGCACATTGACCGCGCCTATCGCGACGACCCCAAAAACCTCTACCCCAAAGGGCCGGTGACACCCGGCGGGCTGACCGACCGCTACCTGAGCGATTATCCGAACCTTTTCGGCGATCTGTCGGCCGGGTCCGGCCTGAATGCCCTCACACGCGACGAAGCATTTGCACGCGATTTCCTCAAGCGACATCAGGACAAACTGCTCTACGGCAGCGACTGCAACGATCATGTGGGCAGCGAACCCGGGTGCCAGGGCGCCAAAACCATCGCCGCCATCCGCCGCCTTTGCCCGGACAAGACCGTCGAGCGCAAGCTGCTCTACGAAAACGCAAAGAAGCTCCTGCGGCTCTGAATCGCCTCCGGGCTCGGACCCGCAAAACCCGGGAAACGGCTTGCGAGCGTTGGCCGGCCCGTCGCACATTGGCACCAGTGCGGGCCCATAGCTCAGGGGTCAGAGCAGGCGACTCATAATCGCTTGGTCGCAGGTTCGAATCCTGCTGGGCCCACC
>CAYXJB010000253.1:0-4145 GCA_964465445.1 uncultured Verrucomicrobiota bacterium
CTTCGCCCGCCGCACCACCGGCCAGGCGGACGCGCGCCGCTTCCGGATCGGCCCGCGCGCGAACCCAAACGCGCAAACCCCGCGCCCCGCGCACACCCAGGTTGCCCGCGATTTTGTTCGAGAGCGACGAACCCGCCCCGCCACCGCTCAGCGGTCCGGGCGAGAAATTCGCCCTCGGGCCGACCCCGCCCGAATCGCGCGCCGAGATTCCCGAGCCCGAACTGCCTGAAGCCTATGGCACCGGCCAGTTGCACCTGGTCGCCTGCGATCCGCACCGGCTGTATGCCTGGTGGGATCTGACCACCGAACAGCAGACCCGATACAACCGGCTCTCGACCGAGGGGCATCTGGCGTTGCGCATTTACACCGGGCCGGCTTCCGGCACTCCGGCCCTCGAAATCGCGTTGCCTCCGGATTCGCGTTTCTGGTTCGCTCGCGTCGAGCGCGCCGATGCGCCCTACACAGCCGAGCTGGGGTACTACCGGCGTGGCCCGGGCGCGTCGCGTCGCTGGATGCGTGTCGCCGTTTCGAACACCACCGTCACGCCGCCGGAAACGATTTCGACCGAGATGGCCGAGGAATTTGCGACCATTCCTGTGACAATCTCGTTCCAGGAACTTCGTGCGCGCGCCGCCGCTGCCGGCCTGCCCGCGCGCCCGCTGGCCGCCGTGGCTCAGGAATTGCAACGCGCCGGAGAACCGGCCTTCCAGCCCGCTTCGCCTCCGGCCCAAACGCAATGGACTGCCGAACGCCAGCGCGCCCTCGAAGAAGTGCTCGGCGCGCAAGTCTGGTCTCCGGCCCGGGCCGGCTCGCTGGAACTCATCCAGCCCGTCGCCGGTGAAGCACAACCGCTTGCGCCGACTGCTCCACTGCCCGCCTCGCCCACGGCCGGGGCGTGGAATGTTTCGAGTCCCGCCGGTGGCCCGGCCGCCGCACCGAGCGATTTCTGGTTCAACGTCGGAGCCGAACTGATCGTTTACGGCGCCACCGAGCCCGGGGCGCAGGTGACCGTCGGCGGTCAACCCGTGCCGCTGCGGCCCGACGGCACGTTCAGTTGCCGTTTCGCGCTGCCGGATGGCCGGTACGAGCTGGTGCTGGTTGCCGTGGCGCCGGATCGGTCCTGCACTCGCACCGCGGTGCTGCGCTTCAGTCGTGCCACCGAGCGACAGGGCCGGATCGGCACCCAGCCCGGCGACGCTCAACTCAAGCCGCCGCCGTCTCCAGATGCCTGATCGGGCCTTTCAAACGCCGGACCGCCCGGCTGGCGAACGCGACTCGCAACCGCCGGCGCACCGGCGCATCGGCTGCAACCATCGTCCATTTCCATGCAAGGTTATTTCGCACTGATTCTTCATGCCCATCTCCCGTTCGTGCGACATCCGGAACACGAGAAGTTCCTGGAGGAATCCTGGCTGTTCGAGGCGATCACCGAAACCTACCTGCCGCTGTTGCAGGTGCTCGAAGGCTGGGACCGGGACGGCGTGCGCGGGCGGCTCACGCTCTCGCTCTCGCCCACGCTCTGCACGATGCTCACCGACCCGCTGCTCCAGAGCCGTTACGAGCAGCACCTGCGCGGGTTGATCGAGCTGGCCGAGAAAGAAATCCTTCGCACCCATTGGGAACGCGCGTTCCATGAACTGGCCTGGATGTACCACCACCGGCTCACGGGCCTGCGCGATACCTGGCGGCGGTATAATCGAAATCTGCTCGATGCGTTCCGGCGTTTCCAGGACAGCGGCCGACTCGAAATCATCACCACCGCCGCCACCCATGCGCTGCTGCCACTCTTTGCCGAACATCCGCCCACGCTCCAGGCGCAGATCCTCACGGCCCGGGATCATTATCGCGCCTGGTTCGGACGCGAGCCGGGCGGGATGTGGCTGCCCGAGTGCGCTTATATTGAAGCGGTCGAGCCGTTTCTCCAGGAAGCCGGCATCCGCTGGTTTGTCGTCGAAACCCACGGACTGCTACGCGCCCAACCCCGCCCCCGCTGCGGCGTGTACGCGCCGATCTTCACCCCGAACGGCCTGGCCGTGTTCGGACGCGATCCCGAAACCGCCCGCCAGGTCTGGAGCCGTCACGAAGGTTACCCGGGCGATCCGCGCTACCGGGATTTTTGTCGCGACATCGGATTCGATCTGGATTTCGACTACGTGCGGCCGTATCTGCCCTCGCCCGACCACCGCGGCTTCACCGGTTTCAAATACTACCGCATCACCGGCGGCCACGGTACCAAAGAACCCTACCAGCGCGCCACAGCCCTGCAGGCCGCCGCCGAACATGCCGGACATTTCCTCAACGCGCGCCTGGCCCAGTTCCAAAAACTCGCCCGCGCCCTGGATCGCCCGCCGGTGGTCGTGGCTCCGTACGACGCGGAACTGTTCGGCCACTGGTGGTTCGAAGGACCGGAGTTCCTCGACAACTTCGTTCGCAAAGCCGCCTTTGACCAGAACACCTTCACCCTTGTCACACCCGAGGACTATCTGCGTCAACACCCCACGCATGAAATCGCCCGCCCGGCCCCGTCCAGTTGGGGCGAAGAAGGCTACTACCGCGTCTGGCTCAACGAATCCAACGCCTGGATCTATCCCCACCTGCACGCCGCCCAGCAACGCATGACCGAACTGGCCCGCCGTTTCATTGATCCACCGCCGCTGCTGGACCGCGCCCTCAAACAGGCCGCCCGCGAACTGCTCCTGGCACAGGCCAGCGACTGGCCCTTCATCCTGCGCACCGGCACCAGCCCCGACTACGCGCGCCGTCGCCTCAAAGACCACCTGGTCTGCTTCCTGACCCTCTATGAACAAATCCGCAACCAGCGCGTGGACGAACCATGGCTGCGCAAACTGGAGCGACGCGACGCCATTTTCCCCGACATCAACGTCGCCTACTGGGCCTGAGCCAGGCGTTGAAAAGCGAATTTCCCAATAATGAACCAGTCCGAACCAACGATCCGCACGAGCGTTTTCGAGAATTTGCCCTTCTGGACCATCGGCGCGCCAGCCCACTCGCCGCGGTCCCGTGTTGCCAGCCGCACCGTTCTGCGACATTCCAGCCGGGCGATTCCGAGTCGCCGGTTGACCCGCCCGCCGCACGAACGCACCTTGATCTCATGGTTTGCCAACACCTGAAATGATCCGCGCCACAACCCAATTCAAACCCGGCCTCAATTCCTTCCGACAATGAAACCGCTCGTCCTGATCCTTTGCACCGGCAACTCCTGCCGCAGTCACATCGCTGAAGCCATCCTGCGCGCCACCGCCGGCGAACTGCTCGAAGTTCAAAGCGCCGGCTCAAACCCGACCGGCTACGTCCACCCGCTCGCCATCCAGGTCATGCGCGAAATCGGCCTGGACATCTCCCACCACCGCTCCAAACACCTCAACGAATTCCTCAACCGCCCCGTCGAAACCGTCATCACCGTCTGCAGCGACGCCGACGCCGCCTGCCCCACCTTCCCCGGTCAGGTCAACCGTCACCACTGGCCCTTCGACGACCCGGCCAAAGCCACCGGCACCGACGCCGAAAAACTCGCCGTGTTCCGCCGCGTGCGTGACGAAATCCGCCGCGTCTTCGAGGCCTACGCCGCCGGCCGCCGCGACCAACTACGCGCCCACCGCCGCGCCGCGTGACGCCCCCCCGACCACGCCCCGCCAGTCACACAGGGAACGACAACGGCCCACGCTAATCCGTAGCTGCGCGGACCGCAGCGGACAAAACGCCAGGATCCGGTGTGCCCGGCAAAAGGCGGATACAGAAAGTGTGCAGCGAAACAACCGCCTACGTGCCCCTTGCTCCACCCAGCCACCAAAGCCCTTTCCAGGGCAACCGGCCGTTTTGCTCGTTCTCACGGGCAGTGCGTCCCCGCTTCTGAGTGGCCCGCCCGGGGCTTCCCAGAGTCAGGCAGCAAGCCGAAAGGAACTGATCAGGCTCTTGGAAGGGACCACCCGAGCTCCGGCGGCTTTTTTTTCGGGCAGGGGCTGGCCTGCCTCCGTCAGGGGAGGGCTACCAGTGGCTCCGGAACCGTGAATACTTGATTACTTCTAACGACCCAAGCTCAGCGACCCAGCGCACGGGAGGCAATGATTGCAACCGCGACGCCACCGCCGGGTTCGCCCCAGCGCATCGTTGAACCCAGCCGCTGG
>CAYXJB010000254.1:0-4069 GCA_964465445.1 uncultured Verrucomicrobiota bacterium
CGCTGCGTCAGGTGGGCACGATTCCGGCCGGGGAGATTCGTCAGCTCAGCGACGGGCTTTTTGCCATGGACGTGGCGGTGACGGTCAACCGGCTGGTGTTCGAGTACGATCAGGTGGTGATCATCGGGCCGGTGTTTCCGCACGAGGTCGTGGGCTTTTCCGGCGGCAACAAGTATCTGTTCCCGGGCGTCAGCGGACCGGAAATCCTCAATTTCTTCCACTGGCTGGGCGCGGTGGTCACCAACCCGCGCATCATCGGCAACAAATGGACGCCGGTCCGGCGTGTGGTGGATCGGGCCGGGGCGATGGTGCCGATCAACAAGCTCTGCTTTGCGATGGTCGTGGACCTGAACAAGCAACTGGTCGGCCTGTTTGCCGGCTCGCTCGAAGCCGCCTGGGACGCCGCCAGCGATCTCTCCGCCCGGGTGCACATCATCTACAAGGACCGGCCCTTCCACACGATCCTCTCCTGCGCACCGCCGATGTACGAGGACTTGTGGACGGCCGGCAAATGCATGTACAAGCTCGAACCGGTGCTGGCTGACGACGGCGAGCTGATCATCTACGCGCCGCACCTCCGCGAGGTGAGCGTGACGCACGGCCGGCACATCGCGCGCATCGGTTATCACTGCCGGGATTATTTCCTCAAACAGTGGGATCGGTTCAAAGACGTGCCCTGGGGCGTGCTGGCCCATTCGACGCATGTGCGCGGCATTGGCACGTTTGAAAAGGGCGTCGAGCGCTGCCGCGCCCGGGTCACGCTCGCCTCCCAAATTCCGCCTGAAACCTGCCGCGCGCTGAACCTCGGCTATCGCGATCCGCAGAGCATCCGCGTCGAGGAGTTCGCCAATCGCGAAGACGAGGGTGTGCTGTTGGTGCCCCGCGCCGGCGAAGTGCTGTACCGGCTGCGCCATCCGCCGCCCTGGGCGCAGCCCTGAAGCGGCCCACCGGGCCGGCGTCGCGTCCCACCCCGCCTTTCAGGCCGCTTCCTGAACCGGCGGCGTGACCGCCTCGGGCTCGATCCATTTGCCATGTTCGCGGATCAGATCCACGAGCCGGTCCACCGCCTCGGATTCGGGGATGTTGAACTTCACGGGCGTTTTGCCGACGTACAGATTCACCTTGCCGGGCGCGCCGCCCACATAACCGAAATCCGCGTCGGCCATCTCGCCCGGCCCGTTGACGATGCAGCCCATGATGGCGATTTTGACGCCCTTGAGATGCTGCGTGCGGGCTTTGATGCGCGCCGTAACGGTTTGGAGATCGAACAACGTGCGTCCGCAACTCGGGCAGGCGACGTAATCGGTCTTGAAGGAGCGGCAGCCGGCCGCCTGCAAGATGTTGTACGCCACACGCAACGATTGCCCCGCTCCGCTCTCACCGCGCACCAGCACCGCGTCACCTATCCCGTCGGCGAGCAATCCACCAATCACGATCGCCGCCCGCAGCAGGGCGATCCTGGGCTCGAGCGGGACCGGCTCGAACTGCAAGCAATCCTTGAGCAGGATCGGGTTGGCGCGGCCCAACCGGCGCAGACGCGCCGCCAGCAGCCGAAACGCGGTGATCGGCGGTAGCGGCACGCCGTCCTTGACCGTCACCAGTTGCCGGTCGCAGCCGATCTCGAAATCGCCCGTCGGATCCAACTCCGCAACATTGAGGTCTTCGTAGATCGCCTCGGGTCGCACATCGGCGCGAGGGCTGATTTTGCCGGCCAGCTTCTCCCAGGCCGCGCGGGTCACCACCACCCGCACCGGTTGTTCGCCGCCGCACCGCAGCCCGTCGGCCAGCTCGACCTCGCTCGTGGCACGACGCTGGTACTGGTACGGATCGAACGGAAAGCGGGTCTCGTGCACCCAATCGGCCCGGGCCAGCTCGGCCGGCGGTCCGGCAGCCGTCAACACCGGAATCTGCGCCAGCAAATCGCGGCACACCTCGATCTCGTGACGCGAATCCTCCGTCAGCGAGACGCGAATCGTGTCGCCCAGGCCGTCGCACAACAGCGCGCCAATGCCGATCGCCGATTTGATGCGGCCGTCCTCCCCTTCGCCGGCCTCGGTGACACCCAGATGCAGCGGGTAGTTCCAATCCGGTCCTTCGGCCGCCAGCCGCGCCACCAGCAGGCGGTAACACTCGATGGCGATCTTGGGGTTGGAGGCCTTCATCGAGAACTTGAAGTTGTGGAAATCGTGTTTGCGGCAGATGCGCGCGAATTCCAGCGCGCTCTCGACCATGCCCAGGGGCGTGTCGCCGTAGCGGTTCAGAATGCGGTCGGAGAGCGAGCCGTGATTGGTGCCGATGCGCAGGCAGCGGTTCAGGCGCTTGCATTCGAGCACCAGCGGCGTGAAGGCCTCCTCGATGCGACGCAGCTCCGCGGCGTATTCCTCGTCGCTGTATTCCCGCACGACGAACTTCTTTTTGTCGGCGTAGTTGCCCGGATTGATACGGACGACCTCGACCCATTTGACCGCCTCCAGGGCGGCTTCGGGTTTGAAATGGATGTCGGCGACGATCGGCACGTTGCACCCGCGGGCACGCAGCTCGGCGACAATGTTCCGGAGATTGGCGGCATCGCGCACCGTCGGGGCGGTGATCCGCACCATCTGGCAGCCGGCCTCGACCAGCTCGAGCGTCTGACGCACGCACGCCGCCGTGTCCATCGTGTCGCAGGTCAGCATGGACTGCATGACCACGGGGTCGTCGCCGCCCAGAATGAGACCCCCGCGACGGGGATCGCCGATGATCAACTCGCGCGTGGCACGGCGGCGATACCACCAGGGCGACTCGCAATAACGCAGCTCGTTCATGGCGCAGGAGCCGGGGCCGGGGCCGGCGATGTCTGTTCAATGGTCACCCGCTGCTTGAAGAGCGAACGAAACAGCGCAAACCGCTTCACGTCGTGAAACGACACGAACAACATCAGCCCGATCAGGAGCATGGCGAATCCGGTGGTGGTGTACTCGACCAGCCGCGCGGGCAGGGGCCGGCCCGAGACGCGCTCGATCAGCGCCATCAGGCAGTGGCCGCCATCGAGCACCGGCACCGGCAGCATGTTGATGAGGGCCAGATTGATGTTGAGCAGGACCAGAAAACTCAGCGCCAGCCGCCAGTCGGTGTTCACATACGCCGCCAGCAGCGCAAAGATGCCCGGCGGCCCGCTCAAATCCTTCAATCCCACGCCCGTCTCCCGGGAGTGGATCAGGGCGCGGAAGGTGTTGACCGTGCGCTGGAGCACCACCGCGATCTGCGTCCAGGGCGGGATGTGTTCGATCCGGTAGAGCGGCCGGCCCGGGCCGATCTGAGCGCCGATGCGCGCGACCTTCGTGCCCGGCTCGACGCGCGGGGTGATCGGAATGACGCGCCGCTGGCCCTCGCGTTTGACGACCAGCTCGCGGGTTTCGCCCGGGCATTTCTGCACCAACTGGATGAACTGTTCGGCACCGTAGATGGGCACCTGGGCGAACATGAGAATCTCGTCGCCCTCGCGCAATCCGGCCGCCTCGGCCGGGCTGCCCGGCAGCACGCGGGTGATGACGGGATGATCGCGCGGATCGAGGTTGAGCACCTTCAAGCCGAGCGTTTCGCTGACCACGGTGTTGAGCCAGTAGGTGTTGGTGAACTGGCCGTGGCGCGCAATGACCACCGGCAGGTTGCTGCCGCGCGCCAGGATCGTGAATTCCTGCACCTCGTGCCACGAACGCACCGGTTTTCCATCCACGGCCAGAATTTCGTCGCCGGGTTGAATGCCCAGCTTCGCTTCGGCCGAATCCGGGGCCACGTAGCCGATGATCGGCGGGTTGACCTGAACCGGCACGCCCGTGACCCACAACAGCCCGGCCAGCGCCACGCCGAAGAACACGTTCATCGCCGGGCCGGCGATGGCGACCAGGATTTTGGCGCCCGGCGGCGCGGGCGGCAACTTTTCCGAACCCGGCTCGCTCTGACCCTCCAGTGCGTCGGACGTGACCATTTGGGGCAGCTTCACAAACCCGCCGGCCGGAATCCACCGCCAGGACCAGAACACTCCATCGCGCACCCAACTGAGGAGCTTGGGACCGAACCCGATGGCGAA
>CAYXJB010000255.1:0-4047 GCA_964465445.1 uncultured Verrucomicrobiota bacterium
CGCCTCGGCCGTCTCGCCCCACTGGATTTTCCCGCCCGGAATGCCCCACAAATCCGACCACTTGTGCGTGCGGATCATCAACACCCGGCCCGCGGCGTTGAAGATCAGCGCGCCGACGGTGGCCACCGGCAGACCCGGCGTGCCGGCCGCGGGCAACTCACCCTGGTGACGCGCCAGCAGCGCCTGCAGCTCGCCCAGATGCTCGACGGTCAGGTCCGGTTGCGCCGCCCGCAGATCCGCCAGCGTGTTGTAACCGGTCAACACCGCGCACGAACGCACACCGCCGAGCCGCGCCGCCTCGATGTCGTGTTTCATATCGCCCACGAACAGAGTCTCGGACGGCACGAGGCGATTTTCCTGGAGGATTTCCAACAGCTTCGGGCGTTTGTCCCGGACGCCCAGATACGTTTTCTCGAAGCAATTCTCGAAACCGGCTGCGCGCGATTGCACGGCGAAGTGATCCGGTCGCACCGTGCTGAGCACGAACAGACGCATCTTCCGGGCGCGGCAGAAGCGCACGAAGCCCCGCGCGTGGGGGATCGCCCGCACCGAATCCTGCACCTGGCCGAACCGGGAATGAAACCACTCCTCCAACTGCTCGAGCGCCACCTCCGGCGTGTGCCGTTCGTAAAAACTGCTGAAGGGCAGTTGGAACTCGGCCCGAAACTGCTCCAGCGACATCGTCGCCCGCTTCGATTGCGTCAGCACGTAGTTGGTGGCTTCCCAGACCGCGGGCAGATCGTCCACCAGAGTGCCCGACCAGTCGAAGATGACGTTGCGAATCACGCCCGCAGTGTAGTGAGCCGACCTGCCGACGCAATCCCCGCGCGCAGTTCGTTGCTCCAAGCGCCGCAACGCGGTTGCAATCCGGTCCGCGGCGCGCCAGACTGGCCGCATGAGCGCGACTCGGTTGCTGATCGCCGTCCTGACCGTCCTGGTCCTGAATCCGGGCCACAGCATCGCCGCCACCGTCCCACCCGAGAAAGCAGCCCAGGCCCCGGCCGCCGAGTGGTTGGCGCTGGTGGACGCGGGCAAATACACCGAAAGCTGGGAACAGATGGCGCCGCACTTCCGCAAAGAGGTCGGCAAACGCAAATGGAAATCCGAAATCCAGAAAATCCGCCAGCCCCTGGGCAAACTCTCCGAACGCAAACTCAAGTCGGCCGAGTATTCCAAGGAACTGCCCGGCGCGCCCGAGGGCGAATACGTCCTGCTGCGCTACGAATCCGCGTTCGAACATCGTCCCAGCGCCGAGGAGCAGGTCATCCTGGTGCTGGGTCAGGACCTGATCTGGCGCGTGGCCGGCTACAGCGTCAAATGAACTGCCGCCACCGTCCGGCCGCGGCGCGCATCGGTCGCCCCGGCCATGCGCGAGCGGTCGTAACACGCTCTTGATCGAGCCGCCCGATCGCCACTCGACGATCTCGGCTGGCTGAAACCGCGGCGACGGTCGGGGCGCATCGGGCCGGACATGAACTCAGCGGCACAAATCGGATCGCCTCCCGCGAAGCCGTTACTGCTCTTCGACGGCGATTGTCGCTTCTGCACGTTGTGGGTCCGCCGCTGGCAACAGCTCACCGGCCCGGCGGTGGACTACGCGCCGTTTCAGTCCGACGTCGTGGCCGCGCGTTTTCCGGAACTGCCGGCCGAAGCTCTCGGCGCGGCGGTGCATTTGATCGAGCCCGACGGCACGGTGCGACGCGGTGCCGAGGCGGTGTTTTGTGCGCTGGCGTACAATCCGCGGCATGCGCGCTGGCGACGTTGGTACGAACGCTCTGCGCCCTTTGCCCGGATCAGTGAGGCCGCCTACGGGTTTGTGGCCCGACACCGCGGGGTGTTTTCCGCGTTGACGCGCCTGGCGTGGGGGCGGTGCATGGAACGGCCGACGTTCCGGCTGGCGGCGAGCGCGTTTTTGCGCGCCCTGGCGCTGGTTTATCTCGTTGCGTTCGCCTCGTTGTGGGCGCAGGTCCGGGGATTGATCGGCCCCAACGGCATTTTGCCGGCGGATCAGTTCATGACCGCGGCGAAGCACTACTTCGACGCGCAGGGCATCGGTGTGGAGCGTTACCGGTTGCTGCCGACGTTGTGCTGGCTGGGACCGGGCGAGCGTGCGTTGCAGGTGCAATGCGCCGCCGGCTGCGCGCTGGCGGTGCTGGCGTGCGCGGGTGTGGCCGGGCGGATTTGCCTGGCGCTTTTGTGGTTGCTGTATCTGTCGCTGGTGACGGTGGGCCGGGATTTTTTCGCGTTTCAATGGGACAACCTGCTGTTGGAAACCGGCCTGCTGGCGGTGTTTCTGGCGCCCGGCCGGCTCTGGCCGCGCCGCGGCGATGCGTGGTCGCCCTCGCCGCTTGCGCAGGGATTGCTCTGCTGGGTGTTGTTCCGGCTGATGTTCGAATCGGGCGTGGTCAAACTGGCCAGCGGCGACCCGAGCTGGCGAGGGCTCACGGCGCTGCAGGTGCACTACGAAACGCAACCGCTGCCCACACCGCCGGCCTGGTACGTCCACCAGTTGCCCGCATGGTTTCACCGGGCCGCTTGTGCGACGATGTTCGCCATCGAGCTGGTCGCGCCGTTCCTGATTTTTGCGCCGCGCCGGTTGCGACATTTCGGTTGCGGCCTGATCGCGCTGCTGCAGGCGGCAATTCTGCTCACGGGCAATTACACCTTCTTCAACTGGCTCACGCTGGCGCTGTGCTTGTTGCTGGTGGATGATGCGGCGCTGGCGCGCCTGTTGCCGCATCGGCTTCGGGCCGGGGTGTTGCAGCCGACCGGTCCGCAGCGCGCGCCCGCACGGCCGTGGCGTTGGGCGCTGATCGCGCTGGCGGTGCTGATCGTGCCGGTCTCGACCGCGCAGGTGCTGATGACGCTGCGCTTGCGCGTGCCCGAATGGACATTCCTGCCAGCATTGAACGGGTGGATCGCACCCTTCCGGAGCCTGAATCCCTACGGATTGTTCGCCGTGATGACGACCGAGCGACCTGAAATCGTCATCGAAGGCAGTCGCGACGGCGTCGAGTGGCGGCCGTACGAATTTCGGTACAAACCGGGCGAGCTGGCGCGCCGGCCGCCGTGGGTGGCGCCGCACCAGCCGCGGCTCGATTGGCAGATGTGGTTCGAAGCGCTGCGACCGCCGGGCGCGCCGCCCAGCGAGTGGTTTCTGAACCTGTGCGCCCGCTTGCTGCAGGGCGCACCGGACGTGCTCGCCCTGTTGGAGCGAAATCCCTTTCCGGACGCGCCGCCGCGATTCGTCCGCGCGATCCGATTCCGGTACACCTTCACCAACGCGCAGGAACGCCGTCGCGATGGGCGGTGGTGGAATCGCGAGCGACTGGACCAGTACCTGCCGCCGATTTCGTTGCGGTCGGCCGGCCCGCCCGCGCCGTCGGGCCTGCTGCTCTAGCACGCGGTTGAAAAACGCCCGTTCGTCCGGAGCCGCATCAGGTTTCCGGGCCTGATCCCAACCAGTTTGGCCGGAAGAAAACCCGTCGAACGCGCGCGGTTATCGGCCCGGCGTTTCGGTCGAAGCCAGATATCGTTCGGCATCAATGGCCGCGGCGCAACCCATGCCGGCTGCTGTGACCGCCTGCCGATACACCCGGTCGGCGCAGTCCCCGGCCACGAACACGCCCGGCACGCTGGTCATGGTGCCGCGTTCGGGCAGGATGTAGCCGGCCTCGTCCATCTTGATCTGACCCTTGAACAGCGCCGTGTTGGGGACGTGACCGATGGCAATGAACACGCCGGCACAATCCAGCGTCTGCTCGGCCCCGCTCTGGACGTTCCGAAGCCGAACGCCGGTGACTTTGCCCGCGCCCGGATCGAGGATTTCGGCGACCACCGAGTTCCAGACCGGTTTGATTTTCGGATGCGCCAACGCGCGTTCCGCCATGATCTTGGAGGCGCGCAATGTCTCGCGCCGATGCACCAGGTACACCACCGAACCGAACCGCGTCAGGTACAGCGCCTCTTCACAGGCCGAATCGCCGCCCCCGACCACCACCAACGGCTGATTGCGAAACATCGGCAGCGCCCCGTCGCACGTCGCAC
>CAYXJB010000256.1:0-4014 GCA_964465445.1 uncultured Verrucomicrobiota bacterium
CTGGTGCTGGTGCAGGACTGCATCTGTTCGCCGGAGTTCTATCGGGAGGCGCATTTTGTGTTGCTCAACTACACCTGCCGCTGTGTCGAGCCGGCCGAGGTGCGCCTGAACGACGAGGCGCGGGAGTTCCGCTGGGTGCCGCCGGACGAAGCGCTGGCGTTGCCGTTGAACACGCCCACCCGCCGGCTGTTGCACTGCGTTCTGGGAGTCTGAGGTCCGTGGATTCGAACCCTGTTGATTATGTCGAAACTCACCATCAACGATCTGGAAGTGTTTTACTGCCTGGGCGTGAGCGACGAGGAACGCGCCAAACCGCAGCGGTTGCTGCTGACGGTGGGGATGGAATATGACTTTGGCCCGGCGGCGCTGACCGATCGGCTCACCAAGACGATTGACTATCAGGCCCTCGCCGAATATCTGCTGCGATTCGGCCAGGACCGGAGCTGGAAATTGCTGGAAAAACTCGCCACCGATCTGGCCGAGGCCATCGTGAGCGAATTTCACCCCGACAGCGTCGAGGTCGAGGTCAAGAAATTCGCCCTGCCGCAGGCGCGGCACGTCTCGGCCGTGGTCAGCCGCACCCGAACCGGGCCGAGCATGATCAAGAAGGCGGCGTGGGGTATCCCGTGATGTAGGTTTGCAACTGGTGGATCGTCGTGCTCTGCGCGCTGATCACCCAGTTGACCAGATCGCCGATCGAAACAATCCCAACCAGCCGCCCGCCCTCCAGCACCGGCAAATGCCGCACCCGATGATGCGTCATCAGCCGGAGGCACTCGTCCACGCTGTGTTCGGGCGTCACGTAGATCACTTCCCTGGACAAAATGTCGCGCACCGGCGTGTCCCGCGAGGAACGCCCCTTGAGGATCACTTTGCGGGTGTAATCGCGCTCAGAAATGATCCCGACCAGCTTGTCGCCCTCGGTGACCACCAGCGCCCCGACGTTCTTGTCGGCCATCAACTGGATCGCCTCGTACACCGTGGCATTGGGGGAAATGGTCCACACCACCGAACCTTTGGCAGCGAGAATCTCGCGAATTGTACCTGGCGGAATCATTTCGAGCGCATTCTAGCAGGGGAAAGCCCGAAAAGGGAAAACTTTTTTCACCGCGCGACCGACGTCTGCGCGCCATCATCTCGCACTCCGCCGGCCAGGGCGAAGCCGCGCGCCGTCGTCAATCGCCAGCTCGACGGCAGAAACGTCAGCGTCACCGCGCCTGTTTCGCGGGTGTAGAGCACCGGCACCGCCCGGCGGCTCAGCCGCTCCCGCAGTCGCGGCCCGGCCCGATGCGTGGCCGGATATTCCGAATCGGCCACCACGATCAGGCGCGGCTCGATCGCCGCCAAAAGCGAATCGCTCAACGGCTCGCCGCCCTCGGGCAGACCGGCGATGACGATCTCGGCCCGCACATCGGCCGCTCGCTCCAGCAATCGTTCCTGGCCGACCCGGCCCAGATCCGAAAGCAACAGCACCCGCGTCCCGTGAAACGTTCCCAGCAACACCAGCGCCCCGTCGTCCGCCGTGTCGAACCGGTCGTGCGCGCCCGGATGCAACACGCGCCAGGGCCCGAACGCGTCGCCGGCTTTCAACCGGGCCCATCGCCCCGCCTCTTCGAGCCGCGCCGTCATTTCCCGATATTTTCGGGAGCGGAAACGCACATCCGGCCCGGCCACTTCGCGGATCGGCAGCGCGGCATCCAGCAAATCGAAACCGCCAAAAAACCTCAGATCGCCGTGCGTCAGAACCAGACGTCGGACCGAGTTGACGCCCCGGGCCGATAGAAACGGTCGGGTCAAAAACTCGACCGCGTTGCTGCTGCCGCAATCCACCAGGCAGTCCCGGGTGCGGCCCGGTGCATCCACAAACACCGCGTGCGCCCCGCTCAGCGGCAACACCTCGATGGTGATGCCGCGCAGTGCCTGATACCCCTGCACAGCGGCCAGTGCACCCAGCACCATGACGCCGCCCACCACAACGACCCGCCAGGAGCCGATCCAAGAGCGGCCGCACATCAAACCCACCAGCGCTGCATACCACAGCAGGCAGACCAGCAGCGACGGCGAAGACACATACCACCACGCCCCGGGCAACGCCGCAGCCCGATGGCTCACCTCGATCATCGCCCGCATCCAGAACCAGGCGCTGTGGTTGAACAGTTCTCCAACCGGCCCGAACCATGACCCGCAGAGCAAGCTGCCCATCGCCGACGCCAGCGCCAGCCCGCTGAGCGGCACGACGATCAGGTTCGTCGGCAGCGTCACCGGGCTGAACAAATGAAAATAGTGGGCGGTCAGCGGGAGCGATCCGACCCACGCAGCCAGCGAGGTTGCCGCGGCGCTGCCAAACCAGCGCAACGGTCCGAGCAGAATTTGTTTCCAGCGCGGCAGCAGTGCCGGTGGCAGCAGCGGATCGCCCGCCAGAAGCCGCTCCCAAAGTTTCACCAGTGGCGGCACGCACAACGCCAGGCTCAGCACGACGAAAAACGAGAGCTGAAAGCTGGCTTGAAACAGTTGCTCCGGTTCCCAGAGCAAAATGACAAACGCCGCCGCACAGAGCGAGTTGAGCAAATCCCCCGGTCGCCGCAACGCCCAGCCCCCGACGATGATCGTCATCATCACCGTCGAGCGCACCGCCGAGGACTGCCAACCGGTCGCCGCCGTGTAAAACCACAGCAGCGGAATGGCCACCGCGCCGCAGGCGGCCCGCGGCAATTGAAGCACCCGCAGCAGCCCGACCAAAATCCCGCTGATCAACGCCACGTGCAGACCCGAGATCGCAAAGATGTGCATCGTGCCCGAGCGCATGAACGGCGCGCTCACCTCCCCGCTCAACGCCGTGCGCCAACCCAGCACCATCGCCCAGAGCAGGCGCAGCGCCTCGTCCTGTTCGGGCAATCCGCGCGCCAGCGTCCGCTGCGCCCAGCTCAGAAACCGGTCCGCAAACGGCGGCTCGGTACGTCCACCCGGCAGCGCCCGCCACGAGTCCGGTCCGGAGGCTTTGAGTTGAAAGTAGATTCGTTCCCGGGCCAGATACGCCCGATAGTCGAACAACCCCGGTGCCGGTGCGCTCCGCGGCTCGGCCAATACGCCGCTGATTTCGACCTGACATCCCTGGAAAAATTCGGCCGGAAGCGTGCCCGGCGTGGTGACCGCAATCCGACCGAAAGCCGGTTGCCCGTTCGTGCCCAGGTACAACGCCTCGACCTGCACCCGCGCCAGCGTGCGCCAGCTCTCCTGCTCGTCGCGCTCGAAAACACGGAGCGTGGGCGTCTCGATCAAGCGACCCTGCACGCGGACCAGCGCACCATCGGCCGGGACCAACCGCCGCAGGTCATGGGGCGAGAGCACGGCTTGGCGCGCGGTTAAATTCACCCATCCGGCCACTATCAGTGCCGGCACCAGCGCCCAGGGCCGCACCCGTCCGCCCAGCAACGCCGCCCCAACAAGGAGAAACCCCGCGCCGAAGAGCAGCCACAACGGCGCCTGCCACAGCTCGCCCAAAACCAGCCCGCCGCCGTAACACGCGGCCAGGACGACCATCGGGCGTTTCATGGGATGCGCCGAACATTGAGCCGAGCCGCCCTCCGGCGTCACGCTCAAAACACGCAGGCCATCGGTGCGCAGCCCGGGCGAAAAACACCGGGCGCCGCTCCGGAAGCGCGTTGCTGGATCGAACCGATTTCGTCAGAATGACCGGCGGTGAAACCAAGCACGAAGTCAGCCGGATCGGGGCGCGCCTCTCTGCAAGAATTCTGGTTGCTCTTGACGACAGCGGTGTGTGGCGCGGCGATTTTGATCATCGAAATTCTGGGGGCCAAACTGCTGGCGCCTTTTCTGGGCACGTCGCATTTCGTCTGGACGGCGCAAATCGCCGTCACCCTCGGGGCGCTGGCGGTGGGCTACTACTGCGGCGGACGGTGGGCCGACCGTGCCCGGACACCGGCACCGCTGTTTGTGGGTCTATTGGTCGCCGCGGCCTACCTCTCAGTGGCGGTTACCCAGGTGGAACGGATC
>CAYXJB010000257.1:0-3999 GCA_964465445.1 uncultured Verrucomicrobiota bacterium
TGTCTCGCGACGTCGAGCCACCGGTGGGCGCGGGCGAACGTGCCGCGGTGACGCCGGTTTCCTGACGGGCTTCGATCCGGTTCACGGCCGCGGCGAGCCGGTTGTGCCCGGCGCGCCGTCACGCCGGTCCGGGTTTGGGGGCGGGTCGGCGCAGTTTAGCGCACTTTGCGGTGGTAGATCCGCCACTCGAAACCGTTGAGGCGAAAGAGCGGAAAGCCGCTCATCGAAACTTCGGGCACGCCGGCAATCTTCACCGGTTCGAATTCGTGGCTGTGCATGACCTCGACCCAGCCGATGAGCGGGCGGTTTGAAAAATTGATCACCACGACGAATTCGTCCTGCTCATCCAGTCGCATGAAAGTCACCAGATTGGCTTCGTCGGAATTGCGCAACCAGATGAGCCGCTCGCTGCGGAAGGGCGCGAACTCGCGTCGCAACCGGAGCAGGTCGCGGTAGATCGCGCGCAGCGGAGGGCGTTCCTTGGGCTGCCAGAAGATGGGCAGTTTCTCGAACAGCGCCGGATCGCTCGATTCGGTGGCATCGCCCACCTCCATACCGTTGTAGAACAGCGGCACGCCGTCGAGCGTGAGCATGAACACCTGCGCGGCCAGCGCGCCGCGAATGCCGAATCGCGCCACCGCACGGGCCTCGTCGTGGTTGTCGGAGAAGCGCAAATGCAGCGCGCCCCTGGGGAACTGCCGCCCCATTTCCTCCCAGGTGCGGCGGAATTCGGAAGCCGGCGCGCCCTCCAGCAGTACACGGTTGAGCGTGGCGTGCAACGGCCAGGAATAATCCAGATCGAACGCCCGCATCAGCAACTCGGGTTTGCTCGCCTCGGCCAGCAGCATCAGCTCGGGCTTGAGCGCATCCAGCGCCGCCCGCGCCTGTTCCCAAAAATCGGTCGGCACCATGAACGCCACGTCGCACCGGAAGCCGTCCACGTCGAACTCCCGCACGTAATGTTGCATCACCCCGATCATGTATTCGCGCAGTCGCGGGTTGGAGTAATCCAGGCCGACCACGTCGGTCCATTCGGGCACCGGCGGCAGAATGTTGCCCTGCGGATCGCGTTTGTAGAATTCCGGATGCTGCCGCACCAGCACGTTGTCCCAGGCAGTGTGGTTGGCCACCAGATCCAAAATCACCTTCAGCCCCAGCCGATGCGCCTCCTGAACGAGGCATTTGAGGTCGTTGGTCGTGCCGTAATCGGGATGGATCGCGTAGTAATCGCGGATCGCATACGGACTGCCAAAATGCCCCTTGCGGAATTTCTCGCCGATCGGATGGATCGGCATCAACCAGACGGTGGTCACGCCCAGTTGCTGGAGTTCGCCCAAACGAGCCGTGACACCGCGAAGATCACCGCTGCTCGAAAAATTGCGCGGGAACACCTCGTAGATCACCGCGTCGCGCACCCAGGGCGGCGCCGGACGGGCGCGTTCGGAGGCGACATCCCGTTCGGCCCGCAGGCACAGCGGGCCGGCAAGGCACGCCCCCAGAAGCATCAGCCACCCTGCCGCCGTGCGCGCCGCCAGCCGTCGAAGCGTTTGCATCGTTGCGACCGTCTTGGGGAAGAACGGTTTCAGGCGTGCCGAAAGCCCATCCGCTGCGAACGCGCTCCCTCAAGCCCGTTTGCGCCGCCGCGCGCGCCCGGTACGACCGCGCGCCGTGGCGGCTTTCGTCCTGGATTTACCCGCGGCAACCGATTTGCGTTTAGGCTGCATGGCCATCTCGATCAAATAGGAGCGCGCACCCAAATTGCGGCGTCGGGCGCCGACGCGGGCGCGGGCCATTTCGCGATATTTGACCATGTGGTAGAGGCAGTAGCTGCCGCGGATCGCCGGTTCACCGCAAATGATGCAGCGGTGAAGGGCTCTCATGCGCAACTGGTACTTGCGCTGCCGTGACACCGGCAGATTCGTAAAACGATCTATAATTTTTCGTCCCATGGGTTGCGGCGCGAACGTCTCGGAAGCAACCCGCATTCAACACGCCCGGACGCTCGCCGGCCGGGGCGCACCGTTGCTGGAAGCTGCGGGTCGGGCACGAACTTCGCCACCCCAATGGCCGGTTCTGCGGCCATCGCCCGGCCAATGCTTCCGTTGACTCGTATCGCCGCGGATCACCAGTCACAGGATGACCCCGGCCTGCCCAACGCGCCAGTTGAAAAGCAGCCGCGCCGTTGCCACGGTAAACGCCGTTGCCGCAACTGCTTTGAGTGACGCTTTTCACCAGCCCGGTTGTTGTTGCCAGCCGCCGAAGGGTAAAAGCCTCCCCCGTACACCGGGCCACCGCATCTTTGTGCGGTCGCACCCAAAACCCCTCTTGCCGGGCAACCGATGCAGCGGCTTCGTCCTCAAGCTGCACCGTTGGCAGATCGGTCGGTTCAAAAGCCCTCGGGCGCGGATCGCTTTCGCAGAGCATCGGGGCCGCCTGCCGTCCAAGTCCGCCGCCGGCCCGCCCTCCACCGACCGCGTTGGGTCCGGCCGGTTTGCTGTGCATCATGGCTCCGGCAACAGCGCCACCCGGAAGAATCGTTGCCACTCGCCCGGACTGAGCGGTTCGTCGAAAGTCGCTTCCAGTTGCAGGACCGCGGCGGTCATCAGCGAGCCGGGCAGCGGATTCCAACCGGCGCCCGGGCCGTCAGCCCAATAGATCTGGTAACGCCGGCCCGGCATCGTCGTCCAACGCAACCGAAGCGCGCCGCCGAACTGCTCCGGCGTCAGCAACCGGAAGTCCCGCGCCGGGTCCAACCGGTCGAAAAGTCCATCGCCGTTTTCATCCCGCAACGCGATCAGCGGCATGGCCAGAATCTCCGCCGGCTCGATGTCCGGCCCGCTGCCCGACGGCGATTGCGATACCAGCGCGCCGCCGTCGGCCGTCTGGTACGCAGCAGCGCAGAGATACAGCACCGATGGCATTGTGCCGAAGGCCGCCGGCAGGTCCAGCGTGCCTTCCATCACCCCGGTCGGTGACGCGGACTTGGTCGCCTGCGCGCCCGGCGGCGCGTTGTACCAGGCCACGTAATTGTTGAGGCTCTCAGCGGCCAGATAGGGTTTGGTGCTCGGCAGCGCGATTTTGCCGGTTTTGGCCCAGGGCGCATTGACGTTGGCGGCGGCCGAAACACTGTCGCTCACGAAAATAAAATGGTCGTTCAGCCCGCTGTTGCCGGGCGAGGTCGTGGCCACGTAAAGCTGCGTGCCACGCACGGCGGCGAAGAGTCTCAGCCCGGATGCGACCAGCAGCAGATTGGTCGAGTCCACCGCGCCGTCCATTTGGAACGGGGCGAGGTTCGTGCCGGCGACATTGGTCGCCACCGCGAAATGCCAGTCCTGACCGTTGTTGTTGTCCCACAGCCCGCTGCCGTTGTTGAACACGCAGTCCAATTGCGTCGCCGCCCCCGGCACAACCGTCGTATAAACCCAGTGATTCGACGTTGCGTCGAAGCTCATGACCGGATCGGGGTTGACGATGCTGCTCCATTGATTCCAACCGAGGTGAATTCGGACCGAGCCGGCGCCGGCCAGCGGGCCGCCGCTCGGATCGTAGAAAATGCTCACCGGCTGGCCCTGCACCGGCGGGGCCGGCGAGACGCACACCCGGCCCTGGCAGGCGTTGGTGTTGCCCGGCGGAGTGCTGCCGGTCGGCGGCGTGCCCACCCAGACGTGTTGAATGGGCGACTTGAACGTGTTGCCACGCGCATCGGTGGCCGTCACGTAGTAGTCCACAAAGCTGTTGGTGATCCCGCGGACCTTGATCCAGAAATAGTCCGCCAGGTATTGCGGCGTGACGCCCAGCACCGGAGAAACGACGCGTCGGGTCATGTTCGAGCGCTGCCACGGGCCGGTGAGCGGGCCGCCGGCGTATGTCTCGAATGGATCGCCCACCGGCGGGTTGGTGCCGTTCAGGCGCAAATACAGGCTCACATTGGTCAGACCGCTGACGTCGTAGGCGTAGGTCCAAACCCAAAAATCGCTGTCGCTCGCCACCGTGAGCCGG
>CAYXJB010000258.1:0-3921 GCA_964465445.1 uncultured Verrucomicrobiota bacterium
CGGACTCGTTGCGGATTTGGATCTGGGTTTGGCCGGCGTCGGCGCGGCTGAGGGCGCGCTGCAATTCGCGGACGCGGTCTCGGAACAGGTTCAATTCTCGTCCGGTGAGCGGTCGTTGGTATTCGATCAGGCGCGTCTGAACGGCGGCGCCGGTGAGTTCGAGGCCATTGACGCCTTCGAGGAACTGGCCGGCGAGCTTGAGAGTGACGTTTTGTCCGGGTTGGGCGCCGGCGGGGAAAACGTAGGCGATGTGCGGACTGCGGCGCGTCGGCGTTTGTTGGGCCGGGGCGAGGATGGGCGCCGGGAGAGCGGCTGCAGTGCAGACCGCGACCAGCCAGTGGCAACGCAACGGGACGCGGTGCATCGGCTGCATCAGAGCAATTCGATCAACCGCCCGGCGCGGGGCAGGCCTTCGTGTTCGCCGGGCACGACGCGTACGTCCAGGCCCTGTGGATGCGGCAGTTTTGCATCCGGATCAATGCCGAGCAATTCGTAGAGGGTGGCGATGAGGTCGGCGGGATAGACGGGCCGGTCGTGGACTTCCTCGCCGCGTTTGTCCGAGGCGCCGAGGACGCGTCCGCCTTTGAACCCGCCGCCGGCGACCACGGCGGAGAAGACACGTCCCCAATGGTTGCGGCCGCCGTTCCAGGGCGCTTCCCACTGAACGCGCGGGGTGCGTCCGAACTCGCCGCTCCACCAGACGATGGTGGTCTCGAGCAGGCCGCGCTCGGCCAGGTCCTGCAACAGCGTGGCGAAGCCTTTGTCCAGTTCGGGCAGTTTGCGGCGCATGGTTTGGAAATGCTGTTTGTGAGTGTCCCAGCCCTTGTAATTGATGGTGACCCAGGGCACGCCGCGTTCGACGAGGCGTCGGGCGACCAGGCAGGATTGGCCGAAGGTGTTGCGGCCGTAGCGGTCGCGCAGCTCGTCTTTTTCCTGCGACAGATCGAAGACCTTGCCCGCATCGCCCAGGATGAGGTTGTAAGCCTGTTCTTCGGATTCGTAGAGCGGTTTGAGCGAGGCGTGCCCGGGCAGAAATTCGCCCAGGGTGTTGAGGTGGTGAAGCAACTCGCGTCGGGCGCGCTGCCGTTCGTCCGAGATGCCGCGGGCGACGACGCCTTCGACCTGGAAACGGCTGGCCGCCGGGTCGCCACCGGTGGCGAAGGGTTTGTAGCGCGAGCCTAGGAAACCGGCTTCCGAGAAGCGTCCCTGCGGTTCGGTCAGCACGATGTAGGGCGGGATCAACCCCGTGTAACCGGCGTCGTAGCCCTTGAACAAGGCCGTGACCGCGCCGGCGCAGGGGAACACGTCGCGACCGCCGGCCGGGCGGCCGGTTTGCACGATGTAGGAAGCGGTTTCGTGTCCGTTGTTGCCGTGGGTCATGCTGCGGATGATCGAGAATTTGTCGGCCTGTCGGGCCAGCTCGGGCAACAGCTCCCCGATCTGGATGCCGTCCACGCAGGTGGGGATCGCCTTGTTGAGCGGGCCGCAATAGTCGTAACCCGCATCGGGTTTGGGATCGAAGGTGTCAATGTGGCAGGGCCCGCCCCACATCCAGATTTGAATCACCGATCGGGCCTTGGGCTGCGGCAGGGCGCGGCCGCCGGGCGGGCTGAGGCGGTTGGCGGCGCGCAGTCCCCAGCCATTCAGGAGGAACAGGCCCGCCGCTCCGTAGAGGCATCGGCGCAGCGCTTCCCGACGCGAAAGCGGCAGGGCCTTGAGCCAGCCGGTCGGATCGGCCGCTGCCAGGGCACGGATTCGAGCGAATCGAGTCTCAAGCGTTTCCATAGGCAACGGGGTTCAGTGGCGATAAAGAAATTCCGGGCTGTTGATCAGCGCCCAGGTCAGATCCAGCGCCGCCTCGCGCAGCGGCAGCCCGCCGGTGCGGAAGTAGGCGCTGACCGCTTCAAGTTCCGGCTCGGTCGGATACCGCGAGAGGACGGCCAGATAAAGGCCCTGGATGATCTCGCGCGGCGTGCGGCCCTGGGCAGAGAGGTTTCGGACCAGCGGGCTGTCCTGGAGTTTGCGCTGGATGTGAGTCGAGTTGAGGAGATGCAGGCGCTGGGCGGCGGTGATACGATTGTTGCGTTCGGATGCCAGGCCGGTGTCGCGCGGCGGGCGTCCGAACAATTCCAGGAACGGGCTGGTGATGCTGCCATCGGGCAACGCCACGGCCCGCTGGCCGGCGGGCATCACGGTGTAGGGTTCGGGGATGGCGCTGGTGTAATGCTCGCTCGAGCCCGTCAATCGGCAAATCGCATCAATCAGCGCTTCGGCATCCAGCCGGCGCAGCGCGTAATGGGCGAAGTGCACTTCGGCGCGCGCGTCCCCGGTGGTCGGGATGCAGGAACGCTGCCAGGTCCGGGAATTGAGCACGAGCCGGTAGAGGTGCTTGAGATCAAAACCGGCGCTGATCAGCTCGACCTCCAGTCGCGCCAGCAGTTCGGGATTCGACGGCGGATTGTCCGGCCGCCAATCATCGGGTTCATGCACGATGCCGCGTCCGAACAGCCACGCCCAGATGCGATTGGCCGCGACTCGTGCAAACCAGGGGTTTTTGGGATTCACCAGCCAGTCGGCGAAGAGCTCGCGCGGATCGCGCCGTCCGTCGAAGGCGACCACCGTGCCATCGGGCAGCACGCCGGTTGTGGCGGCGTTGCTGGCGGCCGGATTCCAGAAAACGATCTGTTCCTTCCATTCGCCGGTGGACTTGTATTCGAGCTGGGAAAAAAACGCGGCCACACCGGCCAGGCGGTTCGAAGGCCAGTGCCCGGCGCGCGTGCCCAGAAACGTCAGCGCAACGGACCGGGCCAGACCGACCGGATCGCGGTTGGGCGTGGCGCGCCAGAAATTGACGGGCGGATCGCGGAAGTTGCTGCCGCTGGCGGTGAGCAGCTCGCGCGCGAAAGCGTCGTAGGGCTTGTTTTGTCGAATGGCGGTTCGTACCCACCGATGGTAGGCCTGGGCGGCGTTGGGCCAGAGGTTGATGGGAAACTCGGCTTTGATGCGGAGCAGGTCGGCCCACCGCATGGCCTGGTAATCGGCGAACTCTTCGCGCTCCAGCAGCCGGTCAATCAGCTCGCGACGCTTGTTCGGGTCGCGGCTTTGAATGAAGACGGCTGCCTCCCGGGCGGTCGGCAATGTGCCTGTGAGCTCCAGGAATGCGCGGCGCACAAACACCGCGTCGGAACAGAGCTTTGCCGGCTGGAGACCCAAGGCCTGAAGGCGGCGCTCGACCAGCTCATCGAGAACATTCGGCGGCGTGCAGGGTGCATCGGTCTCGAACGGGTTCGGACGCGCAGCCGGCCCGGCTGCAACCGCCCCGCCGGCTGCGAGCAGCCACATCCCCATGATGCATCCCCACATTTGCCCGCGACCCGCTTTGGCGCGGCGGCTGGTTTCCCACGCGCTCATCGCAACCTCAGACGCGACAATGCGGCGGAGAGTTTCACAACCATTTTGGCCAATGGCGGCGCAAAAATCGTGGACTAACTCACCTGCCCGGCCGCGCGTCTCATGGAGCGATGAGCAGGACGATCGGAACGATCGGGGTGCGGTCGGCTGAACCGAGTTCAACGGCAGCGGATCGCGGGTTGATCTCGCTGCAGTTCGAACCGCGGCCGGGCGAGCGGCCGCCCGAGCTGTTCGCACGTGCGGCCGGCGAGTTGGAACGTCGGCGGGCCGAGCCGGTGCATGTTCTGGTCTTTGGCGATGTGAAGCAGGCCGACCACGGCCTCAACGCGCTGGAATCGGTGTGGGGCGAGCGCCTGCCGCCGATCACTTGGGTGGAGGGTGGCGCGTGCCAGGGCGGTGGGCTGGCCGGCGTGGAGGTGTTTGGTGCGGCCGGGGTCGAAGTCCGACGGGTGCGGATTGGTGGTCGTGTGGCAGCCTGCGTGTTCGAGGACGGGGCGGGGCGACATTGTT
>CAYXJB010000259.1:0-3876 GCA_964465445.1 uncultured Verrucomicrobiota bacterium
CGGCTCGTGGGACGTGTTTGGGCAGGACCGCTGCCCCGGGCGTGGCCGAGCGCAACCGGGCCTTTTGTTCGCAAAGGCGGTTGCTGCCGGTTATGTTCGGGCAGGTCGGTCGGTGCGGCTTTTTGGGCACAGGTACAAACCGAGCATATGAGCGCGAAAATTTTGCGGCGCGGTTTCGGGCTGGCGTGCTTGAGCGGGGCGCTGGGATTGTTGATCGCCGGTGAACTGGGCGCGACGGCGCACCTGAGCCTGGCCGGTGTGGCGCTGTACTGGATGCTGTGTCTGGCGCTGACGGCGGCCGCGTTTGCAACGGCGCTGTGGGATGCACGGATCGTCCAGCGCGAAGCCCGGGCAGCCCGGCGCGAATTGTTCCGTCAAACCTTCGGATCACTCAGCCTGCGTGAGACCGGCATGCTCGAAGACGAGAGTCCCGGACGTGGGGATTCGACCGGTTCGAAGCCGACATCCGGGCCGCGACCGTGAGGTTGCTTGTGGCGCCGGCCAGCGAGCCGGCGCGCGTTGTGAGAGGGTTTGGGGAAGTCCGTCGCAGAAGTCGCCGGGGTGCGGGCCGTAATTTTTCGGATTGTTTTGGCGCATCGGTGGCCACTAGGTTGGCTTTCGAGTATGCAGGAGTCGTCGGTGGCCGGCACAAACGCGCTTCGCGAAAGCGAAAAGGCCGCGCTGCTGACCCTGCTGGCCGATGAGCAGGAGCTGGTTTACCAGGCGGTGCGGGCCCGGCTGCTGTCGGTTGGCAAGGCAGCGAGCGAGTGGCTGCGGCCGCATCAGTTCTCGCGCAATCGGCTGTTGGCGCGGCGCGTGTCGGAAATCCTGCGGGATCTGGCGTTGCGGGAAGCCGACGAGCGGTTCTGCCGGTTCTGCCTCACGCACGGCGAGGATTTTGACATCGAGGAAGCAGCCTGGCTGTTGGCGCAAACGGCTTACGCGGAGATCAACGTCGAGGGTTACCGGGCGTTGCTGGATGATTTTGCGGGCGAGCTGCGGCCCAGATTGAGCCTCTACCGTCGCGGCAATCAACTCCTGAGCCGGATCAACCAGTACCTGTTTGGGGAACAGGATTTCGGCCCGCACCCGGAAGGCCAGGAGGCGCCGGAGTGGTGCTATTTGAACCAGGTGATGGATGGGCGAATGGGCAACGCGCTGAGCCTGAGCCTGCTCTACGTGGCGGTGGCGCGTCGGCTGGAGCTGCCGGTCGCGGGCGTGAACCTGGCCGGACATTTCGTGTGCCGCTACCAGTCGGCCGCCGAGGAGATCTACATTGACCCGTTCCATCATGGTCGGCTGATGAGCCGCGCCGAGTGCGTCCATCAACTGATCCGGAGCCACTGCGATGTGAAGGACGATTATCTCTCGCCGGTGCGGGCGCGTCAGTGGCTGGGTCAGTTTTGCGAGCGGCTGGCCGAGCTTTATCGGCTGGGCGGCGAGCAGGCCGGGTTCGATCGGATGACGCGTTACCTGACCATGCTCAGGGCGCGCGCGGTGTTTTGAACGGCAATCGAATACCCCCTGCGCACGGGAGAGGACTGCGCTATAAAAAAGGCCGCCAGTTCTGGCAGCCTGCCGACGTTAAGAGGCGTTCGTCAAGCCCGATCAGCGGCGACGAAACTGCTGCATGGCCAAAAGCAAGCCCAGACCGCACGCCAGCCCCAACGGCACGGTCGCGGGCTCCGGAACCGGTTCCACCACGATGTCATCAAAGTAGGCGATCGCAGTCTTGTCGCCGCTGGCGGTGGTCTGATCTTTGTTCAGATGTAACCGGACGGTGAGATTACCGGAGCTGTTCGCTGTTTGGGAGAGCGAGTATTGTACCCACACATCGTCTTGGTTGGCTCGTATTGCCGGCGCGCTCACCGGAGAGCCGCCGCCCAATGCTTCGATGTACGCCCAAGCCTTCGTGGCTCTCCAGTCCATGTAAATCCAACCGGTTATGGTGTAGCTCTCGCCGGGCGTCAGCCCCGTAAGAACCTGCTGGACGTAGGCGTGGCCGGTCGGATCACCCGGCCCATAGGCCATCCCGTAGCTATACGTGCCCGAATGCACGATCGTGGTGCTGGCCCCCAAGGACCACGGCAAGCTGCCGCTGAGAATGTTCGTCGTCCATTCGCTTCCAATGGGGGACTCGAATCCGCCGTTGAGCAGCAGATTTGCGTGGACAGCAGCGCCCATCGACAACCAGAGGAGAGGAACGAGTGCTCTTTTCATAGCCCGTTCTGAAATTAAACCCAAAAGCCTTTTAGCGAAGTGTCGGCGTGGGGTCAACAAAAATTTTCAAAAATTTTTTCAACGCCGGCCGCGCCCGACTTGGCCGGCCAATGAACGCGCTGTTGAACTTCCCCAATCGGAGGGACGATCAACCGGTTGCAACCGCGGGGCTTTTGATACGGATTTTCTGGCGGATTTGTTTGCGCCGGGATTCTCCCTGCCTCGCTGCCCGCTGCATCGGTGTCCTCTTGAACCTCGCAATGCTTGTGGGTGCAGGCGGGCTTGATCCGGCATTCGACAGGGGTGAAAAACTGACGGCGGCAAATGGGTTTTCGAACTGTGGCGGTGCCCCGGCCAGAATCAATCCGGCAGCGCGCGCCATTGGCGGTGGGCCACCCAGGGGTCCAGGCGCGCCAGCAGCCACAGGGCGATGCGCTGTTTGAGCCGTTTCCACAAGCCGCGGGAGCGTTGCCAGGCCAGGGCGTCCACGCGCTGAGAGTGCGCCAGCGTTTCGGCGATGATCTGGCGGGCTTCGGCGGCCATTTGCGGATGCTCGAAGCGCACCGTCAGCTCGTAGTTCACGCTCAAACTGCGCGGGTCGAGGTTGGCGGAGCCGACGTAAACCGCCTCGTCCAGAACGAAGAGTTTGGCGTGAAGCACCTGCGGCCGGTACTCGTAGATTTCCACGCCGGCCTTGAGCAGGCGCCGGTACTGGCTCTGGGCGGCCATTTGGGAGAGCGGCACGTCGGAGCGGGCGGGCAGGATCAGTTGCACGGTGGCGCCCCGGCGGCTGGCCCGTTGGAACAGCCGCAGCAGTCGCGGCGGTGGCAGGAAATAGGCGACCATCAACTGTGCCTGGCGGGCGCGACGCAGATCGGCCCGCAGCGCGCGTCGCAGCGGGTTGCGGCCCAGACCGGGCTGACCCAGCAAGATTTCCTCGCCGCGAACGGGGGTGCGTCGGAGCAGGGCGGCGCGGCGCAGGCGGGGGAAAGCTTTGTGCCGAAAATCGGCCAGGCGAAACATTTCCTCGAACGTCGCCCCCAGTTCGGCGGCCAGCGGCCCTTCCAGTCGCAGTCCCACGTCGCGCCAGCCACGGCTCACGCCGTCACCGTCGTACTCGGGAGCGACATTGAATCCGCCGATGAAGGCCACCGACCGGTCGCACACCAGCAGTTTGCGGTGATTGCGGATGCCCAGCCGCTTGAGCGAAACGGGATTGAACACACGCGCCTGGCCGCCGACCTGCCGCAGCGGCGTCCAATACGAATCGGGCAACTCCAGCGAACCGATGGCATCCACCAGCACCCTGACGGCGGCGCCACGCTCGCAAGCACGAATCAGCGCCTCGCGAAACTGGTCGCCCGGTCGGCCCGGCGCGAAGGTGTACATCTCCAGACACACGCTGGAGCGGGCCGATTCGATGGCTTCGAGCATGGCGGCGAACGCTTCCTGACCGGTGCGCAACCAGCTCCAGCGCGTGCCCGAGGGCAAGCTCATGGCCGCAGCCTAAACGATGGCGTCGGGTGTGAGGAGTCGGCGTTGCGACCGGGACTGCCGCTTGCGCATCCGGCGCAAGATTCCCATCCAGGGGCGGAGGTGCTGGTGCGGGCGCGTCAGTGGCTGGGTCAGTTTTGCGAGCGGCTGGCCGAGCTTTAT
>CAYXJB010000260.1:0-411 GCA_964465445.1 uncultured Verrucomicrobiota bacterium
CCCACGCCGTCCAGCGCGGCGACGTCGATGGTCCCCCGCGCGGGATCCCAGGTGCAGGTGCGTCCCGCGCCGACCTGGTCGGCGGCAAAGAGAAGGTGGAGACGTTTCTGGCCGATCTGGCGGTGCGCGGGAATGTGTCGCCTTCAACACAGAATCAAGCATTGAACGCCTTGATGTTCCTGTATGCCGAGGTGCTGCATCAGCCGTTGGGGGAGTTGGGCGAGTTCGCCCGGGCGCAACGGCCGGGGCAGATGCCGGAAGTGTTGAGTCGGGCGGAGGTGACGCGGGTATCGGCGGCGGTGGAAGCGGAATACGCGTTACCGCTGCGGCTGCTCTACGGAAGCGGGCTGCGGCTGATGGAGTCGCTGCGGTTGCGCGTTCAACCCGTGAGATAAGACGGCGCGGGCTTCT
>CAYXJB010000260.1:427-3854 GCA_964465445.1 uncultured Verrucomicrobiota bacterium
GTGGGCGTGCCGGTGGTTCTGCACGTGAACAGGTGGTTATCTCACAGGGTAAAGGACCTAGATCTGGAGCGGGGGCGGAACACGGTGCGGGATGGGAAGGGATTCCAGGATCGGGTGACGATGGTGACGGAGAAGCTGAAGGCGGAATTACAAACGCACCTGGGGCGGGTGCGAGCGCAATGGGAGGCGGATCTGAACGGGGGCTACGCCGGGGTGTGGTTGCCCGACGCGTTGGAGCGTCAGTATCCCTGATCAGGACGAGGAGATGGCAGTGGCAGCTTCGCCTGTTGACATGCGACCCAAAGGGGGAGTGCATGCGGGATCATATGCTTGACGCGACCTTCTAGCGCGGGCATGCCGATGCATCGGAACGGATTCTGAGCCGGGCCGTTCGTCCGAAAGTTCTCAGCCGCACACGAGTGTGACGGGCCAAGAACCAGGGGGCGTACGAGTTGGCGGACCTGCGGCGTTTTTGCAGACGACGATTTTTGTCGGCCACCCGCCACGTGATTCGCCCTCGATCGTGGCGGATGTTTGGGGGCGGTGTTAGGAGTTCGGTTTTTTGGTGACACGGGCTGCGATCCCGCTCGGGTTCGATTTGCGCTTTGGCGGATTTGGCGCAACCGGTTGCTTGACAGTTGGGGGGCCGATTGCGAAGGCTCGCGCGGGTGAACGTTTTCGTTGAACGACAAATGAAAAAGCATCGCGTTGGAATTCGATCGGGTGCCGGTTCGCTTGTTCGCGTAGCGGTGGCGGCGGGGCTGACGGTCTGGGCGTTGTCGGTTCGCCTGGCGGGTGCGGTTGAACCGGGTTTTGTGAGCCTGTTCAACGGCAAGACGCTCCAGGGCTGGAAACTGATTGATCCGCACGGGGGCGGTTATGGCGTCAAGGATGGCGTCATTTATTGTGCGCGTGGTGGCGGGGGCAACTTGATGACCGAGCGCGAGTACGACGATTTTATTTTCCGGTTCGAGTTCAAGCTCGAGGACGGGTCGAACAACGGCGTTGGAATTCGCGCGCCGCTTTACGGCAATGCGGCGTATCTGGGCATGGAAATTCAGATTCTGGAGGAGGGGGCGGCGGAGCGCGGCAAATGGGGCAAGCTCCGACCCGAACAGTACCACGGCTCGATTTATGACGTGATCCCGGCGGCCAAAGGCGCGCTCAAACCGCCGGGCCAGTGGAACTCGGAGGAAATCATCGCTCGGGGTCGGCGCATCACGGTCATCCTCAACGGCAAAACGATCCTCGATGCGGATCTGAATCAGGTGACCGATCCGGCCAAGCTGCGGGCGCATCCGGGGCTGTTGCGCGAGCGGGGGCACATTGGTTTTCTGGGCCACAACGATTACATCGAGTTCCGGAACATTCGCATCAAGGAGCTGCCGCGTCGGGAGCGGGACAATCATCCGCCCGAGGGTTTTGTGGCCTTGTTCAACGGGCGCAACCTCAAGGGATGGCAGGGCCAGCTCAAACCGCCTTTTGACAACCCGATCAAACGCGCGGCAATGAGTCCGGAGGAGCGCGCCGCAGCGCAGAAGGAGGCCGATGAAAACATGCGCGCCCACTGGAAGGTGGAGCGGGGGGAGCTGGTGTTTGACGGCAAGGGACGCAGCCTTTGCACGGTGAAGGATTACGCCGACTTCGAGCTGCTGGTGGACTGGAAGATTCCGCCGCATGGCGACAGCGGCATTTATTTGCGCGGCTCGCCGCAGGTGCAGATTTGGGATCCGTACACCCAGCCGACGCGGCACGGGAGCGAAGTTGGCTCAGGAGGCCTGTACAACAACAAGACCAACGCGAGCAAGCCGCTGGTGGTGGCCGACAAACCCATCGGCGAATGGAATCGTTTTCGCATTCTGATGGTCGGCGAGCGCGTGCACGTGTTTCTGAGCGGCCAACTGGTCACGCGCGACACGGTGCTGGAAAACTACTGGGATCGCAGCCAGCCGATCTTCCCCACAGGGCCGATCGAGCTCCAAAGCCACGGCGACGCGCTCTGGTTCAAGAACATTTACATTCGCGAATTGCCCCGGCGCTGAGCCTGCGGGCGATGGGGCCGACGCGCTCCCCGGGGGGACGGCATCGGGCCGGTTCGGACGGGCTTGGGTTTGACCCGGCCGGCGGCGGTTGCTACAACGCTGCCGGCGCCGCCGGCGCGATCGAACAATGAAGAAGATGCCAACTCCAAAGTACCGTCGCATTCTGCTCAAGCTCAGCGGAGAAGCGCTCGGCGGCGAAAGCGGCGTGGGCATCTGTCCCAAGGCCGTCTTCCGCATGGCCGAGCAGATTCGCGAGGTCCGCGATCTGGGCGTCCAGGTGGTGGTCGTGGTGGGCGGCGGCAACATCTATCGCGGCCAGAGCGGCAGCGAGCGGGGCATCGAGCGCGCCACGGGCGATTACATGGGGATGTTGGCCACGGTGATCAATGCGCTGGCGTTGCAGGATGCGCTCGAGAAACTGGGCGTGCCCACGCGGGTGCAGAGCGCCATCACGATGGCGCAGGTGGCCGAACCGTTCATTCGGCGGCGTGCGGTACGCCACCTGGAAAAGGGGCGGGTCGTGATTTTCGGCGGCGGGACGGGCAATCCGTTTTTCTCGACCGACACGGCGGCGGCGCTGCGGGCCAACGAGATTGGTGCCGAGGTCATCCTCAAGGCCACCAAGGTGGATGGAGTTTACGATCGCGATCCCAAAAAACATCCCCATGCGAAGCGGTATCGGCGCATCACCTATCTGGAGGCGCTCAAGCGCCGGTTGCAGGTGATGGATTCGACGGCGTTTTCGCTCTGCATGGACAATCACATGCCGATCATCGTGTTCGACCTGTTCAAGCCGCACAATTTGCGACGGGTGGTTTTGGGTGAACCGGTTGGCACGCTGGTGACCGACGGGGCGACGGGCCGAAAGGTTGCCGCGGCGCGGGCGGCCCGGGGTGAGTCGTGAAGCGGGCGGCCGGCGGCGACCGGACGCCGGGATGATTGATTTGGCGACCGCAACGGCGCCAAGATGAAGCATGAGGTTCGCGTCGCGAGTCGAAGCCGGCCGACTGCTGGGCGAAGAGCTTCGGGAACGGGGTGTGTCGGCGGATTGGGTTTTGGGACTGCCGCGCGGGGGGGTGATTGTGGCCGCCGAAGTGGCTCGCCAGTTGGGCTCGCCGCTGGAGGTGTTGCTGGTGCGCAAGATTGGCCATCCGTTCCATCGCGAGTTCGCCGTCGGGGCGCTGGCCGAGCCAGACGTGGTGATTTTGGACGAGGCCTCGATCGGCTGGAATCCGATGGTTCGGTTGGAACTTCAGGACATCGTGGCCGAGGAGAAGGCGCGTCTGGCGGAGTATGCGGCCAAGTTCCGGCGCGGTCCGCCGCCGGACCTGAGCGGCAAAGCGCTGCTGCTGGTGGACGATGGGCTGGCGACCGGCGCGACGACG
>CAYXJB010000261.1:0-3847 GCA_964465445.1 uncultured Verrucomicrobiota bacterium
CGGGCAAGACCTCGCTCAACGCCACGCTCGGCAACAACCAGGTGATGATCGAGGCCATCCGCGACCACTACCTCGTCACCGGGGTGCCGATCGCGATGAAGCCCGCCGGCGGCATCCGCACCGCCAAACAAGCCCTCGCCTATCTGGTCATGGTCAAAGAAACCCTCGGCGATGACTGGCTCACGCCGGATCTGTTCCGCATTGGTGCCAGCACCCTGCTCAACGACGTGCTCATGCAAATCGCCCGGATCGTGGACGGCAACTACCAGAGCGCCGACTATTTCACCCTGCCATGAAATCCAAACATTCCGCCGCCCTCAACCGCACCAGCCGACCGCTGGCCGTCCGGCCCGTCGTCCCGCCAAAAGAGCGCCACCTGACCTTCGGCCAGAGGTGGGACTACGCTCCGGCCCCGGAAGAATCCCGACACTACCGCATCGCGCCCCGCCATGAACTGTTCATCGGCGGCAAATTCGTCCCGCCCCACTCCGGCCAGTACTTCGATTCCATCAACCCGGCCACCGAGGAGAAACTCACCGAGATCGCCCTGGCCGACGCCACCGACGTGGACCGTGCCGTGCAGGCCGCGCGCCGCGCTTACGAAAAGGTCTGGAGCAAAATGCCCGGACGCGAACGCGCCAAGTACCTGTACCGCATCGCCCGCATTCTCCAGGAAAAATCGCGCGAACTGGCCGTGCTCGAGTCGCTCGACGGCGGCAAACCCATCAAAGAATCGCGCGACTTCGATCTGCCAATGGTCGCCGCCCACTTCTTCTATCACGCCGGCTGGGCCGACAAACTCGAATACGCCTTCCCCGGCCGCAAACCCCGTCCGCTGGGCGTCGCCGGCCAGATCATCCCGTGGAACTTCCCGCTGCTGATGGCGGCTTGGAAGATCGCCCCCGCCCTGGCCTGCGGCAACACCGTGGTGCTCAAACCCGCCGAAACCACCAGCATCACCGCCCTGCGCCTGGCGCAAATCTGCCAGGAAGCCGAGCTGCCCGATGGCGTCGTCAACATCGTCACCGGCGCAGGCGAAACCGGCGCGGCCATCGTCAACCATCCCGACATTGACAAAATCGCCTTCACCGGCTCGACCGAGGTGGGGAAAAAAATCGCTCGGGCCATCGCCGGCACGCGGAAAAAACTCACTCTCGAACTGGGTGGCAAAGCCGCCAACATCCTTTTCGAGGACGCGCCCATTGACCAGGCCATCGAAGGCGTCATCGCCGGGATCTACTTCAACCAGGGCCACGTGTGCTGCGCCGGCTCGCGCCTCTTCGTTCAGGAAGGCATCTACGGCACCGTCCTGCGCAAGTTGCGCGACCGCATCCGCACCCTGCGCGTGGGCGATCCTCTGGACAAAAACACTGACATCGGCGCCATCAATTCCCGCGCCCAACTCGAAAAAATCCGCACGCTGGTCCAATCCGGCATCGAACAGGGTGCGACGCTCGAACAAGCCCCCTGCCGTCTGCCCGAACGCGGTTTCTGGTATCCGCCCACCTTCCTGACCGGCGTGACCATGGCCAACCGCGTCGCCCAGGAAGAAATCTTCGGCCCCGTGCTGGCCGTGATGACCTTCCGCACGCCGGAGGAAGCCTTCGAACGCGCCAACAACACCCCCTACGGCCTCAGCGCCGGCGTCTGGACCGACAAGGGCAGCAAAATTTTCAAAATGGTCAGCAAACTCCGCGCGGGCGTCGTGTGGGCCAACACTTACAACAAGTTCGATCCCACCAGCCCCTTCGGCGGCTACAAAGAAAGCGGCTTCGGGCGCGAAGGCGGACTTCAAGGCCTGGCCGCGTACTGTCTTTTGGACTGACTCGGCAACCACCGGAGCACTCGAACCGCCGGGATTCAAATCCGCCGCAGCAGCCCATCTGTTGGGATTCAGCAGCGGCGCCGATCCATCCGACCCGAGAGTCACCCGTCGCGCTTCGTCACTCTCCACAGGGGCGGACTGCTCGCACAGCATCAATTGCCGACACTGACCGCAGCAACCGCTTTCAAGACGACCGCCCACGCCGGGCGCAGCCCAGCGCCAGCAGCCCCAGACCGAGCAAGGCCGCCGGGCCGGGCTCGGGCACCCAGACGAGGTTGTCCATGGCCCAGCGTGGGGAGGGGATCTCGACCCGGACCAGGCCGTGGGCGAAGGCCGGGCCGAAGTAGAAGGTCTGGAAAGATGTCGAGCCACCGCCGCCGACGGTGAAGGTCTGGCTGACCATCGAGCCGTCGGTCCTGAAGCCGTTGAAGGTGATCTGGATGGGCTCGGGCGAGGGCGCGATCGGATCGGCCAGGTCCACCGAAAGCAGCCCGAAGGCGGGCAAACTTGGCAAGTGGAAGGTGGTTGAAGACGAGAGCATCAAGGGAGGCCTGTACTCGATGTGCGGCGTCCCGTTCGTCGGCCGTCCAAGACCGATGGTCAGCAGTACGAAGAAATTGTCCGGGACCTGTGGAGCAATCTCGGCAACCAGTCCGCTGGCGTCTGTATATCTCCAATACGCGTAAAACTCATTAGGTCCGGGCCAGGGCCGGTTAAACGTTGCAATACGGCTTTGTGCCTGAGCGTGATGCCCCATTAGGACGAGAAGGATCGCTGTCATCAATACCATTCGGCGTATGCGCGATGTCATGTCAGGCATTTACGGTTCGTAGAAAAACCTCAACTCCCAGGAACCTCCGAGGATTCCGGTCTGTTGACGCTTGTCGTCGTAAATATAAAGTTGCCACACCCCATTCGGATCGGCACCGAACAGGTCGCCCAAATCCGAGAAGTATGGGCCAGTCGGCGCGCCGCCGGGGAGTGCAATTTCCTGCTCCCCGTAGTTGTTCGCCGAGTAATGCCATGTCGAGTCCGGTGGGAGAGGTGTCTTTTCGGGTGGAGGCGCAAGACCGTCTGAGTCCGGATGAAACACCAGCGTCGCGTTGGTGACCGCGAACGTTCCGCCGGCGTCGGACATGAGCATGATTTCCGCCCCCGAGGGGCTGACCAGCAGAATGTCCAGATCTCCCGCGTTGGCGTGGCTCAAGTTGTGCAACGTCACCTCCACGCGCACCAGACCGTTGGTCGGCTCGCCGCGCACGTGGATGGTGGCAGGATAGCGCGCCGCGGGACCGGACGCGTCCGGATAATTCGTAGCCGGGATGCGGATTGACAACGGTAGCACCTGCAACACCGTTTCAAAATGAAGCGTTTCTCCGGCGGCGTTGCTGATCGACAACCCGACCAGCGTGCCGCTTTCCCATTGATCGGCGTTTGTCCAAATCATGTACCAATTGGTCTCGCGTGAGCGGAACTCCCATTCATCCGCCCAAGGGTACAGCACCGACCATTGATAGGTCACCGGTTCGGGGCCAACGACGTCGGTGAAGAAGAACCAATCTTCTGTCTCGAAAGGCCAGCCTTCATTCAGTCCCCAGTCCCACTCAAATCCCGAACTTTGCCCCTGCAACGTCAGCTCGTAGAGCAGCGGTTCTTTGGCGGGATCGTCCCGGATGAGGGCCACCCGGAGTTCGATGAACCGGCCTTTGAGGCCGACCAGCGGCGCGTCGTTCGTGATGGAGACAAACGGTGCGTTGGCCAGGGCGGCCCGGTCATCGTCGGACCGCGCGTACACTTCCATGCTGCAACCGGGCGGCAGGGCGTTGCTCCAACTGATCCGCCGCCACCATTGACCGGTCAGGCCGCAGTCGTGGATGAGGATCCAGTAGCCTTTGAACGGTTGACCGGTTGGATTGACGATGCGGTTGTTGAACCCGGTCATGTCGCTGTAGTTGCAGGGGTTGGCAGCGACGTTGAAGGGCTGGGCATGAAGCTGCCCGTCGCCCAGATCCACCATCAGGT
>CAYXJB010000262.1:0-3736 GCA_964465445.1 uncultured Verrucomicrobiota bacterium
ATTCAATCGCGCTCCGGTGACATTCCGGCAACAAGCGCTCTGAAAGCGGCCTGCCGGTTGTGGGTGCACCGAGGCCGCATCCGAACCGAGCCCATCACACCGATCGCCAGCAGCAGCAGCGACACGATCGAGGGTTCGGGAATCACCGTCACAACGCCGCTGAGGCTCGGCCCGTTGACGCGCCCCAACGCCACGGTGTTGCTGTCGGCCGTGCTGGTATTGCCCCAGCCATAGAGCCGGAAGGTGACGGTGCTGCCCCCGGCGATGTTCTGAAGCGCGGCGATCCCGCTCAAATCAATGGTCGGAATCGGATCGCCCACCGACGTCGTCGTGTTGGGTCGCCCCGGCACATCCTGAAGTACCCAGTCGTACAACTGAACGTTGCCCGGGTCCGTACCGCTGACACGGCCCCGGTACTGGTAGAACGAGGTGTTGGTCCAACCCAGTTGCGTCCAGATCGCGCCCACCACCGGGATCGGCGTCCCCGCTGTGGCAAACGCGTCGAAGCTAAACTGCCATTGAAAATTCATCGGCGCATTCAACGCTGAGCGCCGCATCCACGCGTCCAGCCCGCTCAACGACACGGTGTAGCCGGCCTGCACCGTCAGCGAGAACTCGAAGTAATCGCCCCGGGCAATCGCGTTTTCCAGCGACGGGGTGCCGGGATTGTTCGCCGAGGTGGGATTCTGCCACTGGTTGGCCGAAAAACCGTTGGCCAGCGGTGAAGCGCCCAAGCCCGGCCCGCGTATGATCGGCGTACCCGTCAGCCCGGTGACCGTCGAGGGTGGCCCGCTTTGAGCCGGCGCGGTCGTGCCCGAAAGACCGTTGAGATCGTACCAGAGGATTTGTGCGTGGGTGCAGGTGCCAATCGTCAGGAGCAGGCAGCAGAGTCGCTTCATGAGTTCGGTTGCATTCGCGTTGCGATTTCCCGGCTCGAATAGCGCCGGACCCGGGCGCATCGAGCGTTAACGCACTAAGTATGACAACGCCCCAAAGTGCGTCAACAATTTTTTTTAATTTTTTTCGTCGGCACCGCCTTGGCGGCGAAGCGGTACATGTCGCCGCGGTAGATCGAGTCTTCCATCTCGATGATCAGATTTCGCCCGCAGAAGGAGACGCCCTCGACGCGGAAGGCGGGCACGGGTTTGGTCAGTTGGAAGTACTGGAGCTGATCGCCCTCCAGCAGCACCGCGCTGAGCATCTGGTTGATCTCGGTCAGGTGGATGCCGTAGTCGCGCTCGAAAATATCGTAGAGGGATTGCTCCAGATTCTTGCGATGGATGTTCGGGCACAGCCCCAGCGAGATGTAGCGCGTTTCCTTCATCATGGGGATGCCGTCGGCGTAGCGGATGCGCTCGATCTCGCAATACGGCCCTTTCATGGTGTATTCGCGGCCGTTGATGATCTGGGTGTGATCGCTGTTGCGGAGGTGGAAACCGATCAAGCGGGTGCTGGGTTTGCGGCCGGCCTCGAGCATGTTCTTGGTGAAACCAAAGATGCGGTTGATCGTCCGCACCACGGTGTAATCCCGCACGAACGTGCCCTTGCCCTTGACTCGGGTGACCCAGCCCTCTTTTTCGAGCTCGTGCAGCGCCTTGCGCGCGGTGGTGTTGCTGACCTTGTACTCGGCGATGATCTCGTTTTCCGAGGGCACGGGTGCGCCGGCCGGGAGCGCTCCGCGTTGAATCATCGAAATGATCTCCCGCGTGATCTGAAAGTATTTCGGCGGCGTATATTTCTCGTTCACGTCCGGGCTCATCCTGCGCGTGTTCATTAACCGGCAGCCGCCCGAAGCTGTCAAGCGGCTCTCGGCCGGCCCGGGCGCTCAGCCGGAGCGGGCCGCGGGCTTGTTCGGCGCGGCCGGACCGATACACTGCCAGTGTCAGATGGACCACGAGGCCGATCTGCTGGCCCGCTGTCGTCGGGGCGACCCGGACGCCTGGGAGGCGTTGTTCGCCGAGCACTATGCGGCCACGGCGCGGTTCGTGAGTCAGTTGGGTGCGGACTTCAGCCGGGAGGATGTCGAGGAAATCTGTCAGGACGTTTTCCTCTCGGTCATTCGGCGGCTCGATACTTTCCAGGGCCAGAGCCGGTTTCAGACGTGGGTTTTCCGGATCGCCGCGAATCGCGCCCGCGATTATCGCCAACGGCGGCAGGCGGCCAAGCGGGGCGGCGGCCAGACGACCGTGTCGTTGCAGGCGGCCGATCCGCAGACCGGTCTGGTGGCCGATCCGCCATCGAGCAGCGCGCCGCCCGACATGGAATTGCTCAACACCGAGCGGGTCGAGATCGTGCGGAAGGCACTTGACCGGCTCGATCCGCCGTGCCGGGAAATCATCGAGCTGCGCTATTTCGGCGAGCTGAGTTATGACGAGTTGAGCCGGGCCTTGAAGCTCAATCCCAAGACCGTCAGCTCGCGGTTGAGCAAGTGCCTGGACCGGCTCGAATCCATCGTTCGCAAAATCCTGTTGCAGGACACAGCGGCGGTTTCCCGTCTAACCGATCAGCAGCCATGAACCAAGAGCGGCCCATCGAACGACTCTTGCGGCGGTACGCGCAAAAGCGCCAGACCGAAACCGGCGCGCCGCTGGAAATGCCTCCGGCCACACGCCAGCGGCTGCGCGCCGAGCTGAGCCGGCGTTTTGGCGACGTGCCCGAGCGGCCTCCGGCGTTGCTTTCCGCCTGGGCGCGATTCTGGCAGGGCTGGGGACGCCGACTCGCATGGGCTGCGCCGGTCGTGGTGGCAGCGGGCGTCATCGTGCGTGTCTTGCATCAGGAGAAGCCGGATACCCGAAGCGGACCGGAAACCGCCCAGCCCGCCGCGACCACAACCGATAAATCCGCCCTGGCGAGCACCGCGGAGAGCCCGGCGCCCGAGCCTTCGAGGTCTGCCGAGCCATTCAGCCAGTTGGGCGTTGAAACAGCCGCACCTGCAGTCGCCGAATCCTTCAAAGCCCTGGAATCACCCCGCCCGCCACCTGAGGTCGTCGCAGAAGGCGACATCGGAACAGCGGTGCGCTCACTTTGGGAAGTCGCGCCACGAGCTCAAGCGGCGCTGGCCGACGAGGCGGCAGCCGCGCAAAGCGGAAGCGACACGACCAAAACCCCGTCAGCGCCGGCCGGGGCACTGGCAGCGGGCAGCGGCTCGAGCGCAGAAGTTGGGAACGGGCATTCGCAAGCATTCGTCAACACCCTCGCGGCCGCGTCGAGCGACGTGGCGAAACTCGGATTGCCCGCTGCGCGCCAGGCATCGCAAAGCGCGGTTGCGACATCGGTTCTGACGCGCTTCCGGCTGGTTCAGGCGCAAAATCAGATCCGCGTCGTTGACGCCGATGGTTCGGTTTACGTGGTCGAGCCGGTGCCGGAATCCGGTACTGACCGGCCCGGCCCGGCGCCGTCCACCGCCGGTGGGCTGGTTGCCAGCTCTTCTGGTCAGGCGCTCGCAACGCGCGAAACGCGACCCGTACCAGCGATTCAACAGAGCGCGGAGTCGGTGGCCGGGCTGCGCCTGCCTGCGTTCCGGGCCGTGGGGACCAATCGGTCGCTGGATCAGCCGGTGGAATTTGTCTGGAGCTTTGCGCCCCTGACCAACCACGTTGGAGTGGCCCGCTTGGTGCGGCAATCGCCGCAGCCACCGGCGGATCACCTGATGCGAGAGCTCCAACTGCCCGTTCCGCCGTCGGTGGGCGTGGTGGGCCGCGCGCGAATTGGCAACATTCAGGAGATCGAAGTGCGC
>CAYXJB010000263.1:0-3696 GCA_964465445.1 uncultured Verrucomicrobiota bacterium
GGACTGGCCCTCGGACAACTCGCCTTTGCGCGGCGCCAAGGTCAGTCTCTACGAGGGCGGCATCCGCGTCCCGTTCCTGATGCGCTGGCCGGGACGGATCCCGCCCGGGCAGGTACTGTCCCAGCCGGTCAGCAGCCTGGATGTGGTGCCGACGGTGCTGGCGGCGGCCGGGGTTGCGACGCCGACGAATCGGCCGCTCGACGGCGTGAATTTGTTGCCGCTGCTCACGGGTCAGACCAACGCGCTGGGGCGCGAGGCGCTGTTCTGGCGCATGCGCGGTCGTACGCTGGCTCAATCAGCCGTGCGCAAGGGTGATTGGAAGCTGGTGATGGACGACGTCAATCGGAGCTGGGAGCTGTTCCGCCTGAACCCCGACGGCACCGGCGAGTGGACCAATCTGGCCACGAACCATCCGGCCGAGTTGCTGGACCTGCTGGCGACCTTTGCCCGTTGGGAAAAAGAAACGCTCGAACCGTTGTTCGGGCAGGGCACGCTGCCGACGATCAACAGTCCGTATGTGGACAGCTCGGATTTGGGCTGGCTGGTGGAGGGATTCTCGACCAGCCCGAGCTATGCGCTGGTGAAATTGCGCGAGCCGATCGGCTGGGACGCGGATTTTACGCTGCGCTGGAAGATGCAGGTGGACGCCGCGGGCACAAACGGCTTTATCGCTTTCGGCTCGGCCGCCGCCGAGTCGAGTCTCTTTCGAGCGGGGCTGGACCGGCCCGCGGGCCGACTCAGCATCACCGAGCCATCCGGTGCGCAGAGTGTGTTGAGCGGGCTCAACTTCCCGACCGGCGTGTTGGAGCTGGAGATTGCGTACAGCCGGGCCGAGCGCGCCCTGACGTTGCGTCAGGGCACCAACAGCCTCAAGCGCGTGCTCAGCGCCAGTTACCCGTCCATCACTCACATCGGGTACGCTGTACGTCGCGCTCGAACGAGTTTCGGATTCTTCGAGCTCGAGCCACCGGTGCGGTTGGCGATCCGCAATCTGGCGCCGCTGCCGGACGGAACGCTCGATGTGGACGTGTTCCTGGAACGGGGTGCGCCGGCGCGATTGGGGCGTTGAGCGGCCCGTTCGTCACGGTGACGAACGCTCCGCAGTGGTATCTGGGAGGCCGTGTGTTCCGATTCCGGGTCGCCGATCAAGCCGCCCCTGTGGCGTTCTATCGCGTTCGAGCGGAACTGTGAGCTGCCGGGGTCTTGCCACCGGTGTCTTGCGTTCGGCGGTTACGCTTGAAATACTGGCGGGCCAAACCACAGACGAATCGGCCATGACGACAGCAACCAAGACGAAGCAGCGGACCGAGAGCGACACCGAGCTGTATCGGGCGGAGTTTCAACGGCTTGCGCCCGCGTTGCTGCAGCCGGACTGGGTGGGAGCGCTGCGGCAGGCCGGCTTGGAACGGTTGCAAACCCTGGGCCTGCCCACGACGCGGCATGAGGATTGGCGATTTACCAATGTGACGCCGATTCTGCGCCTGCCATTTCGGCCGGTGCTCGAAGCCGAGGCCGTGAGCGGCGGCGAGGTGCTCGATCCGTACCTGTTCAGGGACGTGCCGGGCGTGCGGCTGGTGTTCGTGAACGGGCGGTTCAATCCGGCGCTTTCGAGTCTTTCAGGACTGCCCGAGGGCGTGGTGGCCATGAGTCTGGCCGCCGCGCTGGAGCGCGAGCAGCCGCTGCTCAAGACGCATCTGGGTCGGTTCGCCGAGCAGGCCGACAACGGTTTCAGCGCCCTGAATCAGGCGTTTTTCGCCGACGGCGCGTTTGTGCATGTGCCGGAGCGGCGCGTGGTCGAGACGCCGATTCATCTGATTCACGTCGTCACGAGTCATCGGAGCGGGGCGACGTTTCATCCTCGAAACGTGGTGGTGGCCGAAACCGGCAGTCGGCTGACCATTCTGGAGAGCTATCTGGCCGCGGGTGGTTCGCATTATTTTACCAATGCGGTCACCGAATTGATCGTCGGCGAGCAGGCGAGCGTGGAGTTTCTCAAATTCCAGGACGAGGCGGCGGATGCGTTCCACATGGCGGCCTGGCACGGCCAGTTCGCCCGGGCCAGTCAGGTCTGGGTGCATTCGTTCGCTCTGGGGGCGAAACTCTCGCGCAACAACATCCGCGCCAGGCTCGACGGCGAAGGTCTGGAGTGCGTGCTCAACGGACTGTATCTGACGCGGGATGAACAACTGGCCGATCATCACATGATCGTCGAACACGCCCAGCCGGCCTGCGCCAGTCACGAATACTTCAACGGGATTCTCGACGACAAATCCCGCGGCGTGTTCCACGGGCGGATTTACGTGCATCCGGTGGCGCAAAAAACCGACGCCAAGCAAACCAACAAGAACCTGCTGCTGTCGGATGACGCGGTGGTCAACAGCAAACCGCAACTGGAGATTTACGCCGACGACGTCAAATGCACCCACGGGGCGACGGTCGGCCAGCTCGATCCGGAATCCATCTTTTATCTGCGCACCCGGGGCATCGGTTCTGACACCGCACGCCGGATGCTCATTCATGCGTTCGCCGGGGAGATCATCGAGCGCATTCAGTGTGAGCCGGCGCGCGAAGTGCTCGATCGGCTGGTCTGGGATCGGCTCGAGGCCAATCCGCACCTGGGCGCGCAGCCCCGGGCCGCGGCGTGAGGATGGCAGCGCGCAGCGGTCGGGCGCGGGGACGCCGTTTTTGAAGTTTGCGGCGCGCCGGGCGGCGGTACATTGACTTCATGTTCGAGGACGTCAACGACCTGTACCAGGAGGTGATCCTGGACCACTGCAAGCATCCGCGGAACTTCCGCGAGCTGCCGCATCCGACCTGTTCGGCGCAGGGGCACAACCCGCTCTGCGGCGATCAATTGCGCCTGTTTCTGGTCGTTGAAAACGGCACGATCAAGGACATCAGCTTCGTCGGCTCGGGCTGTTGCATTTCCAAGGCCTCGGCGTCGCTGCTGACCGAATTTGCCCGCGGCAAAACGCGCGCCGAGGTCGAAGCAATGTTCGAGCGTGTGCATGAAATGATCACCACCGGCAGGGTCAGCGGCGAGGTGGGCAAGCTGGCCGTGTTCGCCGGCGTGCACAAGTACCCGGCCCGCGTCAAATGCGCCATTCTCTCCTGGCATGCGCTGATGGCCGCGCTCAAGGGTGAGACCCAAACCGTCACGACCGAGACCGAGGATATCTGAGGGACGGCGGTTGCATTCGCATTACCCATCGGGACGGATTAGATTCAGGCGCATTGGATGAAAACATTGTCGTTTCTGCGGGCCGCCCTGGCGGCATGTATTCTTTCGAAGGCCGGATGGACTTCAGCGCAAATTCCCATCAGCTCCGGCGTTTATTCGAACCGGTTCGACGCGCTGGGCGGCAGCGGTGGTCCGTGGGTCAATAACGTCACGCTGCCGGGCTGGTACGCCTTCCGCGGCAGCAGCGAGGTCACCAACTATCTGGCCGGCACCGGTTCGGCCACGACCGGCGGCCTGTACAGTTTCGGGGTCAGCGGCGTGAATCCGGCCTCGGATCGTGCGCTGGGCTCGCTGGCCAGCGGCTCGACCGCGACGATCCATTTTGGCGTGCGGTTCGTCAATGACACCGCCGCGACGGTTTCCAACGTCATCGTCTCGTTTCGGGGCGAGCAATGGCGCTCGGGCAGCTCAACCAATCCGCAGGCACTGACGTTTTCCTGGCGCGTTTCGAGCAC
>CAYXJB010000264.1:0-3676 GCA_964465445.1 uncultured Verrucomicrobiota bacterium
GCGGCGTCGTGAACGCGGCTGAGCACGAAGGCGCGGATGGCGGCGCGCAGTTGCGTCCACGCGGCGGCCTGCAATATCGGCGCTGAAGTTGCGTCAATCTTGCCACGCTCCGATTCATCCGAAGGTTTGGCTGTGGGATGACTCATGCGAGAGAGCTTCGCACCGGCTCGCGGGCGGCTCAAGTTGCGGGCGGGATCAATTGCTGCGCACGTCCCAGGCATCGCGCAGGCCGTCACCCAGGAAATTCAGCGCCAACAACGTCGCCACCAGCACACCGCCCGGGAAAACGATCAGCCACCAGTAGATCCGGATGGGATTCATCTGATCGGCGCCCTCGGCGATCAACGAACCCCAACTGGCCATCGGGGGCTGAATTCCCAGACCGAGGTAGCTGAGGAAACTCTCGTAAAGCATCACCGCCGGCACGGTGAGCGTCAGATACACCAGCACGACGCCGGCGAGGTTGGGCAGGATGTGTCGGCGCAGAATGTGCCAGGGGCCGGCGCCCAGCGCCCGGCTGGCTTCCACGAACGCCCGGCTTCGCAACGACAGAACCTGACCGCGGACGATGCGCGCCATCGTCAGCCACGAGACCGCCCCCAGACCGACGAAGAGAAACAACAGCCGCGCCTGTCGGGCCAGCGCATCGGCGCCCAGCGCGCTCAAGGCCTGTTTCAGCACGCCCTCCAGCGTCGTGATCAGCACGATCACGAAAATGATCGAAGGCAGCGAATAGAGCACATCCACGATGCGCATCATCCAGCCATCGAGCCGTCCGCCGCAGTAGCCGGCGACCGCGCCCCAAGTCACGCCGATGAGCAGGCTCACTCCCGCGCCGACCAGTCCCACCAGCAGCGACAGTTGCGCACCGTAGAACACGCGCGAAAACAGGTCGCGCCCGTGCACGTCCGTGCCAAACCAGTAGCGGGCGTTGGGCGGCTGGAACTGTGCGTCGGAGACGCGGTTGGGATCGTGCAGGCGCGCGAATTCTGCGCCGCGCGGGCCGAGCCGTTCGGCCAACCGGAGCGTCAGCGGCCAGGCGAGCACCGCCAGGCTCAGCAACGCCAGAAACCAGCCGCTCCAGACCGCGGCGCGGTTGCGGCGGAAGCGCCGCCACGCGCGCTGATTGGGCGTCAGTTCGTTGTCCGGGCGCTGGATTGTGTCGGGATTCATTCGTAGCGCACGCGCGGATCGAGCCGGGTGTAAGCGAAGTCCACCAACAGATTGAGCACCACCAGCAACGCCGCGTAGAGCAGCACCATGCCCACGACCAGCGTGTAGTCGCGATTGAGCGAGCCGTTGACCAGAAACACGCCGATGCCCGGGATTTGAAAGATGGTTTCGATCACGAACGAGCCCGTGAGCAGGTCCGCCAGCAACGGCCCCGAGTACGAGACCACCGGCAGCACGGCGAGCCGAAATGCGTGGCGCACCAGGATGGCGCTCTCGCTCAGGCCCTTGGCGCGGGCGGCGATGACGAATTCCGACTGCAGCGTCTGGAGCATGCCCTCGCGCATCAGCCGCGCGATGCGCCCGGAAAAATACAGGCCCAGCGCCATGACCGGCAGAATGACGTGAGCCGGCGAATTCCACAGCGCCACCGGCAACCAGCGCAGCTTGATCGCGAAGAACATGATCAACAGCGGCGCGATGACAAAACCCGGGATGCAGATCATCAGAATGGCAAACACTCCGCCGAGCCGGTCGGCCCATTGCCCGCGACGCGCCGCGCTGATGCAGCCGATCGAAATGCCCAGCCCCATCGCAAAGGCGAACGCCGTCAGCCCCAGCGACATTGAAACCGGCAGTCCCTGGACGATCAGGTCGGTGACGTTGTGGTTGCGATACTTGAGCGAGGGACCGAAATCGCCGTGCAAAAGTCCGCCCAGAAAGCGCAGGTACTGCTTCCAAATCGGTTCATCGAGGTGGAATTTGGCCTTGAGGGCGCGTTCGATTTCCGGCGAGGCGGGCTGGCGTTCGCGATCGAACGGTCCGCCGGGGGCAAGACGCACCAGCACGAAGGCCAGCAGACTGATGATCAGCAGCAATGGCACCAGCAGGGCGAGGCGACGGACGTAATACATGAGCCGGTAACTCAGGTTCGCGGTCGCGTTCCGAGAACCACCGCCGTCCCGCTGCGGCGCGTCGCACCGCCGGCAACCGTCGGTGTCTGGTCCTGCCGGGCGCGCGGTGCCCGCGTTGCCAGCAGGGACGCGGTTTCGCGTCGGCTGGCGCGCTCTTTTGTGCGGGAAGGCCGGCCGATGCGGTAGATGTACTGCATCGGGTGTTCATCGAGGATGTTGAGCCAGATGCCGCCGATTTTGTTCGGGTCGAAGTAGTTGAAGCCGGCGTAGAAGTAGATGGGCACGATGGGCACCTCCTCGACGACCAGCAGGCGTCGGCCTGCTGGAAAATGGCGGCGCGGCGATGCGGATCAGTTTGCCGGTTGGCCTCGCGGATGAGTGCGTCGTAGCGCGGATGTTTCCACCCGGTGCGGTTGTTGCCGCTGGTGCTGGTGAACAGGTCCAGGAACGTGTTGGCGTCGTTGTAATCCCCGATCCAGCTCGACGCCGAGATGTCGTAATCCAGCCGCGATTGCGCGTTGTAGAAGACCTTGCGTTCGATTTGACGCAGCTCCGGTTCCACGCCCAGCGCTTCGCGCCACATTTGTTGGAGCTCGACGGCAATTTTGCCCTGGATTTTTGCGCCGCCGCCGCCGGCCGCGTAAAAGGTGTAGCTGAAGCGCGGAAAACCTCGTCCGCCCGGATAGCCCGCCTCGGCCAGCAATCGCCGACCGGCCTCCGGATCGTAGGGCAGACCCGGGGGCGATTGATAGTTCGCCACCCCGTCGGGCACGAAATGATCGGCCGGTTTCTCGCCGCCCTTGGTGAGTTTCTGGACGATGCGCGCCTTGTCGGTCGCCAGCGCGAAGGCCCGCCGCACGCGCGGGTCGTCAAACGGCGGTTTGGTGACGTTGAACCGGTAAAAATACGTGCCCAGGTAATCGAAGGTGTGAAAATCCGGCCGTTGACGCAGAACCTCCAGCAGTTCGCTCGGCACCAGGTCCTTGTCCCAGACGATGTCGGCCACACCGGTCTCGTAGAGATTCAACGCCGTGTTGGGCGAACTCACCGGCAGCACGTCAATGATCTCCGAGGCGGTGTTGGCCGCGTCCCAATAGAGCGGATTGCGGACCAGCCGGACCTTGTCGTTGACGCGCCAGGCAGCCAGTTGGAACGCGCCGCTGACCGGCAAGGATCGCGCGTGCAACCAGCGGTCGCCCCAGGTCTCGATGGTCCGACGCGGCACCACCGCAAAGGTCGGAAACGCGCACAAGTCCAGAAAAAACGGCAGCGGCGTGATCAGTTCCACCTCGACGGTCCAGGCATCCGGGGCGCGAATGCCGACCTGGTTGCGATCCTTCAACCGGCCGTTGTACCAGTCCTCGGCGCCGCGGATGTAAAAGTACTGCCCGGCGTAATCGCCCGCAGTGGCCGGACTCAACGCCCGAAACCACGACCAGACCACATCGGCGCTGGTGATCGGCTCGCCGGTGGACCAGACCGCGTTGGTGCGCAGATAAAACCGGTACAGCCGCCCGTCCGGGGAGATTTCCCAACGCTCGGCCAACGCCGGGATCGGCTGCGCGGTGCGCGGATCGAGTTTTGTCAGTCCG
>CAYXJB010000265.1:0-3657 GCA_964465445.1 uncultured Verrucomicrobiota bacterium
GCGCCAGCATCTGGTTGTCGAACACGAAGTCATCGGAGTTGGCCTCCAGATCGAGCGTCTGGAGGATTTCGCGCGAAAAGGCCCGATAGCCGGTGTGGTATTCGGACAGCTTGGCCCCGAACAACAGGTTCTCGACCCAGGACAGAAACCGGTTTGCCACGTATTTCCACAGCGGCATGCCGCCCTGCAACGCGTAGCCGCCCAGAATCCGGCTGCCCAACACGCACGGATGCAGGCCGTTGGCAATCATCGAAACCATCGCCGGGAGCAACCGCGGCGTGTACTGGTAGTCGGGGTGGATCATGACCACGATGTCGGCCCCGGCCTCCAGCGCCAGCCGGTAACAGGTTTTCTGGTTGGCCCCGTAGCCGCGATTGCGCGGATGCACGTGCACCTGCACACCTTCGAGCTGCCGGGCAATCGCGACGGTTTCGTCGCAACTGCCGTCATCCACCAGGATGATCGTGTCCACCAGTCCCTGTTCGCGGACCTCGGCGTAGGTTCGCTGCAGGGTGCGCGCCGCGTTGTAGGCGGGCATGACCACCACGACTTTTTTGCCGCGATACATGGGTCTCGAAGCGTTCCAATCGCGCCGGCGATGTGGCCGCTGACAACGGGCCGCGCCGGCCTCGCGCACCGCGCCGGAGCATGACCTGCCGCGCCGCAAAATGAAAGTCCCGCCGCGCCGGGGCTTTCCGGCTTTGCCGCGGCGGACCGGCCCGATAAGCTGCGCCAGAGTATGCGCCTGGGTGAACTCCGACGAGACTACGGCACCGGATCGTTGCGCCGCAAAGATCTGGCGGACGATCCGATGGCGCAGTTTCGAGTGTGGTTCGAGCCGGCCTCGGGGCTGAGCCGCGGCGGCCGCTGGCGGCGGGTGGGCATCGCCCTCTACAAGCTCTGGCAGGCACTGCTGGGCCGGCCGCCGCTGGACGCCAACGCCATGGCGCTGGCGACGGCGAGTCTGGAGGGACAACCTTCGATCCGGACGGTGTTGCTCAAGGGCGTGGACGCTCGCGGCTTTGTGTTTTACACCAATTACGACAGTCGCAAGGGGCGTGAACTGACGGCCAATCCGCGCGCGGCGCTGGTGTTTTACTGGCCGGATTGGGAACGGCAGGTGTGCATCACCGGCACGGTCAGCCGGCTGCCGCGCGAGGAATCGGAAGCCTATTTCAAAACCCGTCCGCGCGGCGCACAACTGGCCGCTTGGGCTTCGAATCAAAGTGATGTGATCGCCGATCGCCAGACGCTGGAGGCCCGCTGGGAACAGATGGCCCGGCGATTTGAGGGACAGCCCGTGCCGCTGCCGCCCAACTGGGGCGGATTCGTGCTCGCTCCGGATCAGATCGAATTCTGGCAGGGACGCCTCAACCGCCTTCACGACCGTTTTCGCTATTCCCGCCAGCCCGACGGTTCGTGGCGGATCGAACGGCTTTGCCCCTAGCTCCCCGGCGTGAGCGCGGTCCGCTCCGAAACCAGAGCCTCCTTCTTACGATTCGATCCGCTCGCCGCAGGCCCGAACAACGGGTCGGGAACTCCGAAATCTTTGGCGGGCCCGGCGCAACGCCGGGCCGGACAGGCCAGGTGAATGGATGGTGAACAGCCTGTGAACAAAAAGTCCTTGCGCGACGACCGTTGGGGCCGAGATTGCGTTAGTGGCCGGCATGGGCGCGGCGCATGGTGCGGACGTGGTCCTCGTGTCGGGCCCAACGAACCATGAAGACAACGGCGCCGGCGGGCGAGTCTCGAGCACAGCGGGATTTCTGCAATGTGGTGGTGATTTATGACGACGCGGCGACCCGGGCTCGGGCCATGGCCGCGTGTGATTGTCTGATCCAGCAATGCTGGTCGGAGGTGGAATTCGATTTTCAGTGGTGGCGGACGGATTTTCTGCAGGACGCAGCGATGGCCGAGCTCGCGGCCGAGCAGGCCGTGCGGGCGGATTTTGTCATTGTGGCGTGTGATCCGGAGCGGGAAGTGGCGCCGGCGCTCCGGGAGTGGTTCGAGCGCTGGGCCCCGCGTCGGGAGGGGCGCGACGGAGCGCTGTTGAACCTGATGGGCGAGGTGTCGCGCTCGATCGCAGCGTGGCGGAACGAACAATTTCTGCGAGCGATGGCGCGTCTGGCGTGGTTGGATTACCTCACACCGGCGGGCGCGGCGCAGGAGGAGTTCCCCGGCTCGTTCGAGGATGCGCAGCGCCGGGCCAATCTGCACTCCTCGATCCTGGACGACATTCTCAACACGGGGCCGCGCCCGCCGAGTTTCGGTTTGAACGAATGACGACCGCCGGGCTCAGGAGGCAGGCGCGCCCGGGGGGCTGACGCCGTTTTGGCCGGCGTCGTCTTCTTGTTGGTCGGTGATGACCGGCGCGATGGCGCGGAGTTTGTCGCCGGGTTGCAGTTCCATGAGTTTGACGCCCATGGTGTTGCGCCCGGCTTCGCGGATGCCCCGGACCGAGGTGCGCACCATCTGACCGGCGGCGGTGATGAGCATGATTTGATCGTTCTCGCGCACGGTCAGCGCGCCGGCCACGCCACCGGTTTTCTCGCCGGTTTTCATGGTGATGATGCCTTTGCCGCCGCGGGACTGAACGCGGTATTCCCCGAAGGGAGTGCGTTTGCCGACGGCGTTCTCGCCGGCCACCAGCAGCGTGGCGTCCGGCACGACCACTGCCGCGGCTACCACGGCGTCGCCGGGCTCGAGCGAAATGCCGCGCACGCCCACGGCCGGTCGGCCCATCGGGCGGACGTCTTCTTCGGGAAAGCGAATGCTCATGCCGTTGCGGGTGATGAGAATCACCTCGTCGTGTCCGCTGGTGAGTTTGACGTCAATGAGCGTGTCATCGGGCTCGATGCCGATGGCGATGATGCCGCCCTTGCGGACGTTGGCGAATTCCTCCAGAGCGGTTTTTTTGACGGTGCCCTGTCGGGTGACGAAGAACACAAAGCCGGGCTGCTGCCAGGTCTGGTCGCGGCGTTGCTCGTCGGTGCGGGCCAGCACGCGGATCATGGCGGCGATGGTTTCGCCGGGTTTGAGCTCGAGCAGGTTGGCGATGCTGCGTCCGCGGGCGGCCCGGCCCATGTCGGGAATCTCGTGCACGCGTTCGACGTACACCCGGCCGGTGTTGGTGAAGAACATCAGGTAATCGTGCGTGCTGGCGGCGAAGAGGTGCTCGACAAAGTCGCGGTCCTCGGCGGTTTCGCCCTCGCGGGTGGCCATGCCGATGACGCCCTTGGCGCCGCGGCGCGTGGCCCGGTAGGCGGAGATGTTGGTGCGCTTGATCAGGCCGTTGTGGGTCAGGGTGATGATGACCGCTTCGTTGGCGATGAGGTCTTCGAGGGCCATTTCGCCCTCGTCGGGCACGATCTCGGTGCGGCGGGGCGAGGCGTATTTGGCTTTCACCTCCTGGAGTTCCTGTTTGATGATGGCCATGACGCGGGTTTCTTTGGCCAGGATGTCGCACAGGTCGGCGATGGTCTCCAGCAGCGCGCGGTATTCCTGGCTGACCTTGGCGATTTCCAGGCCGGTGAGCTGGTAGAGGCGCAGGTCCAGGATGGCGTCCACCTGTCGTTCATTGAGGGCATAGCGACCGGCGTTGAGCCGCTCGGATTTGCGGATGCGAATGCCCCATTTTTCGATCTGGGCGCGCGTCCA
>CAYXJB010000266.1:0-3657 GCA_964465445.1 uncultured Verrucomicrobiota bacterium
AATCTTCGGCCCAACCCCGTGAAACTCGAGAAACCGATAAACAACCTCCGCGCTGGACGGCTTGCCCTCCCAAATCTTCGCGGCGTTGCCGCTGTACTTTTCCTGGATAAGCCCGATGGCGGCGTGGAAGTTCTTGCTCATGCCCTCGGTGTAGCGGTGAAGCGGTTTCGGATTCGTCATGAGGTCTCGAACCTCATTAAGAGTCAGCGCTGCCAACCTCGAAAAGGCAAACGTGCCGAGCTTCTGTGCAAACCGGAACGGGATAACCCAAGCTCTCTCAGATTTGATCTGCCTGTCCATCACGCAAGCGAGAACGAAGGCGTGCGGATGGCATTGGAGGTCATTGAGCAATTTGTTGGCTTCACGGTTTCGCGTGAACTCAATGATCTTGTTGGGATCGCGGGGAGCATTGAAGACCTGTTGGCCATGCTCGATCAGCAGTGACGTAATCGCATCACGATCCACGGCTCTCCCCCAGGCGGCTAACAGTAAAATTGGGATAAAGTGGGATGTCCAACGACAAAGTCTCGTTCCGTCCGTAACATAACAGCAGTTTGGTGCGGGGTGGCGACACCGTCAACGAAATCTACTCGGTTTTGCCGTTGGCCCAACGGGATGGGCGGGAGGCGCGCGGCCCGTTGCGCCGGCGGTCCCGGCGGCCAGGGACAAACGGGCTTGGGCCCGCTGGGGGCGGCAGGACCGGTTGTTTCGGGGAGACAATTCGGTGCAGGGCGCGGCGAAAAATCGAATCTGACCGTAGCCGGGCTCTTGCACTCCCCGCCTGGGTGACTACGGATGCTGCGACCTCACCCAACCCCGCCCAGCCCGCCAAGGCGGCACTCCCGGTGGGACGCTCCTGGGGCGGCATCGCGCCCGCACCGAACGGTTGGGCAACCACCGCTGGTGAGGGGCGGCAATGCAGCATTGGCCGAGGTCGTAGCGCAGGTTTCCAACATGCTGTCTCGCCGATTTCCCAACCGGCGACGCGGCGGAGCCTGGAGGATTCGCGGGTTGGGAAACCCGCGATACCGCAGACCAGGAGGTCTGCGCTGCGGCAGGGCTGGCCAAGGCGCGCTACGAAGATGCGCGCCGGGGTCGGCAGGCCGGTTTGCCGTGCCTTGACTCGCGCCGGCACGCGCCTGACTTTCATCGGCGCGATGATTGCCCGGGTGAGCCTCGAGATCGCGTTGCGCAAGGAGTTCGATTACCTGGTTCCGCCCGGGCTGGCCGGACAGATCGAGATCGGCAGCCGCGTCCAGGTTCCCTTCGGAGCGCGTTCGGTGTACGGGGTGGTGACGGGGCTGGCGGAGGAGTCGGCGCAAACGAGGCTCAAGCCGGTGTTGCGGGTGCTGGGCTCGCAGGCTTTGCTCACGCCCAAGGTGCTGCGGCTGGCCCGATGGATTGCCGAGTATTACTGCTGCGCGCCGGAGGTGGCGCTGCGGTGCGTGTTGCCCGAGGCGGTGCGCCGGGCTGAACCGGGCTGGCAGCAGCGGCTGGTGGTGCGCGCTCTGCCCGTGGGTGAGGCGCTCCCGCGGTTGAGCACGCGTCAGAAGGAGGTCTGGCACATTGTCGAGGAGCGACGCGAATTGCCGTTGAGCGAGCTGCTGGAGCTGGCGGGTACTACGCCAGCGACGGTGCGCCGACTCGAAGACAAGGGCCTGATCGAGATCGTGCCGCGGGTGCTGGAACGCGATCCGTACGGGCGCGAATTCATTTTGCCGAGCCAGCCGTTGAGCTTGAATCCGGCTCAGGCCCGGGCGCTGGAACGGATTTGTGCGGCGATGGATCGCTGCAGTGGTGGGAAAGCCGCCGCCGCGGGCCGGGGCGGGTCGAACGCGCGTTCCGGGGCGACGTTTCTGTTGCACGGGGTGACGGGCAGCGGCAAGACGGAAGTGTATTTGCAGGCGATCGCTCATGCACTGGAACGCGGTCGGGGCGCGATCGTGCTGGTGCCCGAGATTTCGCTCACGCCCCAGACGGTCGAGCGGTTCAAGGCGCGATTCTGTCACGGACCGCATCGCACGCTGGTGGCGGTGCTGCATTCGCATCTGTCGGCGGGCGAACGGCACGACGAATGGCACAAGATTCGACAGGGTCGGGCGCGAATCGTCATCGGGGCGCGTTCGGCGATTTTCGCACCGGTGGACCCGCTGGGGTTGATCATCGTGGACGAGGAACACGAGCAAACCTACAAGCAGGGGGAGGCGCCGCGCTATCACGCCCGTGACGTGGCGGTGGTGCGGGGGCAGATGGAAGGGGCGGTGGTCGTGCTCGGTTCGGCGACGCCCTCGTTGGAGAGCTACTACAACTGCCAGCGCGGCAAGTACACGCTGCTGGAACTGCCCGGGCGGGTGGACCAGCAGACGCTCCCGCAGGTTCGGGTCGTGGACATGCGCCAGACGCTGCGCAGGGGCGAGGCGATGCCAGTGTTCTCGCCCCAATTGCGCGCGGCGATTCAACAGCGGCTCGAACACGGCGAGCAGACGATCCTGTTTTTGAACCGACGGGGCTACGCCACGGCGTTGCAATGTCCCCGCTGCGGTCAGGTGGTCCAATGCCCCAATTGCAGCGTGGCGTTGACGTATCACCGGCCCGAACAGAAGTTGCGCTGCCACATTTGCGGTCACGAGGCCGCGGCGCCCACGCTCTGCCCGAACCGGAACTGTCGCGACGCCGCCATTCGATATTCCGGTCTGGGCACCCAACGGGTCGAAGAAACGCTGGCGCGGCTGTTTCCGCGCGCGCGCATCCGGCGGATGGATTCGGATGTGATGAAGCGCAAGGAGGATTATCGGCGTGTGCTCGGCGAGTTCCGGGCCGGGCGCATTGACATTCTGGTCGGCACGCAAATGATCGCCAAGGGCCTGCATTTCCCCAACGTCACGCTGGTGGGCATTGTTTACGCCGATCTGTCGTTGCATCAGCCGGATTTCCGCTCCGGCGAGCGCACGTTTCAGTTGATCACGCAGGTGGCCGGGCGGGCCGGTCGGGGCGAGGTCGAGGGCGAGGTTATCGTGCAGGCGTTTGCGCCGTTCCATCCGGCGATTCAATACGCGCGCCGCCACGACTTTGCCGGTTTCTACGAGCAGGAAATCGAGTATCGCAAGCAGTTGAAATATCCGCCCATCACGCGTGCGGCGTTGCTGACCCTGCGGGGTCGCAACGAGGACAAGGTCCGCTTCACCGCAGCGCAGTTGCGGCGGGAGCTCGACGCGCTGGTGGCCTCCGGAACGGCGGCCCGAACGACCCGAACCGGGTCGGACAGCGCGGAGCTTTTGCCGGCCCCGGCGCGTGTCGAGCCATCCGATCGGTCGCTGGGCGATCTGATCATTGCCGGGCCGGCGCCGGCACCGCTGGTGCGGGCGGAGGGTTACTACCGCTACCAGATCCTGCTCCGCACCCGACAGATGAGCCGGCTGAGCCGCTGGCTGGGCGCACGATTGCCCGAGTTTCCGTTGCCCGAGGGCGTGAGCCTCACGGTGGACGTGGACCCGGTGCGGCTGGCGTAACCGGATGCACGCCCGGAGCGGGAAGGGGCTGTGGTTGTGGGTTGGGTCGGCGAGCGCGGGCGGCCGGCCGAGGGACGTTAATCGACGATTTTTGGCACGATGAACAGGCCGTTGGCCTGAGCCGGGGCGTTGCGCAGCGCCTCTTCGT
>CAYXJB010000267.1:0-3656 GCA_964465445.1 uncultured Verrucomicrobiota bacterium
ATCACGCCTTCGATGCCAGCAAAGGCCATGCCCGGCACGGCCTTTTATTGGCATGAACTGGAGCAATTCAGGGGCAATGAACGCGCTCCCAGAGCCGGGTTGCCGGCGCGGCCCAAAATTTGGGCATGTTTCGAACGCAGTGGGCAATCGGGGGAACGGATGAATGCGCTCGGGCATTTGGTGCGCGCGGGGAGACTCGAACTCCCACCCCTTTCGGGACCGGATCCTAAGTCCGGCGCGTCTGCCATTCCGCCACGCGCGCCACCGACCCGAAGATGCGTCCGAGCCGGCGCGCACTCAAGCCCGGCGAGCGGTCGGTTGCAGGGGTGGTGTCAGGGAATGATTTCGCCGCTGGGGGGCGAATTGGTCGCGGTCGCTGTGACCGCTGACGCGCGGAGCGCGGCGCGACGCGCTTCCAGTTCGTCCAACTGTCGCAGCGTGTCGCGCACCAGCAGGCGGATGTCCAATGAAGAGCGGTTCACCCCGGGGGCGTCCCGACCCAGCCGGGCGCGTCGCTCCAGGTACAACGTCAGCGTGTGACGATACGCATCCAGCAGGCCGACCAGTTCCGGCGCCAGGCGCAGGCGCAACAACTCCAGCGCGCGCAGCCGTTCGCGCAAGGCCAGCTCCTGCCGGAAATAATCCCAATCCCGAATCACGCTTGAGAGCGAGACGTTCGCCACGGCGGGCAGCTCGTCGTGCCGCCGTCGGATCTCGACGGGCACCTGCAACGCCTCCTCGAGCTTGAGCCAGCTCACCGGCAGCGTCCAGACGCGCGCCGGGTCGCGACCGGTGTAATGGGCCAGTTGCAGCGCCCACCATTTTTCCAGGTCCAGCGGACGCCGGAAGCGCGGGGCAAACGCACTGAAAAAAGCCGTTTGCCAGTTGTAACAGCCCGCCAGTTGATCGAGCATTGCGTTGAGCGCGGCGGTGCCCTCGGGCAGGCGCAGCAACTCGGTCACGAACACCTGCGCGTTGGCGCGATAGACCGCCGCCTCCGGCCCGTCGAGCGCGCCGGGATCGGGCCAGCTCAGGGCCTCCAGGCTCAGCGGCGGTTGCTCTTGCAACCGACGACTCGCTGCTTCGAGCGGGTCGCGCCATCGTTCATCGCGCAGCACCGGGGTCAACGTCAGCGTCCCCACGCGCCAGCGCGGCGCCGGCGGCAGCAATTCCAGCCCGCGACTCTGCAGCAGATGTTCGCTCAGCCCTTCGGCCAGCCAGGCCGGTACGTCGGGCGGATGTTCGCGGGCGCGACGTCCGGCCCGTTCCCGCAGCAGCGCATGCACCAGCGCCCGTGCAAAGCGCGTCCGCTCCACCGGATCGGGCATCTCGAGCCGATACTGCCAACCGCCGCGGAAACGTTCGGCGATCAACGTCACCGGCTCATCGGCACTCCGGGCCGGATGCGCCACGACAAGAATCTTGTCCTTCCAGGGCGTGCGATCCCGGAGCGTGTTGGCCAGCGCCTGTTTGATCCGCTCGCAGGCCACCACGACCAGCGGCGGTGACAACGGCAAATGCGTTTCGCCGAGTTCCGAAACCGGCGCGCCCGAGCCGGCTGGCTCCGGGTTGCCGTAAACGACGAACTGGCCGGAGGCACTGCGCGCGACGCGTTCCGACGCCTGCAGCAGCGGGTCGGTGGCCGCCGGGCCGGAGGCGCACGCCAACCGCAGCGCGCAGAGGCAGGCCAGGCCGGTGTGCCAGCGGCGCGCCGCCCTGCCTTTGAGCCCGATGCTTCGCGACCGGGTTTGCGGGCCGATGACGCGCGTTCTGGCAACCGGAAGCTGCACGAAGGATTATTTGCCGCCGGGCCCGGAGGTTTTTCCAGCGGATTTGCTTTCGGTTTTGCCGCTGGCGGAGGATGGCTTGCCATCGCTGGAGGGTTTGGCCGCTTCGGCCTCTTTTTTGGCGGCCTCTTTGTAACTCTCGCTGCGGTAATCGGTGATGTAAAAGCCGCTGCCCTTGAACAGCAGGCCGCCGCCGGCGCCGATCTTGCGGCGCACTCGACCGCGCCCCCACCTGCGTCGGACGCAGACCTCCCGGGGGCAGATTTTCAGCGGTTCATCGGCAATGGATTGAAATTGCTCGAACTCGTGTCCGCACTTCTCGCAAACGTATTCGTATGTCGGCATGGTGAACAACGGTTCTGGTGTTGCAGCGGCGGATTCTACCGGCGGCGGCTTTCCAGACAAGGGGCCAGGCGCCGACGCCCCCCCCGCGCCGGAGCCTGAGGTGACGGCGCGCTCCGGATTTGCAACGCCGACCGGCCCCGTCCACCATCCGCGCGTGCCGCGACCGACCACAAGCTCGCCACCGCCGCCCCGCCGCGTTCCGGGCCGCGGCGTGCTGCTGGCGCTGGCGCTGCTGACGATCGGCGGCGGTCTGGCGTGGTGGTTGACGCGTCCGGCGGTGACGCGGCCCGGTTCGCAAGCCGCTCCGAGCCGCCCGGGCGCACGCGCCGGAGCGGACGAGACCGTGTTTGCGGCGTACGGCACCTCGCCCACGTGCAAGTCCTGTCACGAGGAAGCGTATGCCAACTGGTTGCTCTCGCATCACGCCCTGGCCGAACGCGAGGTCGCGCCGGCTCTCGACAACGTCGCGTTCGACCCGCCCTGGGTCATTCGACACGGCAGCCAGCGATCCGAGGCGCGCAAGGAGGGCGACCGATTCGTTCTGGTAACCCAGGGCCCGGGCGGCACGAATCAACCCTTCGAGGTCCGGCGCGTGATCGGCGTCGAGCCGCTGCGGCAATACCTGATTCAGACCGGCCCGGGACGCTGGCAGGCGAGCGAACTGGCGTTCGATCCGCGGCATCCGGGCTGGTTCAATGTCTTTGGCGAGGAGGATCGTCGCCCCGGCGAGTGGGGCCACTGGACCGGGCGCGGCATGAACTGGAACAGCATGTGCGCCGGCTGTCACAACACGCGTTTGCAGAAGCGTTACGACGAGCGCCCCGACACCTACCACACGCGCATGGCCGAGATGGGCGTGGGCTGTGAAGCCTGCCACGGACCGATGGCCGATCACAACGCCTGGCAGGCGCGGCATCCCAACCAGCGCGGCGATCCGACCGTGCGCAGGCTCTCGCGCGATCAGATCCTTTCGGTTTGCGCGCAATGTCATTCGCGCCGGGTCGAGCTGACGGGCGATTTTGTGCCCGGACAGGAGTTTCTGGATCATCACCAACTGACGCTGGTGGACGAGACCGAGTTGTTTTACGCCGACGGGCAGATTCGCGAGGAGGATTACGAAGTGGCGCCGTTTCTGGGCAGTCGGATGTACGACGCCGGGGTGCGATGCATCGACTGCCACGAGCCGCACCGGGCCAAACCGCGTCTGGCCGGCAATTTGTTGTGCCTGAGCTGCCACAGCAGCCCCACCAATTCGGCCCCGCGCATTGATCCGCTCACCCACAGCCGTCACACGCCCGGCAACCGCGGTGATGCTTGCGTGGATTGCCACATGCCGCAGACCGTGTACATGCAGCGCCACGCCCGGCGGGATCACGGGTTCACGGTGCCGGATCCGCGGCTGACGATCGAACTGGGCATCCCCAACGCCTGCAACCGCTGCCACACCGAACGCAGCCCTCAATGGGCGCTGGATGCCATCGTGCAGTGGTACGGCCCGCGCACCAACGAGCTGGTGCTGCGTCG
>CAYXJB010000268.1:0-3632 GCA_964465445.1 uncultured Verrucomicrobiota bacterium
ACTCGCTGGCGTTTGGGGTGGGGTTCAGCGTCATCACCTTCCTGCACATCGTGGTGGGGGAAATGGCGCCCAAATCCCTGGCGATCCGCCTGGCGCTGCCCACCGCGCTCTGGATCGCCTATCCGCTGCGGTGGTTTCACGTGGTGATGTTTCCTTTTATCTGGGTGTTGAATGAAAGCGCACTGCTGCTGTTGCGTGCGCTGGGCCTGCAGCCGGCCAGCGAAATCGAACCCATCCACACCGAGGATGAATTGCGCCTGCTGCTGGCCGCCTCGCAGCGGCAGGCCGGCGCGTCGCGTTTGAGCCGCGAGATCGTCCAAAACGCCCTGGAACTGCGGCATCGCATCGCGCGCGAGGTGATGCGTCCGCGGCAGGAGATCGTGGCGCTGGACACTCAGGCGAGCATGGCTGAATGCCTGGATGTGGCCGAGAAAAGCCGCTACTCGCGTTTCCCCTTGTGCGATGGCGGGGATCTGGACCGGACACTGGGCGTGGTGCACGTCAAGGATCTGTACGCGATGCGGATCAGGGCGCGAACGGGGGCGGATCTGGTGCCGGTGGCGCGCAAAATCATTTACGTGCCGGAGACCGCGCGTCTGGAAACGCTGCTGCAGTTGCTGCTGGAGCGACGATTGCATCTGGCGATCGTGGTGGACGAGTACGGCAGCACGGTGGGTCTGCTGACGCTGGAGAACATCCTCGAGGAGCTGGTCGGCCAGATTCAGGACGAGTTCGATCAGGAAGCGCCGCTGCTGGTGCGCACCTCCGAAACCAGTTGGGAGATTGCCGGCGCGCTGCCGTTGCATGAACTGGCCGAACTGGTTGGCGAACCGCTTCAGGCCGAGGGTGTCACCACCGCCAGCGGCTGGATCACCCAGCGGCTGGGCGGTTTCCCCAAGGTCGGCGATGTCATCACGCTGGGCTCGTGCGAACTGCGGGTCGAGCAGATGGACGGGCCGCGGGTGGCGCGCTTGCGGATGATTCGACGCGCCGCCGGTCCAACGGCGAGCTGACTTGCGCACCGTCGGGCCGGCCCGCTACATTGCGCCCATGAACCTCGCCCGCGCGTTTCGGGAGTCGGCGCAGAAGCGTCCCGACAAGACCGCGTTGTTCTGGGGTGAGCAGGAGTTGAGTTACGCCGTGCTGGCCGACCAGACCCGGGCACTGGCGCGCCTGCTTGTCAGCGAACTGGATGTGCGACCGGGCGAACGCGTGGGGCTGTGGTTGCGCAACCGGCCGGAGTTCGTCGGCTCGTTCCTCGGAATTTTGAGTGCCGGCGGCGTGGTCGTGCCGATCAACAACTTCCTCAAGCCCGACGAGGTCAATTACATTCTGCAGGATGCAGGCATCCGGGTGCTGATCAGCGAGCAGGAACTGGGCGGGCATCTGACGGCGTTGCAAGCCCTGCGCCCGGGCTTGCAGGTGCGCCTGGTCGAGGAACTGACCGGTGTGTGGCATGCGCGCGCGGCGTCGTCGGAGGCCGGCTCGGCGGCCGGGGACGGGCCGGCTTCGGGAGATCTGGCGGTGATCATTTACACCTCGGGCACCACGGGCCGGCCCAAGGGCGCAATGCTCTCCCACGCCAATTTGCTGCACAACATCGAGAGCTGCCGAATCGTGCTCGAAACCGTCGAGGTGGACCGGTTCGGTGTGATTCTGCCGCTGTTCCACAGTTACATGATGACGGTGGGCATGCTGCTGCCGTTGCTGGCGGGCGGTTCGGTCGTGCTGGTGCGCTCGTTGCATCCGCCCAACCAGGCGTTGCGGGAGTTGTTCGAGCGACGCGCGACGGTGTTGCCGGCGATCCCGCCGTTTTATCGGGCGCTGCTGGCCGCCGCGCCACCGGCGTTGCCCTTCCGGCTGTGCATCAGCGGCGCGGCGCCGCTGCCGGTGAAGGTGCTGCAGGAGTTCGAGGCGCGTTTCGGCATCCCGCTCATCGAAGGGTATGGCCTGAGCGAGGCCAGCCCGGTCGTCTCGAAAAACCCGATCCGCGGTGTGCGCAAGCCCGGTTCGATCGGGCTGCCGATTCCGAACGTGGAAATGAGCGTGCAGGATGACGCCGGCCGGCTCTTGGGACCTAACGAAATCGGCGAGATCTGCGTGCGCGGCGGCAACGTGATGCTCGGCTATTGGAACAATCCGGAAGAAACCGCCAGGGTCTTCCGCAACGGCTGGCTGCTGACCGGCGACGTCGGTTACCGCGACGCCGACGGCTACTACTACATCACCGATCGCAAAAAGGACATGCTGCTGGTCAACGGCATCAACGTGTACCCGCGCGAGATCGAGGAGGTGCTCTACCAGTATCCGGGCGTGAAGGAATGCGCTGTGGTGGGCCGGCCCAACGCGCGCCGGGGTGAGCAACCGGTGGCGTTTGTCGCACCGTTGGAGGGGCAGAACCTGCCGGAGGCCGAGCTGGTGCGGTTTCTGCGCCAGAAACTCGCCGACTACAAAGTGCCCCGCCAAATCCACATCGTCCCGGCGCTGCCGCGCAACGCCGCAGGCAAGGTGCTCAAAACCCGGCTTCGCGAAATGCTCGCCGCCACGCCGGACTGAGGCCGCGCGCGGCGAAGCGCGGACCGGTCGGTTTATCCCCTTGCCCGGCGGCGCCCCAACGGTAGGCTGGCCGCATGACTCTGGCTCGAAAACTCTTGCACACGCGCTACCGCGTCAACGATCTGGAACGCACTGTGCGGTTTTATCGCGAGGTGCTCGGCCTGCAGGAGGTGCGCCGGCACCGCTCCCCGCGCGGCTCGGAACTGGTTTTCCTCAAAGCCCCGGAAAGCGAGGAGCTGATCGAAATCTGCTACTTTCCCGACAGCGGCCCGGTGCAGGTGCAACCGGACCTCACGCACCTGGCCTTCGAGGTGGACAGCCTGGAGGCGTTCGCCAAACACCTGGAAAAATTCGGCCTGCGCTACTCCGACGGGCCGACCTACAAACCTGACGGCAGCGGGTTCGCGTTTATTGACGCGCCCGAGGGCTACGAGATCGAACTCATGCAAAAGGGCCGGGAAGGCGCGCAGTATTGAGCCACCGCCCGGCGGCGGGCGGCGACCCGGGCCCGGTCGCAGCCGCTGGCCGCCCGGCGCCGACCACCAGCCCCGCGCCCGCCGCAGCCATGACCCAGCCCAGCACCGCCACGGCCATGCGCTGGCGCGCCCGCCAGTTTGTGTTCACGTTTCCACGCCCGGCCCTGGTCATGGGTGTGGTCAACGTCACACCCGATTCGTTTTACGACGGCGGGCGGTATCTGGACGTGGACGCCGCGGTGGCGCACGCCCTGGAGTTGGTCGAGCAGGGCGCGGATTTGCTCGACATTGGCGGTGAGTCCACGCGCCCGGGCGCCACGCCCGTGCCGGAGGCCGAGGAGCTGCGGCGGGTGTTGCCGGTCCTGGAGCGACTGGTCGGTCGGGTGCGCGTACCCCTGGCGGTGGATACGATGAAGCCGGTGGTGGCGCGCGCGGCGCTGGCGGCCGGCGCGAGCATCGTCAACGACGTAGCCGCCAACCGCACCGATCCGACGATGTGGCACGTGGTGGCGGAGTTCGGTGCCGGCTATGTGTGCATGCACATGCAGGGCACGCCGCAGACAATGCAGTTGCAGCCACATTACAAGGACGTGACGGCCG
>CAYXJB010000269.1:0-3622 GCA_964465445.1 uncultured Verrucomicrobiota bacterium
GTGGGAGATGTCGCGTTCGTGCCAGAGGGCGACGTTTTCCAGGGCAGCCAACGCGTTGGCGCGCAGCAGTCGCGCCAGGCCGGTGAGCCGTTCCCAACTGATGGGATTGCGCTTGTGGGGCATGGCGCTGCTGCCCTTCTGGCCGCGGCCGAAGGGCTCTTCGACTTCGAGCACCTCGGTGCGCTGGAGATGGCGAAACTCGACGGCCCAGCGTTCGATGCTGGCGCCGATCAGTGCCAGGACGGTTTGAAATTCGGCGTGCCGGTCGCGCGCGACCACCTGCGTGGCCACGGGCGCGGGCCGCAAACCCAGCTTGCGGCACACGTAAGCCTCCACCCGCGGCGGCAGATGCGCGCTGGTGCCCACCGCGCCGCTGAGTTTGCCCACCGCCACCACGTCGCGGACCGATTCGAGCCGCTGCAGCGCGCGCCGGAACTCGTCGTACATGTTGGCCAGTTTCAGGCCAAAGGTGATCGGCTCGGCGTGGACGCCGTGGCTGCGTCCGATGCACGGGGTGAACTGGTGCTCGCGCGCCCGGCGCGCGATCGCCGGCAGCAACGCCTCCAGGTCGGCCATCAACAGCTCGGCCGATTGGCGCATCTGGACGGCGAAGGCCGTGTCAATGACGTCGCTGCTGGTCAGGCCGTAATGCAGCCAGCGGCTGGCGCGGCCGGGAATTTTCTCGGCCACGGCGGTGGTGAAGGCGACCACGTCGTGGTTGAGGGTTTTTTCCAGCTCGCGCTGGCGGGCCAGCAGGCCGGGCAGATCGGCCAGACACTTGCGACAGCCGGCGCGGATGCGCGCCAGTTCGGTGTGGGGCACCAGGCCTTCGCGTGTCAGAGCCTCGGCGGTGAGCCATTCGATCTGCAGCCACAGACGCAGCTTGTTCTCCTCGCTCCAGATCGCCCGCATTTCGGGTCGTGAATAGCGCGTGATCACGGCGGCAGCCTACGACCGGCCGCGCGCAGGCAAAAGATCAAAACCCCCACAAGACGGTGCAAACGCACGGGACGCTCGAAGCACTGGCCGGACGGACGCGCCGGCCCGGCTCCGGCCAACGGCGCGAGCGCAGCGGGATTACTTCACGCCCAGATCGGCCGCGGTGGTTTTCATGTCGCGGCGCATGGTTTCGAGCATTTCGACGGCGCTGTCGGTGAAGCGGCCCTCGCCGCGCAGACCGGGCACGGATCGTTCCCAGGCGCGCAGCGCCGCGGCGGCTTGTTGCAGCGCGCGGTCGTAACGCTCGAAGTGGATGCGGGCGGTCGCGCGGTTCTCAGCCGCCAAACCCTGCGGGGTGACCAGTTGTTTGAGTTCCCACAGGGCGCAGAGTGCGTCGGCGTAACCCTGGATGACGAGGCTCTCGTGAATGAACTCGGGTCGGCCGATCTGCCGTGCGATTTGGACGGCGGCGGCGGCCGCCTGGGCCTGGCCGCGGAGTTGTTCGGGTGTTTGAATCTCGCCCCAGGGCGACCCGAACACGCCCCATTTGAAGCTGCCCAGTTCGGGCAGCTCGCCCCGGGCCAGGAGTCGGGCCACGCCGCTGATGGCTTTGCGTTTTTCGCCCGCGGGCCATTCCGAACCGTAAATCGCCCAGGCGACCGGCCCGAGGGTGTCGGTCCAGTCGGCGAACTTGTCCGGCGCGGCGATCTTCTGGCGCACGGCCCAGGACCGGGCGAACTGGCGCGGGGTGCGACCGCCGGGATTCCAGAGCCATTCGGCGGCGGCTTCGATGTTGAAGCGCGCCAACATCGTGCGCGGGGTGGCGTAGCCGATCATGCCCCGAAGGCCCTTGCTGGTGAACTCGCTCATCCGCGCGTGGACGAATTGCGGGCAGGTGAACGGCTCCGCCCAGCCCACGTGCGGCACCAGGCTCGGACAAACGCCGATCCAGCGACCGGCCTGCGCGGCGCGCCACACCGGCCCCTCGATCATCGGCTTGGAGCGCACCGTGTAGGTCAACAGGCTGTGGTAATACCAGATGCCGACCTCGCGCGGAATGGCGTCGAACAACTCGGCGTTGGCGTCGTAGGTCGCCTCGCTGGTCAAAACGCGCAGGCCCAGACCCGGACGGCGTTGTTGGGCCTGGCGCCAGGCGGCAAGGACGGTGCGGGCCTCGGCCAGAACCCAGTTTTGATTGCGGCAACGCTCGCATTTGCAACCGCCCTTGCCCTGGAGGTTTTCGGTGAACCACACATCCACGCGCTCGACTCCCGGCAGGCTGCCCAGTTCGGCGATCCAGTCGGCCAGCACGCCCGCAAACGCTGGCTGCGAGTAGCAGATCACGCCCGGCTTGCCGCCGCTCTGCGCGCGCAATTCCGGGTAGGCCTCGAACAGGCCGGTGTTCTGGAGTTGTTCGAGATGCAGCACCACCGGCGCGTGCTCGATGCCCAGGCACGGGCCGAGGCTCAGCAGTTGTTCGGTGCCGGGTTTGAGGCTGGCGTGACCGCGTTTGGTGGCCGGATCCACGCGCAGTCGGGCGATGTTTTCCTGATAGTTGAGCTTCCAGTTGGCCAGCAGCGGCAGCCAGTCGAACGAGTCGCTGCCCCACAAACCGCGGGTTTCCATCTCGGGCCAGTCGCGGACCGTCAGCCGTGGCATCTGCAATCGCTGGCCCTCGGCCCGGGCGCGCACCAGTTGCTGCAGCGTCTTGGCGGCGTAATACAAACCCCGGTCCGAGAGCGCCACCAGCCGCAATCCACGCTCGCTGCTCTCGGGCAGGATGCGATAAGCCTGGGCGGCGTTGCGCAGGGCCTGGAGCGGCTCGGCCTCCGGTCCGCCCAGTTGCAGCGTCACGGTGAACTCCGGGTTGGCGAGGGCCGGAGCGCCGAAGCATTCCCGCAACTCCTGAGCCGTCTGTTCCAGGATCGGACTGCCGTTGGTGCGTCCGGCCAGGGCAACCTGACCGCGAGACAACACGCGCCGGCCGGTGATCGCAATTTCCCTGGGCAGGGGGACGAGATGATCCAGCCATTGGGCGGATTCGCTTTGCGAAAGCGGCTCGAAGGCGGCCTGTGCCGGGCCCGCGAGCAGCCACGACCACGCCAACGCCACACCCACCGATGGCAGCAGGAACGATTTCAGCAGCAATGATCTCATCATGGCACGAGGTTCAGGACCAATGGCTCGGCACCGGTGCGGGTCGGATTCGGGACGGATCGAGGCCCGCCAACACCCGGAGCGAAAACCCACAGCGCAGACGCCTCATCGCGGCGTTCTATTCGATCCGCCTCGGCGCGGCGCGGCACAAAAGCCGGTTTGCAAGCGCACGCCGGTTTGCTACACTGCGGACCGGAAGCCGGCGTGGCGGAATTGGCAGACGCGCTAGACTCAAAATCTGGTATCCGAAAGGATGTGTGGGTTCGAGTCCCTCCGCCGGCACCAATTTCGTTGTCCACGTTTGTGAGCGCAAATTCGCCCTCCTCGACGAAACATTCAGTTCTCCCGCGCCGTGGCCATTGCCCCGCTCATCTGGGCGCGTTGGGGAAAAACACATCCGCCGCCATGCCCGGACGCAGCCGCGTGTCCTTGGGATCGAGCCGCACTTTGACGCCGTAAACCTGTTTGACGCGTTCGCCCACGGTCTGGACGTTTCGGGGCGTGAACTCGGCGCTGCGTTGAATCT
>CAYXJB010000270.1:0-3602 GCA_964465445.1 uncultured Verrucomicrobiota bacterium
CCGAAGGGCCTTCCAGGACTGGGAGGGCCGAAGAAGAAGTGAGCATCCCTGTCGAGATCGATCTCGGGAACCTCGCCGTTGGCATCGGCACCTGCCTGGTCGCCATCGTGACGCTGCTGTCGCTGGTGACGCTCGTCGTCGGGGCGATCGGGTACTTCAACACCGGCAAGCTCGGCGAGGCGACCAAGGACGTCGACACGGCGCGGACCGAGGGCAGGTTGCGCGCGTTTTTGCTCGATCCGGATCTGGTGCGGCCGACGGTGTGGGTGTTCGGCTGTCTGGCGCTCACGACGGTGTTTCTGCAACTGAGCGATCAGACGTTGATGCAGCGGGCGCTGAGCGCGCCGGATGAGAAGGCGGCACGGCGCAGTGTGATGCTGGCCGGGGTGTTGAACCTGCCGGTGGGCGTGCTGCTGTTTTGCATCGGCACGGCGCTGTTTGTGTTTTACCGGAGGCATCCGGAGCGACTCGATCCGACGCTGCCCAACGACAGCATTTTCCCGTTCTTTGTGGGGCATGAGCTGCCGCACGGGGTGGTGGGACTGATCATCGCGGGCATTTTCGCCGCCGCGATGTCCACCGTCAGCGGCGCGGTCAACGCGATCGCGGCGATCGTGGTGCGGGATTTTGTTCTCCCGTGGCGACCCGACAGCGACGAACGGGCGCGGATGCGGTGGGCGCGGCTCACGACGGTGGTTGCGGGCGGGCTGGCGACGGGTATTGCGCTGGTGATGGCGGGGATGAACATCCGGTCGCTGTGGGAGACGTTTGCGGCGTTGATGGCGCTGATCGGCGGCGGGTTTCCGGGCATTTTCGCCCTGGGCCTGCTGACGCGTCGGGCCAATGCGGCCGGGGTGGCGATCGGGCTGGCGGCGAGCATCGGGATCACGTTTGCCGTGAAACAGTTCACGGCGACGAATGTGTTTTTGTTCACCAGCGTGGCCGTGGGCTCGTGCATGGCGGTGGGATATCTGGCGAGCCTAGCGTTTGGGCCGCCGGCGCGGCCGCTGGCCGGTCTGACAATTCACACGCTGGAGCGGCGCGTGTCGGCTCCCGATCCGCAATCCGCCCGGTCGCTCACGCGCTGAACGCACGGCCCGGACCTGTCGTGGTCCGGCGCGCCGGTCAGGGGGCGAAGATTCGGACGCGGTAGTATCTGGCCGTGCTCGGATCGAGCGCGTCGGGCACCGACACGATTCGGTTCGACGCCGGGAAAAACGGAGCGTTGGCGGGTGTGTCAAGCGGTGTCCAAGGGTTCGCACCCGGGAACGTGGTGGTGGATTCGACCTGGATGGCGCGGTTGGCCGGCTGGGGCACCTGGATCACGAGCTGGTCGTTGGAGCGCAGGGCGCTGATGCGCCAAGCGTCGGCCGGGTTGATGGGCGAGCTGGCGGTGAGGTATTCGAGGAGATTGATGGCGCGGTCGGCGTCCGGATCGGCCGAGGGCGAGGCCTCCGGTGCGTTGGTGCTGCCGAAAAAGCGCAGTTGCCAGTCGGCGAAACTTTCCCATGCCAACAGGTCGTTGGTGATCCAGGCGCTGAACAGGGCGATGGCCTCCGGGTCGGGCACGGTCGAGCCGATGGGCGGCATCTGGCCCGGGCCGCGCGTGGCAATGCGCGTCAGCAGAACCGAATTGCTCAACGAGCCGGGCACGATGACGCGGTGGGCCGGGTCCGGATCGTGAGCGAGCGGGCCGTTGATCAGACCCGCTTCGGCGGTCGGCGTGGTGATGCGGGCGTCCCAGAGCGCATCGTGCGCCGGGCCGTCGGGCTGGTGACACTGGGCGCAATTGGCGGCGAGCCAGGACCGGACGCGGAATTCGAGGCTGACGGCGTGGTTGGTGGGCGCAGCCAGGGCCGGGAGCGTGTGCAGGGCCGTGACGTTGGTGTGGAAATAGCCGGCCAGACTCAGGGCGGCGATTTGATTGGTCCGCGTGCCGCCGTAGTCGAAGTCGCGATTGAGCTGGGCGGTGTTGAAGCCCAGCGCAAAGCCACCCGCGGCGGTGTGGCACTGGAGACATTCGACGCGGGCCGGATAATGCCAGCGCTGGGTGCGCAGCAGGCCGCCGCCCTGATCCACCACGAACCACTCGTCGAGCCCTTCCTCGGGCACGAGCGTGGCGTTGGTGGTCGCATTGCCCCAGCGATAGGTGATGCCGTAAACGCCGTTGGTCATGCGCACCAGGAAACGGGTTTCCAGGTGGCGACGCGACTCGGGCACGCCGTTGGTCAGTTCCAGCTCGAAGTGTTTGATCCAGACCGTGCCGGTGGGGAACAGCCAGTTGCCGGTGCGGTTGAAGGTGATGACGCGGTTGGTGTCCGGCACCGAGAACCAGCGCCACTTCAGCGCGTAATCCGACCAGAAGGGCACGTTGACGTCGTAGGGCACGATGCCCGGCGCGGGAGTGAGACTGGCCAGGTCGGTAAACGCGCCGGTGTCGGCCAGCGTCGGTGGCAGCGGCGGGCCGTTGGTGACGGTGTTGTAAACAATGCGCTTGATGCGTCCGTTGGTGCCGTTCTGCTCGTCGGCATACAGGATGTCGTCGTTGGACGGATCGCGTCCGAACGCCGACACGCCGGCCACGCCCAGGAGGTTGAGATCGTCGCTCAGCAGCAGCGTGTGTTCGGTGAGGTTGGTGCCGCTGTGCCGCAGCGCCCAGATGCGCCCTGAGCCGTAGTCGCCATAGACGTAGGCGCCGTAGAGCTGGGACAGACGCGTGCCGCGATAGACCCGCCCGCCGATGACCGAGAGTCCCTCGCTGCGCGGATAGTCCCGCAACGGCGGGGTGTGCACAAAACCGGCCGGCGCCTGGTTGGATTTGGGACCGGGAATGTTGCCTTCCCAGTACGCCCAGCCGTAATTGGCGCCGGGCCAGACGAGGTCCACCTCTTCGCGCTGGCTCTGGCCCACGTCACCGCAATAGAGCAGGCCGGTGTCCGGATCGAACGACATGCGCCAGGGGTTGCGGAATCCCACGGCCCAGAATTCGGTCCGCACGCGCGCCGGGTCCACGGGCAGGCCGTTGAACTGCGTCGCGCCCACGAACGGGTTGTCCGGCGGCACGGCGTAATAGGTTGTCGCCGCCGGGTGCGGATTGGGGGGCAGACTGCCGGGGCGCTTGTCCACGTCAATGCGCAGGATGGCCGAGAAGAAATCGTTGGTGATGATCTGGCTGTTGTTGAAGCCGTCGTTTTGACCGCCCTCGTCCCCCAGGGACACGTACAGGTAACCATCCGGGCCAAAGTGCAGGTCGCCGCCGTTGTGATTGGAAGCCTCATCGAGTTGGCGCAACAGCTTCAGCTCGCTGGCCGGCAGGGCCTGATTCGGATCGGCTTCCGAAGCACTGAATCGGGAAAGAATGTCGTGGCGCGTCGTGCCGCTGCCGGTGTTGTCCGGGCCGGTGTAGAAGACGTAAAAAAAAGCGATTGGTCGCGTAGCCGGGATGGAAGACCAACCCCAGCAATCCTTCCTCGCTGGAAATGCTGTCGGATGTGGACACCCGGTCGGTGATGTCCAGAAACACCGTCCGCGTCGGCGCCAGCAGATTGGTAATGACGATGATGCGGCCGCGCTTTTCGACGACGAACAGCCGGTTGGTCTCG
>CAYXJB010000271.1:0-3523 GCA_964465445.1 uncultured Verrucomicrobiota bacterium
GTCCCAAACCCAGCACACCGGTCAGGAAAATGATCGGATGCACGCGCCAACTCGCCGGCTCGATCGCGGCGGCAGCCGAACGCGGCGCGGCGGTGGCCGCTGCATTGGCGGGGTTCGGCCCGGGTCGGTGCGCCCGGCCGCCGGCCCCGCGAGGTCGCGCGGCCACCACCCACGCGAGCGCCCCGCACAACAGGTTGAGTTGGGCAAAAACCGCCAGCGTTCGGGTCAACCCCAGCAGGGGCAACGCGACAAACGCCGCCGCCAGCGCGCCGCTGACGGCTCCGGCGGTGTTGGCGGCGTAAAGCGCGCCGATGCACCGCTGCCCGGGCCAGAGCGGCGCCAGCCACCGATCCATCGCCGGCAACGTCGCGCCCATCGCCGCGGTTGCCGGCAACAGCGCCGCAAACGGCAACGCAAACGCCATCAGCCAGTGCCGTAACGGCGAGGGATCGCTCCCGATCCATTGCAACGCGGCGTCATTGATCAGCGGAATCACCAGCACCGCGGCGCAACCCCAGAGCGCAATCACCCACTCCAAACCCGCATACCACAGCCCCGGCGAAGCGCTGCCGGCCAGCCGCCGGTCCATCGCCCCCGCGCCCAGGGCCATCCCGCCCATGACCGCTGCCATCACCGCCAGCACCGCGGGCATTTCGTGGCCCAGCCCATTGGCAAAGCATTTCGCCCAGGACACCTGCGCACCCAGCGCCCCGGCGCCGGACAAAAACAACATCGCCATCAGAAACAGGCGCAGGACGCGGTCGGTCATGCGTGCCAGCTTTCCCGCAAAAACCGGCCCGTTCAATCGCAGAACGATGCGTCGAACCAAAAGGCGGCGACGCGATCCGTCCGGCGCGTTCGCAGCCGGCAGGCGGCGCGCGACATCGGAACGGTCATCGCCGTGGCCCGCGTTGAAACAGCTCGGTGCGCCGGCGAACTCACCGGACGGGTACGTGCTTGCGGCGCGATCTCAGGTGCCGATCTCGTGTTGCGGGGCGAAATCCGGCTGGTTCGGATCCAGTCCCCCCGGGAGATAGGAGAACAGGTCGGCGTTGCGCAGCCAAAAGCGGATTTTGTAATCGCCGGGCGCCTGGCCGGCGGCGAAGCGCGTCGTTTTCCAGCGCAACTCGTGTTCCACCGAATCGCCGCTGAAGGGCACGGACTCGCGACGCGAAAAACCCGGCAGGACGCGGTTTTTGCGATCGAGCAACTCGGCCGCCACGTAACCGTCGCGCTCCGTGCGGGCATTGATCAGCACCCGGGGTTCGCGGGCCGGCTCGCGCCGGGAGATCAGCCAGCCCTCGACCGCGCCGGCGCGCATCGAGCAGAAGCCATCCCGGCGCAACGTCGCCAGGCCGATGGCGGCATTGACACGCCGGTCGTCGTGAAAGCCGTCGCAGCCGCCGTAGTAAAACCACAGCTCGTTGCCGACGCGGACCGGGGCGCGCGCGGTGACGATCATGCCGCCGTCCCACTGGCCCGGCGTGCGGGGAATGAACTGCGGCCGCTGCGGCGGGCGCGTCCAGTTGACCAGATCCCAGCTCCAGGCCAGTTGCACCTCCATCGCGCGGGGCGAATCCTCCTGCGCCGCGTACATCCGCTGGGCGCTGTAACTGCCGTACTTGATGTAGCGCGCCAGATACATCCAGGGCAGACCGATATACAGGCCCTGATACGGAAACACCGGCATTCCGTAAATTTGCGTTGCGTCCGGGTCCAGATCGTCGGCCACGAACACCGGCCCGTCGAAGGGTTTGGTCCAGACCAGGCCGTCTTTGGACCAGGCCACGCCCACGGCACGACCGCGCCGGTTGCGCGTCTTCCAGGTGGCGCAGAAGCGTTCTTGCAGCGGATCGTAGAAAAAATTTACCACGTCCGATGAACGAAACAGCGGTTCGGACGCTGTTTCGGGCGCGAACCGCCACCGCAAGCCATCGGCCGAAAACGCCACCCGCGGGCCGACGTCCCGATCGAACCCAAAGAGCGCGTAGCGCTTTTGCGGATCACTCGGGCCCGGACAACGGATCACGCTCGGGTTGTGACACACTCCGCCGGTCGCCTCCCGGTCGAACACCGACACGACCAGGTTGTTGTCGGTCGAACCCTGGAAGCGAATCAGCCCCAGCTTCGGCTTGGTCCAGTTCAACCCGTCAGCCGACTCGGCGTAGCCGGTGTGCGAGCCCCTGTTGTGGAGTTCGTACCAGAGTCGGAATCGGCCCTGCTCGCGAAACACCGTACCGTACACGTACGGGCCGGTGATGGCCGAAACCGCCTCCCAGGGTTGATCGCGTCGGATCAGCGGATTGGCCGGATGCTTCCCCGCCGCATGGAAAACTCGCGTCAGTCCCTGCTGCTCCTCGATCACCGTTGCGTCCAGAAACAGGCGTCGCCACGGCCCGCGCGCCGGCCCGGACAACTCCGCTTCGACCGGCTCGACCTGCGTTGCACCGCCTGCGGCCCACACCGCATCGGGCAGCCGACCCCAGAGCGCCAGTGCGCTCATGGCCGCCGCGCGTTCAAGAAACACCCGGCGCGAGACGCCGGACCGAACCATCCCACCGTGCACAGAGGGCAAAGCTGATTTCATGCTGCCTGCCGCGACGCACACCGGCGTCGCGGTATTCATCCCAATCGCGCTGTTCGAACCGGCCGCGTGCACGGCCCAAGCCGGGCGCGAGCCTCACTCCGACTGCAAATCCAAACACCAGATCCGCTCCGGCCCGCGCACGTAAAGCCGATCCCCCGCCCAGGCCGGATGCGACCACGACTCGCCATCCTCGAAGAGCCGCACCCGCGAGCGGATTGCGCAGCCGTCGGGCCGGACCGAGATCAGCAGGCATTCGCCGTCCAGCGCCACGGCCAGCACCGAACGCTCGTCGGCAATCAGCGACGCGTGCTCGTCGAACGCCGCTTCCTCAGCCCGCCAGAGGGTTTTGAGCCCAGCCGCCGCATCCAGTCACACCAACCCGCGACCGCTTCCGAACACGCACCGGCCCACGGCCACTGGCGTGGCGGTGACCGGCGCAAGTTCCGCACTGGAGGCGACCGGTTCGGGCCGGATGCGCCCGTCACTCTCGAACGCGTAGAGCCGCGCGCCGTTGTTTTCGGTGGCCACCAGCAACCGATTCTCGAGCACGATCGGCGTGGGCACGTTGAAATCTCCCGAGAGGGGCGGCACCACGCGCCGAAGCCGCTCGCCGGTTTTTACATCCCAGCCCCCGAGCGATTCGGCGTCCAGGCCCACGATCTGGCGCCGCCCGCCCAGGGTCGCGACGATGAACGAGCTGTAACCGGCGGGCGTACCCGGCGTTTTCCAGCGCACCCGACCTGTGCGCGCATCCAGCGCGACAGCCGACGCCTCCGGTCCGCCGGGATTGACGATGAGCAAATTCTCCACCAGCAACGGCGTGGCGCTGGCGCCCCATTTCGGCAGTTGCCCGCCCAGATCCCGCACCAGATGCCGCCGCCAGAGTACCCGACCGTCGGCCAGGCGCACACAACTCAAATGCCCGAACGCGCCGAG
>CAYXJB010000272.1:0-3511 GCA_964465445.1 uncultured Verrucomicrobiota bacterium
ACCGCGCCCGGCGGTCGCGCCGCCGCCAGTCGAGCCCGCTCAACCGATGGTCAGGTCCCCGGTTGCCGAAGCCGAGTTGCCCGAGCCGGTCGCCGCGCCGTCATTGCGGCGCATCGCGCGGGATTTGGGCATTGACCTGCGCCGGATTCGCGGCAGCGGTCGGGGCGGGCGGATCGAAATTGGCGATGTGCGCGCCTACATCCAGCGGTTGGAAACGCTGGCTGCGCGTGCGGCGGCTGCGTCTGCGGCCGGGCCGGCAACGCCGCCGGCAGCACGCCCGGGCGCCGAGGCGGTGGATTTCTCCAAGTGGGGACCGATCAGCCGTCAACCGCTTTCACCCCTGCGTCAGGTCATCGCCCGGCGCATGAGCGAGAGTTGGACGACGATCCCGCACGTGACGCAGTTCGACGAGGCGGATTTGACGCGGTTGAGTGAGTTGCGCCGCCAGTACGGCCCGGCGTACGAGCAGCGCGGCGTCAAACTCACCCTCACGCCGCTGATTCTCAAGGCGCTGGTGGCCACGCTCCAGCGGCATCCGCAGTTCAACGCCAGCCTGGACGAGGCGACCGGAGAGCTGATTTTGAAGCACTACTTCCACATCGGCCTGGCAGTGGACACGGCTCAGGGGCTGATCGTGCCGGTGGTGCGGGACGTGGACAAAAAAAGCGTGCTGGAGCTGGCCGGCGAAGTCGAAGCGCTGGCGCGCAAAACCCGGGAACGCAAGGTCAGCGCCGAGGAACTCAAGGGCGGCACGTTCACCATTTCCAACCAGGGCGCCGTTGGCGGCTGGCATTTCACCCCGATCATCAACCGACCCGAGGTCGCGATCCTGGGGCTGGGGCGCGGGGCGATGCGCCCCGTGGTGCGCGAGGGCCGCATCGAGGCGCGAATGGTTGTGCCGCTGGCGTTGTCCTATGACCATCGGGTCATTGACGGCGGGGCGGCGGCGCGGTTCATGGTGGATCTGGTGGCCGCGCTGGAGAACTTCGATGCGGCGCTGCTCCAACTCTAAGCGTTTGGATTCGCATGCAACCGATTGAAACCGAAATTGTCGTCGTGGGTGCCGGGCCGGGCGGCTACGTCGCGGCATTTTACGCCGCCGACCACGGCAAGAAGGTTATCCTGGTCGAGCGCGAACCGCGCCTGGGCGGGGTGTGTCTGAACCGCGGCTGCATTCCCTCCAAGGCGCTGCTGCATGCCACGCACCAGATTCGCGCGGCGCGCGAGTCGGCCCATCGCGGCATTGCCTTCGGCGAGCCGACAGTGGATCTGGCGAAGTTGCGCGCCTGGAAGGAGTCGGTGCTGGCGCGGCTGGGTTCGGGCATCGCGCAACTGGCCCGGTTGCGCAACGTGCAGGTGCTCCAGGGCAGGGGATACTTCGAGGACTCGCAAACACTGCGGGTCGAGACCGAACAGGGCCAGGGCTTCATCCGGTTCGAAAAAGCGATTCTGGCCGCCGGCTCGCGCGCGGCCATGCCCAAAGCGTTCGACCTGGGCAATCCGCGGGTGATGACCTCGCGCCAGGCGCTCGAGCTGGAAGAAGTGCCCGAAACGCTCCTGGTGGTCGGCGCGGGCTACATCGGCATGGAGCTGGGAACGGTCTATGCCGCCCTGGGCAGCCGCGTCACCGTCGTGGAGGCGCTGGATCGAGTGTTGGCCGGGGCCGACGCCGATTTGACCCGCCCGGTCGTGGCCGCCGCACAAAAGGCGTTCAAAGAAATTCGTCTCGGCGTCAAAGTCAGCCAGATGGCCACCGCGGGCAAACAAATCAAGGTCCGCATGGAATACAACGGCCGGACGCTCCAAGAACTCTACGACCGGGTGCTGGTCGCCGTCGGTCGCGTGCCCAACAGCAACGATCTGGGCCTGGAAAACACCGGTGTGACGCTCGACGACAAAGGGTTCGTCAAAGTCAACAACCGCCAGCAAACCGACGACCCAAACATTTACGCGATCGGCGACATCGTCGGGGGCGTGATGCTCGCCCACAAGGCGCATCGCGAGGCACGCATTGCCGTGGAGGTGATTCTGGGCCAGCCCAGCGCCTTCGAGAACATCGTCATTCCGGCGGTGGTCTTCACCGACCCGGAGCTGGCCTGGTGTGGTCTGACCGAGGCCGAGGCGCAGGCGCGTGGCATCCGTTACGAAGTGGCCAAGTTCCCCTGGGCGGCTTCGGGCCGGGCGATTTCGTTCGATCGGACCGACGGGTTGACCAAGATGCTCGTTGATCCTGAGAGCGAACGCGTTTTGGGCGTGGGCATTTGCGGTCCGGGCGCCGGCGAGCTCATTGCCGAAGCAGTTCTGGCCCTGGAAATGGGCGCCACGGCCGAGGATATCGCCCTGACGGTGCATCCGCACCCGACGCTGAGCGAGACGCTCATGGAATGCGCCGAGGCGTTTTACGGCCACGCGACGCATGCCCTGGGACGCAAACGCGGCGCGACGTCGCCGGCCTGAACTCCGAAGCCCGGCTGCGGAATCGCAGATTGTCGCCGCCCGTGGCGTGCCGGCGCGCGCCGCTTACCACAGGCCGAAATATAGGACGTAGGAGGAGGCGTAGCGGTTGGTCATTGCGCGCACATTGAACCAGCGCGCCGAGCCATCCAAATACCCCACGTTGCCGCCCGCCGCGCCGGCCTTGCGCGGATCGCTGAGCGTGGCCGAGAGCGCGCGGGTGAAGGTCGCGCCGTTGACCTGAAACGGCCCGGTGGCCCGATGCGGCGCCATCAAGAGCACATCGCCCCAGTGATTGGCGTCGGCGATGATGTAGTTGTTGCCCGCCTCGGTGGTTTTGCGCGGCGAATTCCAGTACAGCGGCGAGGTGCGCGGCCAGGCGCTCATGTTCGCATCGCCCAGATAGTTGTACCCGACCAGATAACCCCATCGGCCATCATAGCGCGGCTGGGTGCCAAAGGTGAAATTGGGACAGTCCATGATTTTGAAATTGCCGGTGTACTGCACCAGGTTGGTGTAGCTGACGCTGGAGATGCGGATCGAATGCCACTGGCCGTTGTTGTCGCGACCGCTGGGCACGAACTCCTGAAAATCGTTCCCGTACAAATGCACCGAGATGATCGCCTGCCGAATGTTGTTCAAACACGCCGTGCGACGCGCCTTCTCCTTGGCGACGACGAGCGCGGGCAGGAGCAGCGCCGCCAGGATCGCAATGATCGCAATGACCACGAGCAACTCGATGAGCGTAAAGCCCTTCCACAGACGGCGGGCCCGCCGCAGACAGGCTTCCCAACACCCAAGGCCCGGTTTCATGATTACACCCAATCGTTCAACGCCGTGCGCCGACCTGCAACCAAAAAACCGGCCGACGTTGCGTCGCACCCACGCTTGTTCCACACTGGCCGGCCCATGAGAAGCCTCCTGGCTCGACACTGTCTCGGGTTGCCGATTGAAGCCTGGTTGTGCCTCGCAGCCGGGTTGGTGCTGACGGGCTGCCGCACCGCACCGCCGGCCGGCGAGCTGCAGCGCTTCGAATTCCGCCAGCCGTTCATGGGCA
>CAYXJB010000273.1:0-2798 GCA_964465445.1 uncultured Verrucomicrobiota bacterium
TGCTGGGTGTTGATGCGCCCGAAATCGGTCAGGATCTGTCCGGCCCGCAATTGCAATGAAGCGCGCCGCCCGCGGCGCCCAGGGCCGCCGGGCGATCGCGCAATCCGAATCCGTCGAGCGAGGCGACCTTGAAATGTTCCAGCAACGTGTGGCGCGCGGTTTCGGGGGCGAACGTCCAGTCTTCGTAGCCGTTGGCCACCCAGCCGAAGAGCGAGCGCCCGGGCTCGGGCCGTTCCGGCGGCGCGCCGGCGGGCGTCTGCCCGTTTGCCGGCGCTTCGGACCGGCTGCGCGACCCGAGCAACGCATCGGCCAGCTCGCGTGCTTCGGACGGGAAAATCACTTCCGCCGGACGCACCCGTTCCAACTCGGCCAGCAGGGCGGCTTCCGATTCGAGTTCCGTGGCCAGAAATTCGCCGGTGGTCAGGTCCACCAGCGCCAGCCCGAAGCGCCTGGCCAGCGCGCAGACCGAGGCGAGAAAATTGTTCCGGTCGGCGGCCAGCAGGCGTTCATCGAAATGCGTGCCCGGCGAGAGGATTCGGGTGACGTCGCGTTTGACCAGTTTGCCCGGACGCGCTTCTTCGAGCTGATCGCAGATGGCGACCTTGCGTCCGGCGCGGAGCAACCGTCCGATGTAGGCCGACGCGGCGTGAGCCGGCACGCCGCACATGGGCACGCCGTTGCGCCGGGTCAGGGCCAGGTTGAGGAGTTGCGCGCCGATCTGCGCGTCCTCGAAAAACATCTCGTAAAAATCCCCCAGGCGAAACAGCAGCAACGCGTCCCTGGGCAGCTCGCTCTTGATGCGGCGATACTGCGCCATCATCGGCGTCAACCCGGTTTCGGCGGCCATCGCAGCCCAGAGTAATCGCGACGGTCCGAAACGTCGAAACGAATTCTTCGCGGCGAGTTCGTTGCGCTTTTCCGACGATCGGCGGTTGGAAAATTGCGGGCCCGGCCGTCCTGCGCGAGGCCGGCAACTGCACCCGGGCGCGCTCAGGGTGCGCCTGCGTGGTGCGGTTGCACGGGCCGGCCACGGGGGATGCGGCCCAGATGAAAAATCAGGTAGCCGTGCAGGAAAAGGCGCAGGGCATTGATCTGCGCCGGTGTCAACGTCGTCTTCGACACCTCGGGCCAGTCGCTCTGCGTCAGGCGCACCAGCAATTCACGACCAACGGCGTCCAGCGAGGTGCGTTCCGGGACGGGCTGCAGACCCAGCTCGCGCAGCAGTTTGAGCTCGAAGGCGAACACCAACTGCGGCGCGGCCGGATGCGTGTCCAAGCGAGCGAGCAGTCCCCGCATCAATTCATAGAGGCGCGGCACGGGCGTGTCGGTCTCGGTGGATTGCTCCAGCAGTCGGGCGCAATACGCCGCCAGCGCCAGCCGATCCAGGTCGCGCCGGAGCACGTCGTGGGTGCGCAGCAGGCGCACCTCGCGCAAGGTGTGCAGCTCCGAGTGCCGGCTGCGCACGAAGGTGATGCGCGCCTCGTAAAAGACATCGAGCCTGCCCAGAAACGGCGAGCGCGGCCGGCGGGCGCCCTTGGCGGCGGTGGACAACCGGCCCGACTCGGCGGTGAGCCATTCGACGATGAGGCTGGTCTCGGTCAGCGGCCAGGTGCGCATAATCAGGCCGGTGGCAAGCTCGATCATCGGCGGGCAGGGCCGCAGCGCCGCAGGGGCAGCGCGCACCCGGAGGGTTCAGGGTTGGGGCGGTGCGAGCGAAGACATCGGCACGGCCGGCCCGGGAGCGAATTCCGGCGAAATCGAACCCAGACTGATGATGAATTTGATGCCGTCGGCCACGGCCATGTCCAGTTTGATGAGTTTGTCTTCCGGCACCAGGATCAGAAAACCGGTCGTCGGGTTGGGCGTGGTGGGCACGAACACGCTCACCACGCGTTCCCGGGTGCGGGACTGCACTTCCTGATGTTGCTCGCCGGTGACAAAGCCGATCGAATAAAGCCCCTCGCGCGGGAACTCGACCAGCACGACGGTTTTGAAGGCGGTTTTCTTGGTCGAGCTGAAGGCTTCGTTGACCTGTTTGACGGTGCCGTAGATTTTGTTGAGCAACGGCAGCCGCAGCATCGTGGCGTCGAGCCAGCCGATGAACCGTTTGCCGATGTAATAGCGCGCCATCCAGCCCACCAGAGCGACCAGCGCCGCGGCCAGCATCAACGCCAGCAGACTCCAATACCAGTGCATCGGGCCGCGCCCGCCCTCGGCGTGCGTCAGGTCCCGCGGCAGAAAAAACAACAGCGCGTCGGTGAAACTGGCCACCGTGCCGAAGAGCCATTTGACGACCGCCAGCGTGATGAGCGCCGGCAACAGCACCGCCAGGCCGGTGACGAAATTGGCGCGAAATCGCGCACCCAGTCGTTTCTTCACAAACCCGAGTCTGCAGAAGCCGACCCGCAGGTGTCGAGCGTTCTAAACAACGAGCGCAGGCCGTGCGTCGGCGCGCACGACACCGACGATTGTGTGGAGGGTGTCGCGGGCGGGGCGTACAGAGATGTCGCCCCTGACGGGGCTCGAGGGTGTTTTTGGATGTCGCGATCTACAGAGATATCGCCCCTAACGGGGCTTGGTTTGTGCGGGCAAACGATTCAAGGCGGAGACAAAGATGTCGCCCCTAACGGGGCTCGGGGATTTTTGGATGTCGCGATCTACAGAGATGTCGCGCCTACGGCGCTTGGAATGCCGGGCAACAACGACGTTGCGCGGGACGCCGCGCGGGGTGGTGCGGCATCTCCGCCAGATCGAGCACCGGAGGTGCGGCATCGTTGTAGCCATGCGCCCCGCCACCA
>CAYXJB010000273.1:2808-3481 GCA_964465445.1 uncultured Verrucomicrobiota bacterium
CGGCATCGTGTGCCACACGAAACCTTTTTCAAACCCGCCAACTCGTGCCATCTTCGGCCATGGCCAACACCTACACACAAATCTACATCCACATCGTTTTTGCCGTCGAAGGACGACAAAATTTGATCAAGCCCGAACACAACGATGAGTTGCAGAAATACATCACCGGGATTGTCTCCGGCCAAAACCACAAGCTGATCGCGATCAACAACATGCCCGATCATGTGCATTTGCTGGTGGGGCTACGGCCCGATGCGTCGCTTTCGGATCTGGTCCGCACAATCAAGGCCAATTCGTCACGGTTCATCAACGAGAAGCGTTGGGTTGCGGGACGTTTCGCCTGGCAAGAGGGATTCGGCGCGTTTTCCTATTCGCGATCCCAAATCAGCACCGTGATCCGATACATCCAAAACCAACAGACCCATCACGCCAAAAAAACGTTCCGCGAGGAATACACCCAGTTGTTGGAGAAATTCGGCGTGGAATATCAACCGGAATACATTTTCAAATCTTGCGAGGAATAATTGCGCAGATGATGCCGCCCCCTGACGGGGCTCGAGGGTGTTTTTGGATGTCGCGATCTACAGAGATGTCGCGCCTACGGCGCTTGGTTTGTGGTGCAACGGGTCCGCCAGATCGAGCACCGGAGGTGCGGCATCGTTGTAGCCATGCG
>CAYXJB010000274.1:0-3443 GCA_964465445.1 uncultured Verrucomicrobiota bacterium
GGATAACTTTCAAAACCACCATTTGATGCCGCTGGCGGTGTTTCTACTGGCCAACGCGTTCGGCGCCGCGGCGTATCAACGTTGGTGGCGAGATCGGCCGCAGGCCAACTGGCTGGGCACGAGTCTGGCCGCGAGCGCGGTTGCGTGCGTGCTCGCCGGTGCGCTGCTGGCCCGAGGGCATGATGTGTTTGGCATGTGTCGAGAAATGCTCGGACCGACGGACCGGGGACGGCTGGCTGCGGAGACGGCGACGGCGTGTCTGGTTCTGGGATTGCCCGCGTTCTGGCTGGGTGCGGTCTGCGCGACGTTGTTGCAAGTGGCGCGCGGCCCCGACGGCGGTGTGGGACGGGCGCTGGCCTGGAACACGCTCGGAGCGGCCCTGGCGCCGATTCTCTTCGGCGTGGTGTTGCTCCCGGGGCTGGGCGCCAAGCTCGCCTGGACGCTCGTGGTGCTGGGCTACGGCGCGCTGGCCCTGTGGTTTGCCCCGCGGCGGGCGGTTTGGGCAGTCGTGGCGCTGGCGCTGTGGACGGTGTGGCCGCTGGATTTGCGGCTGGTCCGGCTGGAGCAGGGGGAGCGATTGCTCGCGTTTCGAGCCGGGGCGATGGCGTCGGTGAGCGTGGTCGAGGACGGTTTGGGCGATCGGATGCTGCGCGTGAACGATCGGTTTCAAATGGGCGGCACGGCGGCGGCGGGGCGGCTGCGCTTGCAAGCGCACGTGCCGCTGTTGCTGCATCCGCAACCGCGTCGGGCGCTGTTTCTGGGCACGGGCACGGGCATCACGCTGGGCGCCGGAACGCTGCATCCGGAACTCGAATGCGACGGGGTCGAGCTGTTGCCCGAGGTGATCGAGCTGATGCGCTGGTTCGAGCCGGAGAACTTCGGCGCGGCGCGCCTGCCCCGGGTGCGATGGCACGTGGCCGATGCGCGCCGGTTTGTGCGGGTGGGCTCGGACCGCTACGACGTGATCGTGGCGGATTTGTTTCATCCGGCGCGGGACGGGGCGGGCACGCTCTACACGGTGGAACATTTCCGGGCTATGCGCGCCCGCCTGTCGGAGGGCGGTCTGGTGTGTCAGTGGTTGCCGTTGTACCAACTGCGCCTCTCGGTGTTGCGGATGATCGTGGGCAGTTTTCTTGAGGTGTTTCCCGATGCGCAGGCATGGTGGCTGGACTGGAACGCCGACACACCGGTGCTGGGATTGGTGGGAAGGGGCGACGGCGGTCCAGCCGCGCGCCGGCCGGTCGGCTGGCATCCGCAATGGATCGAAACCCGCCGTCCGGCCGCGGCCGCGCTGGAAGCGGACTTGAAACGCCTGGCGCTGAGTGATTCGGTGCGCCTGTTCGGTCGGCTGGCCGCTGATGCGCCTGCGTTGCGTCGCATGGCTTCCGGCGCGCCGCTCAACACCGATGATCATCCACGGGTGATGTTCGAAGCGCCGCGGGCCGGAGGCGAACCGGTTCTGACGCTGCGGCCGTTCGCCGAACTGCTCGCGCAGTGCGCGGCATGCGACGTGTCATCGGCTCTGGGGTTGAGTGCGGATGCGGCTGCGTTTGGGCAACGGGTGGCGCGGTTTCGTCAGGGGCGTGACGAATACGTGCTCGGCCTGGTGGTCGAGGCCGAGGGGCGGTCGGAGACGGCGCTGGAACACTACATCCGGAGCGCTGAATTGAGCCCGGATTTCACCGCCGGTTATGCGCAATGCCTGAGCCGCGCGGCGCTCGAGGCGGCGCGGCGTCCGGCAGCCGTGCGGGCGATGCTCGAGCGGCTGATGCGCGCGCAGCCGGATCGGCCCGCGGCGCGCGAGTTGTACGAGCGGCTGGAGGGCGAGCGCTGAGCCGGCCGGAGGTGCGGGCTTGACGGAGGCCGGGCGGGGTTTTAAAAACGCGCTGTTCTTTGACAGGGACGAACCGGTGGTTCGTCCGTTCGCAGCCAGATGACAGGGAACCCCGTGAGACTCGGGGACGGTTGCGCCACTGTAACGGACTACGAGTTCCCACAGGCCACTGCCGCCGGCGCGGCGGGAAGGCGGGAACGAGGCTCGAGGTCCGGAGTCAGGATACCGGTCTGGCTGTGCTCGTCAGCTCCGAACGGTTTCGGAGCACTTCTCCGCAAAGAGAAGGATGAGGCCAGCCGTCGCGAACGGTTTTTCGCGCGGATTCGTGAGCAATGCCTTCATTCTCCGGGTTGCGGAGGGTGAAGGCGTTTTTGTTTTTGTGCCGGGGCCGCCGGCCGCGGCAAAGGACAAGGACGCCGTCATCCCCGCGCTGGTCTCTCAAGCGAAAACCCGGTTCGTGGTTTGCGCCGCGAACCTGTTGAAAGATCAGTGCCATGACAAAGCGTGTGTGGATGCCGGCGTTGGCCGGCGTGTTGTTGCCGTTGAACCTCGCTCACCCGGTGACGCTCACCGAGGGCTTCTTGAGCGATCCGTTGGGCTCGGGCTGGGCGGTGTACGGCGATGCGACGTTGTTCGGGTGGGATTCGGGCGCGGGTCGTCTGAACGTGACCTGGGACTCGTCCCGATCGAACAGCTATTTCTGCCGTCCGATCGGCCCGGTGCTCAGTCGAACGAACGATTTTCTGCTCTCGTTCGATCTGCTGCTGCACGACATCGGGCCCGGGGTGGACACCAACAAGACGTTCACCTTTCAAATCGCCGTGGGGCTGATGAACCTGGAGCAGGCGACCAACAGCGGTTTTGTGCGCGGGTCGGGTTATCAGTCCCCCAACTTGGTCGAATGGAATTATTTCTGGGACTCGGGTTTTGGAGCGACGATTTCGCCAGTGCTCATTTCCAGCAACAACGAGTTCAGCAGCGGCGGATTCACCTTCCCGCTGGAGCTGGCGACCGGGGCCGTGTACCGGGTCACGATGCGGTTTTTTGCCGAAGAGGGCCGGTTGCACACCACCATGAGCAGCAACGGCGTGCCGATCGGGCCGATCCAGGACGCGACGCTCGGGCCGGGGTTCAGCGACTTTGCCGTGGATCACCTCAGTGTGAGCAGCTACAACGACGCGGGTCAGTTTCCGGGCTTTGAAGGCTCGGTGCTGGCGCATGGATGGGTGGACAACTTCGTGTTCGCGTCCCCGTCGCCGGTCAGCCGGGTCGCCGCGGGCCCGACGCCCGGCAGTGTGCGTTTGCTCAGCGACACCAACTGGCTCTACGTGTTGGAGCGCACGACGGATTTTGTGGCCTGGACGCCTGCATCGGCCCTGACGCCCGGAACAGGCGGGGAACTGACGTTGCAGGATACCAATCCACCGCCGGGCCGGGCGTTCTATCGCGTCGGAGCACACCTGCCCTGAGTCGAGCCATGCCAGCGGCGGCTCAACCCCGCCCGGTCGTGCCGCCACCCGGCCCGGTCCGTTCCGGCCGGCCGGCGGCCTGGACGCTGGTCGAGTTGCTGGTGGTGGTGGTGATCGTGGCGGTGTTGAGTGCGCTGCTG
>CAYXJB010000275.1:0-3380 GCA_964465445.1 uncultured Verrucomicrobiota bacterium
GGTGGAGAAGAAGTTGGAGATCAACCGGCGGTTCAAACGCCAGGGGCGCAGTTGGGATCCGGTCCGGGCCGAGCGGCTGTTGCAACTCAAACGTCTGCTGGCCGAGCCGCAGCGCTGGTGGGAGTGGTGGAAGTCCAGCCCCCAATTTCACCTCAAACCCAACCCGCCTTTAATCCCCTCCGACTGACAATTGACGAACACTACCCCGCGGGCGGCTTGAAATTCCTTTGCGCGCGGCGGGCCGGAACGGTACGATTCCAATGGCTTGTCCGGTGGTGTAATGGTAGCACACGGGCCTTTGGAGCCCTTAGTCCTGGTTCGAATCCAGGCCGGACAGCCACTGCAGGGCGCGCCGGTTCGAGCGCGTCGCGATGCCTGAGCGCGTTATGAATGCCGCATCTGAACCGCCTCTTCTACAGCCCGAAGCTCCAAGGCCGCCGGCGAGCCGGGCGCTGGCGCTGAGCAGTCTGATTCTGGGAATCCTTGCGCTGTTGACCGGTGTTTTTGTCGTGGGTGCATTTTTCGGCCTGATCGGTTTGATCGTGGGAGTGCTGCATGTGGCGCGTCGAACCGGTCGCAACGGCACGGCGTGGGCGGGCATCGTGCTTTCGGTGCTCGGGATTTTGATCGGTGTGGTGGCTTTCGCAACAGTGGTGCGAATGCTTCCGAAGATCAAGGAGCGGTTCCAGAAATTCCTGGTGAGCACCGTCGCCGAAGACACCGATTTCGAACGTTGGAAAGGCGTCGCAGCGCCGGATTTCGTCGTGCGAACGCTCGATGGCCGGACGCTCCGGTTGAGCGAGTTGCGCGGGCGGCGCGTGATCCTGGATTTCTGGGCCACGTGGTGTCCCCCCTGTGTGAAGGAAATCCCGCATTTCATCCAACTGCGAAAGGATTTGTCCGAAAGCGATCTGGTCATTGTCGGCATCAGCAAGGAGGACGAGCCGACGTTGCGCGAGTTCGTGAAGCGCAAGGGAATCAACTACCCCATCGGCTCGGCCGATGACCTGCCTGCGCCCTACAAGGACGTCAGCGCCATTCCGACGACCTTTTTCATTGACCGGCGCGGCGTCATCCAGGAAGTGCTCGTGGGCTATCACGATCTGGAAACGCTGCGCAAACACGCCACGGCGACGGACACCACGGAGGAACCCAAACCCGCCCCGCAGGACGGCTCGAGCAACGAAACGGCCCCCGAGCCGGCCGCCGTCCGGCCAGAACGCCGCACTGAATAACCGCGCACGCTCCCGGTTCACAAAATGCCGGCGCGGGCAATTGCGAGCCCGGCCCGGCGGGTTTGTGCCGCAAGCAACTGCGGTTCGCGGGTTCGTACTCGATGCGCTGGCACGGTTGGCGCAATTGGCTTGAGCGACTTGAAAAATTGAATTCCCCTCCGCGGGCCCAAGTCCTAATTTCAGCCCGCGTTGCGGGGTTTGGATTATGAAAACTGGATGCTGGTGTCGCTTGTTTCCGTTCGCTGCGTGGCTGCCGGTTGTGGGAGTGGTTTTGATGTGTCACGCGCCGTTGCCGTGCGCTGCTGCTCCCAAGCGCGTTCTGGTGGTGAGCGTCACGGAGGGATTCCGGCACGCCTCGATTCCGGTCGGCAACCGCGTGTTGCGCCAGTTGGCCGAGCGCTCGGGCCGGTTCACCGTCGAGGTGGTGGACGTGGACCCCAAAGCGCCGCAGTTCCAGGGCGCCGACGGCAAACCGGACAAGGCGCTGGTGCATGCGGCCAACGCAAAGGCGCTGGCCGATGCGCTGAGCGCCGAGCGGCTCAAGAGCTACGACGCGGTCGTCTTCAACAGCACCACCGGCGATCTGCTGCTGCCCGATGTGAACGCGTTCCTGGAGTGGATTCGGAGCGGGAAGGGCTTTGTGGGAATTCACGCCGCCACCGATACCTTTCGCGGTCACAAACCGCTGCATCCGTACGCGCAGATGATCGGCGGCGAATTCCGAACGCACGGCCCGCAGGTCGAAGTCGAGGTCATCAACCAGGACAGTCGCCATGCCGCCACGCGGCATTTCCCCGCCCGGTTTGGCGTGTTCGACGAGATTTATCTGCTCAACGGCTTTGAGCGCAGCCAGGTGCACGGCCTGCTCACACTCGACCGGCATCCCAACGAGAAAACGCCCGGCGATTATCCCATTGCCTGGTGCAAACGCTACGGCAAGGGCCGGGTGCTCTACACCTCGCTCGGTCACCGCGAGGATGTCTGGGATCCGGATTGGAAGGACGCCTCCGGAGCACGCAAAAACCCGCCCGAAACCGCCCGCGCATTCCAGCAGCATCTGCTCGGGGCCATCCATTGGGTGCTGGGTTTGGAGAGTGGCAGCGCCAAGCCGCAGTCCGGCCGCTGAACGCGAGGATTCCGCATTGAAATTCGGCCCGGCTTTCGAGAGCTTTCGCAGGCGCTGAGAGTTCGAACCTATGAATTCAGACGCACGCAACAGCGGCTTTTCCCGCAGAGACTTCGTCAAAACCGGCTCCGCGGCCCTGCTGGCGATGATGCAGGCCGCCGAACTGTTGGCTCAGGAAACGCAACCGGCGGCTGCCGCTGCGCCCGCGCCCGAGCCCAAACGTGAAGGCCCCAAAGTGAAAGTCGCCGTCATCGGATTGGGCCCGTGGGGCCGCGAAATCCTCGATCAACTCGAACGCTGGCCGCGCGAGGAAACCCACGCCGAGGTGGTGGCGTTGTGCGACAATTACAAACCCATGCTCACCCGCAGCGCCAGCAAGGTGCCCGGCGCTGCGCTGTTCGAAGATTACCGCGCGGTGCTCGACAACAAGGACGTCCAGGCGGTCATCATCGCCACCCCGTCGCACTTGCATCGGGAGATCGCGGTGGCCGCGCTGCAGGCCGGCAAACACGTCTATTGCGAAGCGCCCCTGGCTCACACGATCGAGGACGCGCGAGCCATCGCCCAGGCGGCCCGAAACACCCCGGACCGGTTTTTTCAGGCCGGCTTGCAGCTCCGGTGCGATCCGCAGCGGCACTGGCTGTTGCCGTTTGTTCGGTCCGGTGCGCTGGGCCGGTTTGCCCTGGCGCGTGCCCAATGGCACAAGAAACAAAGCTGGCGCGGCACCTCACCGAATCCCGAACGCGAAAAGGCCATGAACTGGCGGCTGCATCGGGCCACCTCGCCGGGCCTGGTCGGCGAAATCGGCATTCACGCGCTCGATCAGGCCGGCTGGTTTATCAACGACCAACCCGTGGCGGTCACCGGTTTTGGTTCGCTTGCCCTCTGGCGCGACGACGGTCGCGACGTGCCCGATACCGTGCAGCTCGTCGTGGAATATGCCAGCGGCGTACGATTGCTCTACGACGCGACGCTGGCCAACTCGTTCGACGGCGAATACGAGATGTATTACGGCTCGG
>CAYXJB010000276.1:0-3366 GCA_964465445.1 uncultured Verrucomicrobiota bacterium
GCCCCGTCTGGTCAACGGGCGCTGGCCGCATCGGCTCCAACCCTATTACCGTGAGTTGCGGTTGCTCGTTTGCCCGAGCGACGGGCCGAATCCGGCCACCCAACCGGTCAACACCAACCTCTATCCTGCCGATGGTGCACCGCGGAGCTACCTGATCAACGCCTTTAACGACTATTTCCAGTCCGTGCTGAGCAGCGCGGATTGGCAGGCCTACGTGCAAGCCAGTTATCCGCAGGGCTTGAAGGAACTTCTGGTTCGCTATCCGTCGGACACGATCCTCTTCGGGGAAAAGGAGACCCGCTCCCCGCATTACTACATGGATTTTTACGAGGGCAACGGCAACGACGTGGACGAGGTCGAGCAAAGCCGTCATTCGGGCCGCGGCCCCAAGACCCGCAGCGGCGGATCGAACTACGCGATGGTGGACAACCGGGTGGATTTTTTGCGGTTCGGACGTTCGCTCTCGCCGATCAATCTCTGGGCGGTCACCGATTCCTACCGAACCAACTACGCGGTGTACTATTGAGCCGGCGCGGCGGTCGGTGCGCGAGCGGCGGCCGCCGCCGTGGGTGGCCGGGCCGGCGGGCGTTGCTTTTGGCCCTCCGGCGGTTATGCTTGGCACCGCGAGGATGAAGACTTTCGCCGAACGGGGTTTTCCGGGCCGGCTCATCGCCGTCGAAGGACTCGATGGCGCGGGCAAGTCCACGCAGATTCACCTGCTCAAGCGCTGGCTGGAGGCGCAGCAGTTGAAGGTGTTTTTCAGCGAATGGAACTCCTCGGATCTGGTCAAAAGCGCCACGGCGCGCGGCAAAAAGGAGGAGCTGCTCACGCCGACGACCTTTTGTCTGATTCACGCCACCGATTTTGCCGACCGGTACGAGCGGCAACTGGTGCCGCTGCTGCGGGCCGGCTATCTGGTGCTCTGTGACCGGTACATCTTCACGGCGTTTGCGCGCGACGTGGTGCGCGGCTGCCCGCCGCAGTGGGTGCGGGACATTTACAGCTTTGCGGCGCTGCCGGACCTGGTGTTTTTCTTCAAGGCGGACCTGGAAGTGTCGCTGAGCCGGATTCTGGACGGCCGGCCGGCGCTCAAGTATTTCGAGGCGGGCATGGATCTGCATCTGTCGAGCGATCCGTACGAGAGTTTCCGCATCTTTCAGAGCCGGCTGCTCGAGCAATACCTGGCCATGAGCAAGGAATTCAATTTCATCGAAATTGACGCCAACCAGAGCATCGAAGCGCAGCAGAACGTCGTGCGGGCGCATGTGGCCCGGCGGTTGAAACTGGCCGACTTTGCGCTGCGCAAACCTTTCAGCCGCTCCCGCTCATGAACCGCACACGTTCAAGCCCACAGTCCGCCGCAGCGTCCGGGCCCGGCGCGCTGCCGCCGCGCTCGCTGCGGGTGATCGTGCCGCAGAAGACGCGACACCGCTTCTACGGGCACGGCATCCCCGGCGTGGATCTGGACAAGCTGGTGGGCAAACTCATCGTGGTCGAGGGTGCCGACGGCTCGGGACGCTCGACGCAGATTCAGTTGCTGGTGGACTGGCTGGAGAGTGCCGGGCACGCCACGGTGCAGGTGGGGTTGAAACGCTCGACGCTAGTGGCCGAGGAACTGGCGCGCGCCCAGCAGGGCAACATCCTCAGCCGCACGACGCTGAGCCTCTTTTACGCGACGGATTTTGCCGACCAGTTGGAGAACATCATTCTGCCGGCGTTGCGGGCCGGTCAGATGGTGCTGGCCGACCGGTACATTTACACGCTCATGGCCCGCGACATCGTGCGGGGGATGGACGAGCGCTGGCTCAAGAACCTCTACGGCATGGCGCTGGTGCCCGACGCGGTGTTCTATCTGAACGTGTCGCCCGAGGAACTGGTGCAGCGGACCTTCGCCAAGTATTCGGCGCTCAACTACTGGGAAAGCGGCATGGACCTGGGGCTCTCGCGCGACATGTTCGATTCGTTCCTCAAGTACCAGGCGATGATGGTCCGCACCTTCAAGGCGCTCCAGCGCACCTACGGTTTTCACATCATTGATGGCCACCGGCCGGTCGAGGAAATCAACGCCGAGCTGCGTCGCAAGATCGAAGCCGTGCTGGCGGGTCATCGGGTCAAATAACGCGCGCCATGTCGGCCAACAACCCGGATCTCTACGTCGGTGTGGACCTGGGCGGCACGAAAATCCTCGCCGGCGTGTTCGACCCGCAACTCAACCTGCTGGCCACCGCCAAGCTCAGCACCAAGTCGTTGCGCGGCCCGGAAGCGGTCATCGCGCGCATCGCCCGTTGCGTGCGCGACGCGGTGGACGAGTGCGATCGGACGCTCGAGCAGGTGCGGGCCGTGGGCGTGGGTGCGCCCGGGGCGGTCGAGCCGCTGACCGGCCGGGTGCGGTTCGCGCCGAATCTGCCCGGCTGGCACGATGTGCCGCTGCAGCAGTCGCTCCAGAGCGAACTGGGCGTGCCGGTGTGCGTGGCCAACGACTGCAATACCGCCACGCTGGGCGTGTTCGAAAAGGAATTCAAAGCGCGGCCCAAACACCTGGTCGGGCTGTTCCTCGGCACGGGCATTGGCGGCGGGCTGATCCTCAACGGCGAACTTTACCAGGGCCACCACCTCACCGCCGGTGAGATCGGCCACATGGTGCTGGAGATCAACGGCCCGCGCTGCGGCTGCGGCAATCGCGGCTGTTTCGAGGCGCTGGCCAGCCGCACCGCGATCTTCCGCAAAATCCAGGCCGCGGTCAAAGCCGGCCAGAAAACCGTCCTGACCGAACTACTCGGCGACGATCTCAAAGACATGCGCAGCGGCGATTTGCGGCGCGCGATCCGGCGCGGCGACCGGTTCGTCGAGAAAATCATCGAGGAAGCCGCTGGCTACACCGGCATCGCCGTGGCCAACCTCATCAACATCCTGAGCCCCGAGCTGGTCGTCATCGGCGGCGGGCTCATCGAGCAATTGGGCGAGGAGATGTTGCCGGTCATCCTTCGCACCGCCCAGGAACACGTGCTGCCCGGCACGTTCAAAAGCGTGCAGGTCAAACTCTCCAAACTCGGCGATGAAGCCGGCATCACCGGTGCGGCGGTGCTCGCCCGCCGCCGAACGCCGCCCGAACCGGCACGCGACGCAGCGGGCCGACGTGCCCTCGTCCCGTCGCCTCGCGCGCATGGCTAAGCCGCCTTCCCGCAGCCGCCGCGCCACCGCCCTCACGCGGCCGGGGTCGCAACGCCGCGCGGTGATGGATGTGGGCACCAACTCGGTGAAACTTCTGGTGGCCGACGTGGACCGAAACCGCATCCGCCCCGTGTTCGAGGATGTCTGTCAAACGCGGCTGGGGCGGGGATTTTATCGCTCCCAACGGCTGCAGCC
>CAYXJB010000277.1:0-3342 GCA_964465445.1 uncultured Verrucomicrobiota bacterium
CTGGGCGGCACCAACGCCGCCGACGCCTCGGTGCAGTGGACCGGCGGTTCGACCAACGTGGGCTGGGTGCTCCAGAGCCTCAGCGGCGAGGCCGGTGCGGATTTCATCACGGTGTTTCTGAGGGTGAGCACCAGCGACAACGCCAAACGCAACGGATACTTCGACGATCTGCAACCGCTCGCCGGCGGCCAGACCCTCCAATTGCAGGCGCATCGGATCGGCGATCTGCTGGAACTGTCCTGGCCTGGCTGCGTGCCCACGCGGCTGGAGATGGCGACCAATCTCTCGGCCCCGGTGCTCTGGCAGCCGGTTACCAACGAGCCGACCATCTCGGGCGGACGCAACAGCCTGACCCTGCCCCTGGGTTCCGGTGCGGCGTTCTTCCGGGTGGTCGCGCAGTGAGCCGCGCGGCGGAAGCCGTTCGACTCAACGAGGGATCCGGTCACGGAACGCGAACGCGGGACGCGCAACGCGGCGCGTCGGCGGAGCGCATCAGGCTAAAAGCCGGCCAAAAAAGGGTTGGCAACCTTCGGAGCGTCTTGCATAGTTTCACCCCTGATTTTTTGCGTTTGAAACACCTATGAAACGAATCCTCAACCGGGCGATTTTGATGGTTTTGACGTTTGGCGCGGCCTGCAGCGCCGTGGCCAGCGAGGCGGAACTCAAGCTGCCGGATCTGGGTGGTGTGACATTTCCGGGGTTGGGCGGCATCAGCGGGCAGGCGTTGATGCTCATTGGCATCGTGGTGTGCGCCATTGGCGGCTTGTTCGGCCTGGTGCAGTACCTTCAGACCAAGAACCTTCCGGTGCACGAGGCGATGAGCAGCGTCTCGAACATCATCTGGGAAACCTGCAAGAGTTATCTGATTCAGCAGGGCAAGTTCCTGGCCATTCTCTGGGCGCTGATCGGCGTGTGCATCCTCTATTATTTCGGCTGGCTGCAACACATGAGCGCCGGGCATGTGCTGCTGATTCTGATTTCCTCGATCATCGGCATTCTGGGCTCGTACGGCGTGGCGTGGTTCGGCATGCGCATCAACACGCAGGCCAACTCGCGCTCGGCGTTTGCGGCGCTGCGCGGCCTGCCCTGGCCGCCGCTGGCCATCCCGATGCGCTCGGGCATGAGCGTGGGATTGCTGCTGGTGACGGTCGAGCTGTTCTTCATGATCTGCATTTTGATTTTCCTGCCGGTGGATCTCAAAGGGCCGTGCTTCATCGGGTTCGCCATCGGCGAATCGCTCGGCGCCAGCGCGCTGCGCATCTGCGGAGGCATCTTCACCAAGATCGCCGACATCGGCTCGGACCTGATGAAGATCGTGTTCAAGCTGCCGGAGGATGACCCGAAAAATCCCGGCGTGATTGCCGACTGCACGGGTGACAACGCCGGCGACTCGGTCGGGCCGACGGCCGATGGTTTCGAGACCTACGGGGTGACAGGCGTGGCGCTGATTTCGTTTCTGGCGCTGGCGCTGGGGGCCACCGGCGCCTCGGGGCATCTGTGCGCCCAACTGATCACCTGGTTGTTCGTGATGCGAGTGATGATGATCATCACCTCGCTGGTTGCGTATTTTGTCAACGACCGGATTTTCAGCGCCAGGTACGGCCATGCCCGCGAGTTTCATCCCGAGAAACCGCTGACCTGGCTGGTCTGGATCACCTCGGCCATTTCGATCGCGCTGACCTTTGTGGTCAGCTATCTGATGCTGGGTGACATTCGGGACGCGGGCGGCACGCCGCAACCGGCGCTCTGGTGGGTGCTGGCGGTGATCATCTCCTGCGGGACGGCCGCCGGCGCGCTGATTCCGGAATTCACCAAAATCTTCACCAGCACCAACGCCCGGCACACCCGGGAGATCGTCACAGCCTCGCGTCAGGGCGGCGCGTCGTTGAACATCCTCTCGGGCTTTGTGGCGGGGAATTTCTCGGCGTTCTGGCAGGGCCTGCTGATGCTCACGCTCATGCTCATTGCGGGTCTGCTGGCGCAGCATCCGGCGCTGCATGCGATCATGCCCGCGGGCATTGATTTTGCCGCGCCGATCTTCGCCTTCGGTCTGGTGGCATTCGGCTTCCTGGGCATGGGGCCGGTCACGATCGCAGTGGACAGTTTCGGCCCGGTGTCCGACAACGCCCAGTCCATCTACGAGCTGAGCCAGATCGAGTCGGTGCCCAACGTGAAGCAGGAGATCAAGGACAAGTTCGGCTTCGAGCCGGATTTCCAGCTCGCCAAGCACAATCTGGAGAAGAACGACGGGGCCGGCAATACGTTCAAGGCCACCGCCAAACCGGTGCTCATCGGCACTGCGGTGGTCGGCGCCACGACGATGATCTTTGGCATCATTCTGCTGCTCAACAACACCCTGGCACAGGGCAACATCGTGGGAATGCTGAGCCTGGTGCGACCCGAGATCGTGCTGGGTTTCCTGATGGGCGGGGCGGTGATCTACTGGTTCACCGGCGCTTCGACCCAGGCGGTGGTCACCGGCGCGTACCGGGCCGTGGTGTACATCAAGGAAAACCTCGATTTGAGCGCCAAAAAAGCCTCGATCGAGGACAGCAAGGAGGTCGTCAAAATCTGCACCATTTACGCCCAGAAGGGCATGATCAACATCTTCGTGGCCATCTTCTGCCTGTCTCTGGCGCTGGCCTTTTTCAACTCCTACTTCTTCATCGGGTATCTGATCAGCATCGCGTTCTTCGGTCTTTTCCAGGCCATCTTCATGGCCAATGCCGGCGGCGCGTGGGACAACGCCAAGAAAATCGTCGAAGTGGATCTGCGACAAAAGGGCACCGAGCTGCACGCCGCCAGTGTCGTTGGCGACACGGTGGGCGATCCGTTCAAGGACACCAGCTCGGTGGCGATGAACCCGATCATCAAGTTCACCACGCTCTTCGGCCTGCTGGCGACCGAGATCGCCGTGGCGATGCACGAGAAGAATCCCGGCCTCAAACTCGCCATCGGCGTGGTGCTCTTTGCCGTGGCGCTGGTGTTCATCTACCGATCCTTCTACGGCACACGCATCCCGGAGGAACACGAAACCGAGCGGACGCTGGTGTTGCCGCACGACGTCAAGGGCGTCACCGGGAACATGGCCAAATCCTGAGCGGCCCGGCCTGCGGCGGTGCGCCGCTCCGAGCCCGCGCGGACCCCGGCCGCCGTTTCAGGCAAAGACCACTTCGGTCGTCACCGCATCCGGATCCCAACCGCGCGTGGGCGTGGCGCTGATCGAGGCGATGGCTTGTGGAACGCCCGTCGTCGCCACGGATTGCGATAGCGGGCCCGGCGAGATTCTCGACGAGGGTCGCCTCGGCCGGATCGTGCCGCGCGGCGACGTCAAGGCGATGG
>CAYXJB010000278.1:0-3329 GCA_964465445.1 uncultured Verrucomicrobiota bacterium
TGTTCGGGCCGGCCGATGCCGGCGGCCAGGTACTGCTCCCGCAGCGCGTCGGCCACCACGACGAAATGGGTGGTCACGCGCCCGGCCAGTCGCTCGGCAGCGGTGAACAGCGCATTGGGCAGCACGCCTTGGAACGGACCGAACGAGGGCCCGTGGATGGTATGAACGATCACCGGCACGCCGGCCCGCCGCGCGGCCAACCGTCCCAGCACACCGGCTTTGCCGCTGTGGGTGTGCACAATGTCCGGCCGGCGCGCCCGGAACAGCCGCACCAGACGCCCCCACGCCAGCGCGTCGAACCAGGGATGGATCGGCCGCACCAGCTCGGGCAGCACCGTGACAAAGGGCGGTGGCTGACCCGATGGCAGGAGCGAACCTTCCGGACCGGCGGCCGGTCCGGTGATCAGCTCCGCCTCGATGCCGCGCTGGCGCAGACCCTGCACGGAGGCGAGGGTGTTTTCCTGCGCGCCGCCGATGATCAGGCGGGTGATGACGTGCGTGACGCGCATCGGCCGGGGGCGATCGGGCTCGGGCAGCGCTCAGCGCTCGCTCCCTTTGAGCTGGGCGATGCGCCGGGCGACGAACTTGATCTCTTCGGGATTGGGCGGCGTGTTGGTCGGGCTGGGCACGGCGCAGGCCAGATACGCCTCGTAATTTTTGAGCGCGCCGTTGGTATCGTTGCGGCGATAACAGATTTCGCCAAGGCCGTAATAGGCCTGGTACATGGTCGGCAACGCGCGACGGAGCGCCTCGAAATCGGCCGCCGCCTCATCGAGCCGGTCGTGGCGCAAATGACAGATGGCGCGATAGAGCCGCGCCAGGTGATTGTTGGTGTCCTGATTGCAAAGCCGGTCGAAGGCGGCAACGGCTTTGGGATAATTCCCCAGTTGCATCCAGACCAGGCCCAGGTTGAAGGTCGCGAACGGATTGTCCGGCGCCACCCGCAGAAAGCGTTCGAGCGCGCCCAGGGCGTTGGAATAGAGGCCGTTTTCGAAGTAGGTCGAGCTGGCGAGCATCAGCAGATGCAGATCGTTGGTGGCGCGCGCCAGGGCCAATTCGAGCAGTTCGATGGCGCGGGCCGATTCCTGTCGGGTCAACAGGGCGCGGGCCTCGAGGTTCAACAATTCGTTGCGATTGGTGGTCGAGAGCGCGGCCCCTTCGGCCTGCTGGCGCAGCTCGGCGATGACCGGCAACGCCCGCTCCGGCTGACGGGCCATCACGTAGAGGCGTGCCAGCCACATGCGGCTGCGCGTGTCCTCCGGCACCAGGGCGCGAACCCGTTCGAACTGCTGGGTCGCCTGGCGAAAATGTCGCGTCCGCAGGAACAGATCGCCCAAGGCATAACAAAAGCCCGGTTCATCGTACATGCCGTTGTCGGCCATGAGCTGATCCCAGGTGCGGTAGCGGCCGAACCATTGGTCGCGCAGGGCCGGTTGGAGCTCCAGCGGCTGGTGCTGGCCCGCGCGGAGTCGCTGGTTGTAATCGCGGTTGACGCGGGTGACGGCATTGTCGGGATTGAGCTCGATCGCGGTTTCGAAGCACGCGCCGGCGCGTTCCAGTGCGTTGTGCCGCTGCAGTTCCACGCCCCAGTGATTCAGCGCGCGGGAGTAGAACATTCCCAACCATGCGATTTCGGGGTTGCGGACCGGGGGCAGGCCCAACAGCGCCATGAGCCGTTCGCGCGCGGTGCGTGGCCCGCCGGGATCGCGCGGTGCGGTTCGCATGCGAATCGGTTCGAGCCAGCCGACGGCGTTGGTCCAGAACGATTCGTTTTGTGCGACCAGCTCCCCGGGCAACGGCGGGGGCAGGGCCTGGTTGCTCTGGAACGGTTGCAGCTCGTACACCAGCCCGTGCGGCAGGGCGTAGAAGGCCTCGAAGTAGTAACCGAAGCTCGGGTTCAAATACCACACCTCGCTCCGGGAACGGATTTGCGCCAGCCAGCTCACCAACGTTTGCGGATCGAACGGCTTCTCGCGCTTCAGATCCAGCTCCGGCCATTGGAACTGCGGAAAACGGTGTTTGAGATAGCGATGGTAGCCGGGCAGGACCAGCGAGGCGGTGTCCAGCAACAGCAGATCGTTGGGCCGACCGATGCGCGCCCGCCAGGCCTCCCCGATCAACACCGCCCGGGCGTCATCGGCCAGTACCACGCCGCGTTGCGGCAACAGTTCGAAAACCCGCTGCGCCCAGCCGCGCAGCCAGTCCCCGTTGCTGGTGCGAATGGGGTCCAGGTTCTTGAACGCCTCGGTCAGCGGCGCCAACGCCAGCACCGCCATCATGCCGCCGAGCACGCTGCGCCGCACCAGACGCGGCATGTGCGTCGGCCGCGGCATCGTGCGGACGGGCATTTTGCCGAACACGGTCAGGAAATAACCGGCGAAATAGCCCACGCTCAGCGCCGCCAGATAGTAGAAGGTCAGAAACGCGATCCCGTAGCCCTTGTGCCGCGGGCTGAAAGGCGCATCCAACAGACACCACAAACACACCAGCAGATAGAGCCCGAACATGAAATGAAACATCGTCGTGGCCGCAAAAACGCCCACGCGGCTGGTATCGCCGAAATGCGATGGCCAGCGGATGCCCACGAGCAGCAGCGGCAGCACGCAGACCACCACCAACAGAATCCAATCCAGGTTCTCCAGCGCGCGGGTGGGCAACTTGGGATACGCCAGCAGGACGTACTTTTGCGACGCCAGGTTGAGCTTGAGCGCCTGCCAGAAACTCAGTGTGTGCACCTCCGAGCCCTGAATCAGCAGCGGCAGCACCACGATCAGGGACAGACCCGCCAGCCCGCACAGGGCCATGCGCAACAGAAACCGCGGCTGGAACAGTCCCCAACCCCGAATCCAGATCAACGCCACCAAAAACAACGGCAAAAATCCCCACATCGCAAAGTTGCCCGACATGCCCACCCCCCAGACCAGCGCCGCGCCGTAGAGCCAGCGCTCGCGTCCATCGAGCCGGTATTCGAGCAGCGCCCGGATGACCCAGGCAAAAAGCAGCAGATCGAACATCTCGTTGGTGCCGTTGGTGGCGTGTTCCCAGAAGGTCAGTTGCAGGCCGCACACCAGCACCGCCGCCAGCGGCGGCAGCCAGGCCCACCGACCGCTCAGCAAACTGAGCGGATGGGTTTCGCATTCGCGCTCCTGCCAGGTGCGGTCATGCGGCAGCAGCGCCACCGAACGGGCCAGTTGCACCAACACCAGCGCGGCGCAACCGGCCGAGAAGAGGTTGAAGGCCAGCGGCAGCCATCGTTCCGGCAGCCAGCGCAGCGGCCAGGTCACCAAAAAGTACGCCGGCTGCGTCAGTTCCGGTTGCCAGGCCCAGCC
>CAYXJB010000279.1:0-3313 GCA_964465445.1 uncultured Verrucomicrobiota bacterium
AGCATTCATCAGTTCTCCGAGGAAAATCGCCGCCGTTCGGTGTGGAAAGCTCTTTTTCCACGACCTGTTAGCGAGCGGCAAAGGCGCGAATCAGCAACTCGAGCGTCACCAGCGCGAACAGTTCCCGGCTCAGTCCCTCGCCCCGCTGGTTGCGTTGGAACATCGCTTCGAGGGTGCTGCGGCGGAAAAAACCCCGCTCGATGCATTCGCGGCTCAGCAACACTTCGCGAACGCGGTCGTGCAGTTCATGGCGCACCCACCGTTCGATCGGAATCGGAAATCCGGCCTTTTTGCGTTCGATGATCGGCCGCGGGATGTGGGGGCGGAAGGTTTCCTTGAGGATGCGTTTGGTGACCCAGCCCTTGACGCGATGGGCGTCGGGAAGATTCAGCGCGAATTCCAGCACCTGGTGATCGAGCAACGGCACGCGCAGCTCCAGCGAATTGCACATCGTCATTTTGTCGGCCTTCACCAGCAGATCGTCCGGCAGCGACGTTTTCAGATCAAGGTACTGCATCCGGTTCAGCGGCGACTGGTCACGTACCCGCTCGAACAGCGTCCGGACCAGGGCGACCGACTGCTGCTCGTCCACCAGCTCGCGGAATCCGGCCGTGTAGAGCAGCTCGCGATGCTGCGGGAAAAAGTCAAACGGCGAGGCCGCCCGGCTGTAATAGTACGCCGCAAGCGGATGGCGCAAATGCGGCGCAAAACGGCCGATCTTTTCGACGCCGCCGAACCGGCCCAGTCCGGCCACGAGCCGCGAAACGGCGCCCGCGAGTGGACCGATCGCGGACTTGAACCGCTCCAGCGCCACAAAGTTGCGGTAGGTCAGATACCCGCCGAATGCCTCGTCCCCGCCTTCACCCGAGAGCAGCACCTTCACGTAGCCGCGGGCCAGCTTCGAGACGTAGTGCAGTGAAACGGCCGGCGGATCGTAAACGGGTTCTTCCATGTGCCAGGCCAGCGTGGGCAAAAACGCCCAGAAATCGTCCGGCGTAATCGTGATTTCGTGATGATCGGTGCCGAACTGCCGGGCGGCCAGACGTGCATACGGCCGCTCATCGGCGAAGGATTCCTGCTCGAAACCGACCGTGAAGGTGCTGATGCGCTGGCCGGTCTCCTGCGCCGCGCAGCTCAACACCACGGTCGAATCCACGCCCCCGCTCAGCAGAAATCCCACCGGCACGTCGCTGATCATGTGATCGCGCACCGTGCGGCGGATCAGCGCGTACAGCGCGTCGGAGGCATCCTGAAAACGCTGCGAGCCGTCGCGCCCGTGGAACGGCACATCCCAGTAACGCTGCACCTGGATCTGTTCGCCCCGGGCCAGCAGATAATGCCCGGGTTCGAGCTTTTGAATCCCGCTCCAGAGCGTCTGGCGACCCGGCAGGCACAGGTGCGTCAAAAACGTGTCCACGGCCTGCGGGTTGACGTCGCACCGGACGCTTGCGTCCGCCAGCAGCGCCTTGATTTCGGAGGCAAACAGCAGCGCGCGGCCCGTGTTCACGTAGTAGAGCGGTTTGATGCCGACGCGGTCGCGCGCCAGAAACAGCCGCTGGCGACGCGCATCCCAGAGTGCAAAGGCGAACATCCCGCGCAACCGCTGCAGGCACGCTTCCCCATATTCCTCGTAGAGGTGGACGATGACCTCCGTATCGGTCGTGCTCCGGAATCGGTGGCCGCGGGCCATCAGCTCGGCCCGCAGCTCCGGGAAATTGTAGATCACGCCGTTGTACACGAGCCAGACCGTCCCGTCCTCGTTGGACATGGGTTGGTCGCCGGTACTCAGGTCAATGATCGCCAGCCGCGTATGGCCCAACCCGACCGATCCGACCACGTACTTGCCGCGTCCATCCGGCCCCCGATGCGCCAACCGGTCCATCATCCGTTCAATAAGGGCCGGGTCAACGGGCTCGTCGTGTTCAAACGCCAGTTTGCCGCAAATGCCGCACATCGTTGAATCGTGGCGCCAACGCTCACGGCGCCGCACAGATCGGGATCAATCGCTCCAGAGGCTCGGACGCCCCAGCAAGCGATTGAGTTGCTGCCGCTGGAAGTATCGGATCAGATCCGGGTCGGCCACCCGCGGCGTGCGGCGCAACCAGGCCTTGAGGTATCCGGTCCAGAGCGCGCACCCGCCGATCAGATACGGCCGATCGGCGAGCCGGCGGATGCATTTGAGAAACATGAACAGCGGATGATAACCGGCGATGTAGTTGGCCACGCCACCCTTGCTCATGTCCCTCCACGAACCGTAGGCCGCGCCGGTGGGCCGGTGATGGATGGCGTGGACGCCCTCGAGCGTGCGCGTGCGCCAGCCGAGCATGTTGGCCTTGACCTCGTCCACCGTGTCCCAACCCGGGGCGCGGATCAGGCCACCGATCGCCCGCCAACATTCGGCCCGGTAGATTTTGGTGGCCCCGCGCACATGGAAGGCCGGATCAATCTTGGATTCCTCCTCGAGCACGCCGTTGCGTTGGCTGCAGATCGTGCCGCCGGCGATCCCCAGGCTCGCGTCGGCCGCAAACCGCTCGAAACACCGCTGGAAGTAGTCCGGCTCGAACGACAAATCGCCATCGAGCTTGACGAGGTAGTCCCAGGGCATGTTTTCCACCAGCCGGTAACCGTCATAAAACGCGTCCATGACGCCCCCGCCGGCCTGCCGGAAACCCCGGTCGGGCCGGTGCACCACCTGAATCCACAGATGCGCCTGCGCGGCGGCTTCGGCGATCGAACCGGTCGCGTCGCCGGAGCCGTCGTTGACGATCACCCACATCGCCGGGCGAACCGTCTGCGCCACCATCGAACGGATCGTCAGCGGCAGATACGACGCTTCGTTCCGGACCGGGGTAATGACGACGTATCGGATCATGAGAGCGAATCGCCGCGTGCGCTCGAACGGTCAGTCGCTGCTGCGGCTGAGGAGGGCGGCCAGGACGCGCGCGGCAGTTTTGCCGTCCCAGAGCGGCGGCACGCTGCCGAATCGCGGCTCACGCCGGAGAATTTCTTCCAGGTCCTGAGCCAGCCGGTGCGGGTCGGTCAACCGGTTGCTGCCCAGAGTCAGCGTGACGGGCCGTTCGGTGTTGGGTCGCAACGTCAGACAGGGCGTGCGGAAATACGTGCTCTCTTCCTGCAGGCCGCCCGAGTCGGTCAGCACCAGGCGCGCCTGCTCGGTCAGACACAGCGAATCGTGATAGCCGATGGGCTCGAGCACCTGCAAACCCGGCTGATCGTCCAGCGCGATGCCGAATTGCGCGCAGCGGTTGCGGGTGCGCGGATGGATGGGAAACACCACCGGCATCCGCGCCGCCAG
>CAYXJB010000280.1:0-3305 GCA_964465445.1 uncultured Verrucomicrobiota bacterium
TGCGGGTGGTTCTGGTAGGCATCATGCGCCGCGCGATCGGAAAAAATCAGGTTCAGGCCGACCTGATAACTTTGCTCGACGACCGGTCGCGGGCTGCCGACCATTTTGCCGACGTGGAAGTGTTCGACGCCAGGAATGGTGCGCAAATAGCGGTTTGCGCCCTCGATCAGCTCGTCAGCCGCCTCCGGCCGCGCCGGATCGGTCCAGAAGATCACGATGTGCGAAAACATGCGGGTGATTCTCGGCACGGCGCGCTGCCCCGCAAACCATTTCAGCGACGCGCCGCGGCCGGGCGCGACGGGAGATTGGTCGGCACAAGTCTATCCCACGGCGCCCGGCCGGCGCAGCCCCGGAGATGATCACCGCGGATTTCCTCATCATCGGCGGGGGCATCATCGGTTTGTCCCTGGCCCGTGAGGTCAAACGCCGCTGGAGCGATGCGCGGGTGCTGCTGTTGGAAAAAGAGCCCCGGTGCGGTTGCCACGCCAGCGGCCGCAACAGCGGGGTGATCCACGCCGGCTTTTACTACAGCGCTGACAGTCTCAAGGCGCGTTTCACCCGCGAGGGCAACCGCCTGCTGCATGCCTATTGCGACCAAAAAGGCATCCCGGTCAACCGCTGCGGCAAGCTGGTCGTGGCCCGCGACAAATCCGAGTTGCCCGCCCTCGACGAGCTGCTCCGCCGCGGCAAAGCCAACGGCGTGGAATTGCACTCGATCACCGCCGAGGAAGCGCGCGTTATCGAGCCGCGGGTCAAGACCTATCAATGCGCCATCTTCTCGCCGAATACCTCGACGGCCGATCCGTTGGCGGTGCTCCGGGCGATGGAAGCCGATGCCGCGCGCGAGGGCGTCGAAATCCTGCTCAACGCGCCCTATCTGGGCCGTAGCGGCCCGAGCCTGCGCACCGGCGCCGGCGATTGCCAGGCCGGTTACGTCATCAACGCCGCCGGTCTGTACGCCGACCGGGTGGCGCGCGATTTCGGCTTTTCCGAAGCGTACCGCATCCTGCCCTTCAAAGGCCTGTACCTCTACTCGGACGAGCCGCCCGGCTCGCTGCGCACCAACGTGTATCCGGTGCCCGACCTCAGGAACCCGTTCCTGGGCGTGCACTTCACCGCGCGTGTGGACGGACGCATCAAAATCGGCCCGACTGCCATCCCGGCGTTCTGGCGCGAGCAGTATCGGGGACTGCAGAATTTCAAGCTCGACGAATTCCTCGAAATCCTCATGCGCGACCTGGGACTGCTGTGTTTCGCCGGGTTCGATTTCAAACGCATCGCCTTCAGCGAGCTGCTCAAATACTGCCGCTGGCGACTGGTCTCGCTGGCGGCACAACTGGTCGAAGGCGTGCGCTTGCGCGACTACCGGCACTGGGGCGAACCGGGCATCCGCGCCCAACTGCTCCACCTCAAGTCGCGAAAACTGGAAATGGATTTTGTCCTCCAAGGCGATGAAAAATCGTTCCACGTGCTCAACGCCGTCTCGCCCGCCTGGACCTGTGCCCTGCCCTTTGCGCAGTACGTTTGCGATCAAATCGCCCGGCTGGCCAGATGAATTCCAAACCGGCACGGTCGGCTGGGCGCGCCGCAATCCGTCCGGCACGCGGTCAACGGTCGCCCGAACCCCGTGAGTTTTCCGCCGCCGTCATGCACCGGAGGGGGCCGCCCCGTTTCGCCGCGCCAGAGGGCCGACCAGCTCGAGCGCCGGGCGCCGTTGGCGGTTCGCAAGCGCGTGTTCCAATTTCCTTGTCGCTCCCGGTCCTCGCCGGCTACGTTGCGCGCGCTTTGGATGCGCCACGTCACCTGGCTATGAAACATCAGGTTTGTCTGCTGGCACTGGGCTTTGCGTGCGCTTCGGCCACCGCGGCCGAGCTGCGAATTGGCATCATCGGCACCGACACGTCGCACGCGACTGCGTTTACGAGGTTGTTCAACGATCCGACGGATCGAAATCACGTGCCCGGCGGGCGGGTGGTGGTGGCGTTCAAAGGCGGCAGCCCGGACATCGAATCCAGTTGGTCGCGCGTGGATCGCTACGCCGAGGAACTCCAGAGCAAATACGGCGTGCGCATTGTGGACTCGATCGAGACGCTGTGCCGCGAGGTGGACGTGGTCCTGCTCGAGAGCGTGGACGGACGGCCACACCTGGAGCAGGCGCGCCCGGTCCTGCACGCCCGCAAACCGCTCTTCGTGGACAAACCGGTCGCCGGCTCGTTGCGCGATGTGTTCGAGATTTACCGACTCGCCCGCGCCCGGGGCGTGCCCATTTTTTCATCCTCGGCCTATCGCTTCTACGATTCGATGCAGGCGCTGCGCCAGGCCGAGACCGGACGGATTCGCGGCGCCATTTCCTACGGTCCGTGCCTGACCGAACCGCATCATCCGGACTTTTTCTGGTATGGGATTCATCCCACCGAGGCGCTGTTCACGGTCCTGGGCCGCGGCGTTGAAACCGTGGTGCGCACCACCACCGCCGAGACGGACGTGGCCACCGGTCGCTGGGCCGACGGCCGCACGGGCGTCCTTTATGGCCTGCGCGGCGGCGCGCTCCCGCACAAGGTCATCGTCTTCGGGCTCGACGCCGTGGTCGAACAAGCCGAGGGCGAGGACAGCTACGCTCCGCTGGTGCGCCAGATCATGAAGTTTTTCCTGACCGGCATCGCGCCGGTCAGCCCGGAGGAAACGCTCGAGATCTACGCCTTCATGGAAGCGGCCGACGAAAGCAAACGCCGCGGCGGCAAACCGGTGCGCATTGCCGAGGTGGTGCGCAAACACCGCGGCACGGATTTGCTCCCGGCGGCCCGTTGAAAAACGTCGTGCCCTGCGCCGAGGCCGCCGGCTCGTAGCCTCAGGTTCGAGCCGCTCCGGAGGCGAGCGGCTCTTCGGCAGCCGGTCCGGCCAACGCGGCGTTCTGGAAACTCCGCCAGAACCGGAGCGGCAACAGTCCCAGCCCGATCAGCGCTAGCTGGCTGGCCACAAACAGCATCAGCCATTTGAACGCCGCGTCCATGAACCCGTACGAGTGCAGGCCGATGCCCAGCATGTTCACGCCAAACCACGAGAACGACGTGACCACGTTGCCGAAGATCGCCAGATTCATCAGCCCCCGCTCCCGCACCAGCATCCAGCCCGCCAGAGGCATGACCAGTTCGCTGGGTAAAGGAATGGCCGCGCTCTCGATGGCCATGAGGACCACCACGCCCGGCCACTCCACCGAGTCGTATATGTAGCTGATGAACCGCAGCAGTGCTTCTTCAATATCGCCGATCAGCCGCCGCCCCCGAACTTGGTCTGAGTCTAGCAAG
>CAYXJB010000281.1:0-3292 GCA_964465445.1 uncultured Verrucomicrobiota bacterium
GGAGGCCGGTTCGCGCAGCGCGTCGGCTATTTCGCAGCGCTGAAGCTGGGCATCGCGACCATGATCGGCGCGCTGCTGGTCGGGGCGGGACTGGACAGCGCCACTGGGCAGGTGCTGGTGATGGTGGTGGCCACGGTGGGGATGTGTTTCACCTGGCCGGCGCTGGAGGCGCTGGTCAGCGAGGGCGAAGCGCCGGCGAGTTTGTCGCGCTGGGTGGGGATGTACAACGTGGTGTGGGCCGGGGCCGGGGCGCTGGCGTACTTCAGCGGCGGGGCGGTGCTGGAGCGGTTGGGGTTGCGGAGCTTGTTTCTGGTGCCGGGGGGCATTTTTGCGGTGCAACTGATCCTGACGCTGCTGCTGGAGGCGCGGGTGCGACGGGGCTGCGATGCCGACCCGCGGGCGATCAGCGGCGAGGCGCTGCCGCCCCTCAATCCCCGACCGGTGGCGCGGGCGCGAACGTTTTTGCGCATGGCGTGGTTTGCCAATCCGTTCGCCTACGTGGCCATCAACACCCTGATCGCGGTGATGCCGGCGTTGGCCGGCCGGCTGGGTTTGTCCACTGCCGAGGCGGGTGTGTACGGCTCGGTATGGTGCTTTGCGCGGTTGGCGGCGTTTGTGGTGCTCGGCTACTGGGCCGGCTGGCATTATCGGGCGGGCTGGTTGCTGGTGGCGTATGTGGGAATGATGGCGAGTTTCTGCGTGATCCTGATGGTGCCGCAGTTGGCGCTCTGGGTGGGGGCGCAGGTGTTGTTCGGCGTGGCGCTGGGACTGATTTACTCCTCGTCCCTGTTCTATTCGATGGATGTGGGGGAGACCAAGGGCGAACACGGCGGCATCCACGAGGCGGCCATTGGCCTGGGCAATTGCGTCGGGCCGGCGGTCGGGGCCGCGGCGTTGCACCTGATGCCGCACGCGCCGCAGAGCGGGGCCATGGCGGTGACGGCGCTGTTGCTGGCGGGTCTGGGCGGACTGCTGGCGATGGCGCGCACGCTCCGAACTCCGTCGGCGCGACGGCCGGCGTGAATTCGTGCGGCCCTCCAAAACGCCGCGCGGCCAGGAAATTTGGTTCGCCTGCCGGCATGCGGCCGGCCAGAGTGAAAGCGTGAGCGTGAAGGTCAAAATTTGCGGAATCACCAATCTGACCGACGCGCGGCTGGCGCTGGACGCCGGCGCGGACATGCTGGGACTGGTCTTTTGCGAGGCGAGTCCGCGTCGGGTGACGGTCGAGGCGGGGGCGGCGATTGCGGCGGCGTTGCCGCCCGGGGCGGTCAAAGTGGGCGTGTTTGTGGACCCGCCCGAGGCGCTGGTCTGGGAGGCGATCGGCGCCTGCGGTTTGAATCTGCTGCAGTTTCACGGGCAGGAACCGCCCGAGTTCTGCACGCAATTCGGCCTGATGAGCATCAAGGCGTTTCGCGTGCGGGACGCCGGTGTGCTGGAACAGTTGCCGCGCTATCCGACCGATGCGTGGTTGCTGGACGCATTTGTGCCGGGACAGGCCGGCGGCACCGGCTGCACGTTCAACTGGGATGTGGCCGTCGAGGCGCGCAAGCTGGGCAAACCAATTTTTCTGGCGGGTGGATTGACGGCCGAGAACGTGGCCGAGGCGGTCGAGCGCGTGCGACCTTTCGCCGTGGATGTGTCCAGCGGAGTCGAACTGTCCCCGGGCCGCAAAGACCCCGCCAAAGTGCGCGCGTTCATCGCCGCGGCCAAATCGCTGTCCTGAGGCGCGGCACGCTCGGGCGGTAAAGCGCCCGCGGCCGGGGCAGTGCTCGATCCATTCGCCACTGGACGGCCCCGGGTCGGTTGCCCATCATCGCGCACCGATTCATGAGGCGCGGCGTTTTTATCGTGGCCGGTGGGCCGGTGGCGCGGTGGGCGCTGGTGCTTGGACTGTTGACGGCGTCGGTGCGCGGGCAGGCCGAGCCGCTGGCCGGTCCGCTGTTTGCCCATTACCGGTTGACCCTCGAGCCGGGAGAACGCACCGAGGCGCTGGGGCCGTTCTGGGTGCATCAGCGGCGCGAGAGCGAGGAATGGATCGGTCTGCCGCCGCTGTTTTCCCGGGTTGTGGATCCGGTCACCGAATCCTGCGAGTTCGATCTGCTCTATCCGCTGCTGACGTATGACCGGTTCGGGAGCGAGTACCGCTGGCAACTGTTGCAACTGCTGAGTCTGGCCGGTGGCGAGCGGCAGGAGGGCGACCGGCGTCGGCGCCTGACGCTGTTTCCGTTGTTTTTTCACCAGTGGGCCGAGCGCCCGGAGGATCGGTACACGGCCCTGTTCCCGCTGGGCGGCACGTTGCGCGAGCGCCTGATGCGCGATGAAATCCGCTTCGTGCTCTTTCCCCTCTACAGCCGCACGCGGCGCAAGGATGTGGTCACCGAGAATTATCTCTATCCGGTGTTGCATCGCCGCCGGGGCGAAGGATTGCGCGGCTGGCAGGTCTGGCCGCTGGCCGGCCACGAGGTCAAACAGCCGACCTGGAAGACCAACGGGTTCGGCGAATCTGAACGGGTGGGCGGCCACGACAAAGCCTTCGTGCTCTGGCCGGTGTTTCTGGATCAGACCACCGGCGTGGGAACGACCAACGAGGCGCGCCTGCGGGCGGTACTGCCGTTGTACAGTGCGCTGCGCTCGCCGGCGCGGGATTCGACGACGGTGCTCTGGCCGCTGGTGAGCTGGACGGAGGATCGGGAGCGCGGCTATCGCGAATGGGACGTGCCCTGGCCGTTGATTGTGTTTGCGCGCGGACCGGGCAAGACGACCTCGCGGGTCTGGCCGTGGTTCAGCCACGCGCAGAGTTCGAATCTGGTGAGCGAGTTTTACTTCTGGCCGCTGTACAAGTACAACCGGTTTGCGACCCCGGCGATGCAACGGGAACGGACGCGCTGGTTGTTGTTTGCGTACTCGGAGCTGGCGGAGGTTAACTGGGAAACCGGGGCGCGCCGGCAGCGGCATGATCTGTGGCCGTTGTGGACCTGGCGGCGCGATTCCAACGGCAACACGCGCCTGCAGGTGCTCGCGCCGCTGGAGCCGATTTTGCCCAACAACAAAAGCCTGGAACGGAACTGGTCGCCGCTCTGGTCGCTCTGGCGGGCGGAGAACAACCCGCGCACCGGCGCCAGCAGCCGTTCGCTGCTCTGGAATCTCTACCGGAGCGAGCGCACGCCCGGGGCCAAAAAATGCTCGCTCCTGTTCGGCCTGGTTCAGTATCAATCCGACGCGCGGGGACGGCAGTGGCGGCTGTTCTGGCTGCCGGCGACCCGCGCCGAAACGCCTCCGGACCATGTTTCAG
>CAYXJB010000282.1:0-3278 GCA_964465445.1 uncultured Verrucomicrobiota bacterium
GGCCACGGTCGGATTGTCCACCCGGCCGCGGCTGATCGCGTCGTGAAACTCCCGGATGTTGACCTTCGCGCCGCTGGTGTAGAGGTCGGGATTGTTGCCGCGGTAGAAATCTTTGCCGCGCACCAGCACCTCACCGTAGTAATCGGTCTGGATGTAGCCGTCCGAGCCGTACACCCGGACGCTGATTTCATCCTTCATTTCAGGAATGGATTGCACGCAGGTGAACGAGAGCACGACCTGATCCGGAAACCAGTACGTCACGGCAAAGTGATCCCAGATGCTGTTTTTGGGTCGGAGCTTCTGCCCGCCGGTGCCCTGGGCGCGGACGGGCTCGGCGTCCAGAATCCAGGTGGCCACATCCAGCGCGTGGATGCTTTGCTCGACGATGAAGTCTCCCGAGAGCGCCCGAACGTAATACCAGGAGCGCAACTGTTCTTCCGGCGAAGCGGGCGGCGCGCCGCGTCCGCCGCCGCGCCACGGATAATGCGCCTCGGCCACCACCGGCCGACCGATCTGGCCCTGGCGCACCAGGCCCACGGCGGTGCGGTAGTGCTCGTGGGCGCGGGTTTGGAAATCCACCAGAAACACCTGCCGTTGGGCCGTGGCCTGCCGACCGGCCCGGGCGATTTCGAGACAACCGGGCGCATCCACCGCGACGGGTTTGGCCAGAAACACGTGTTTGCCAGCCGCCACCGCATCGGCCGCCTGTTGCGGATGAAAGTACGGCGGTGTTTCGATCACCACCGCGTCCAGCGGCAATTCCAGCAGCCGTTTGTAACCAGACATGCCCGTGTAACGGCGCGCCGCTTCGACGCCGAACTTCTCGCCGAACGCGTCCGCGCGGTCCTGAAAATAATCCGCGCAGGCCACGAACCGATACAGCCCCGTCTCGGCGAACAGGTTCGCAATCCAGCGACCGCGTCCGCCGCAGCCGATCAGGCCCAGCGCAAGTTGCGAATTGGTCCTGGAGCCGAACACCAGCGCGGGTTGCAGCGCGCCGAGTGTCGTGGTGGCAAGCGTGCCAGCCAGAAAACGGCGGCGCGGCATCGGTGCGGCCAGGGAGGTCTTCATGGTTTGGGGAGCGGACGGCCGGCGGGCGTCTGGATCTGCAGCCGACGCCAGGCGGCCATGGATTCAGCCAGATGTTCCCGCGCGTCGCCGCCAATGCCGTAGCATTGCAAGCCCACCGGCCCGGTGTATCCCTGCTGGAGCAGCGCGCGCAACAGACCTGCCACGTCAAAATCACCGCGACCCAGCGGTTGGATGTAGCGTTTCCAGTCCCGCTGCGGATCGAACGTGTCAGCCCCATTGATCGAGACGGCCCACAACCACGGACGCGCCGAGCGCAACAGCGGCACGTAGTCCCGGCTCGAATCTACCCACAGCCAGTGGCAGAGGTTGAACATCACGCCCACATTGGGCCGGTTGACCCTTTTAGCCACGCGCACGGCGTCTTCGATCCGCTCGATCCAGTTGTTTGCGTGTGGATAGAGCAGCAGTTGCACGTCGGTCTCGCGCGCCAGATCGGACATCTGACGCAGCAGTTCGACGGCGCGCGGATCGGCCGAGGCATCCGAGGGGTTGGCCCCGCTGATCAGCAGACAAAACTGCACGCGCCGGCCCTGGACCTGACGCAGCATGTTGGTGAACCGCACGTCGTACGGCGGCTGCGCCGAGAGATCCACCTTCATGGTGATTTGAAACAGTCGCAAGCCGACCGCATCGAGCGAGCGCAATCGCTCCTCGACCCCGTCGAGCCAGATATGGCCCACGCCGTCGTAGCCCAGCTCCTTGAGCATCTGCGCCTGTTCGGCGTAGCCGCGTTTTTTGGCGTCGTGCCAGTCAAAGCAGAACGAGAAAAACGCGTTCGTCAGCCCGGCTTGCGCTGCCACAAGCCCCGGCCAGAGCAACCCTGCAACCAGCAGCCAATGAGCGCAGCGATTGCACCGACGCCGAGCGCGACGGACCGCGGTTTCAGGGGCATCGAGCCCGCGGGAGCCGCGATTCGGGCCGGGAGAGGAGCGGCTAAATCGTGCGCAGCCGCGCCCCGGCATCAGGCGGCGGCATGACTGCGCCGCGTTGGCAGTGAGGATGGGTCGGGCGGAGTTTCGAGGTTTGATTGCATTCATGGTGTTCGGGCTGTAGTGCCGGTTTTCGGAGCGGATCGGGTTTTGCGTTGAGCCAGCCATTGGTCGGCGATCACACCCAGGAGCACGACGCCGCCCATGACGGCAAAATTCAGCGAGCTTTCGATGCCCAGCAGGTTGACCAGGTTCTGGAGCACCTGCAGCAGGGCCGTGCCGATGAGCATGCCCGCAACCGAGCCCTCGCCTCCGCGCAGGCTGCACCCGCCCAGCACCGCCGCCGCGATGCCGTAGAGTTCGTAAAAATTTCCGTGCGTCGAGGGCGAAATCGAGTTGGTGTAAAACGCGAACAAAATCCCCGCCAGCCCCGTCAGAGCGCCCGCGAGGACGTACGAACTGACCACCACACGGCGGGTGTCGATGCCGGCCAGCCGGGCCGCGACTTCGTTGCGACCCACGGCGAAGAGATACCGGCCATAGACCGACCGATGCAACAGCACCCACATCAGCAGCCCGACCGCCAGCAGCACCACAAAGGGCGTCGGCAACCCCAGTACCTTGCCGCGCGCCAGCAGCCGCAGCGTCTCGAATCCGGCGGCGTCGCCGAACCCTTTGGTGCTGTCGCCGGCCACAAAACGCGCCAGCCCGCGATACAACAGCAGCCCGCAGAGCGTGACGATGAACGGCTGGATGTTCAATCGCGTCACCAGCGTGCCGTGCACCCAACCCAGCGCCATGGGCAGCGCCACGGCCCCGGCCGCCGCCAGCGGCCAGGGCCAGCCCCATTCACTCAGCGCCAACGAGAGCAGCACGCCGATCAATGCCAGCATCGAGCCGACCGAGAGCTCGATGCCCCCGGCAATGATGACCACGCCCAGGCCCAGACTCAGCAGACCGAACAAGCCAACCATGTTGGCGGTGTTGATCAGGTTCACCGCCGAAACGAACCGCGGGTTGAGCGCCGTCGTCACCGCGCACAGCGCAAGCAACAACAGCAGGATGCTGGACTCTTTTCGCATCGGTGGTCGCGACGGCGTTATTACAACCCTGCAGCCGCCCGGCTGAACACAAAAAAAGCGCATCGCCGGGCCTGTCGGATTAAGCGTTTGACAGCACGCGGGGCGAATCTATCTTGGGCCGGAGAACAGGTTTATGGCTGACAATATTCCCAACGTGCCGCCGGGCGCCGTTCCG
>CAYXJB010000283.1:0-1743 GCA_964465445.1 uncultured Verrucomicrobiota bacterium
CCGCCCGACGTCCGCCACCACGTTTTTCTGGCTTTCAAAGAAGCCCTCCACAACGTCGTCAAACACGCCGCCGCCACCTCCGTTCACCTGCGCCTGCGCCTTGAACCGCACCGATTCCACCTGGAAATCGAAGACGACGGCCGCGGCATGCCGCCGGACCTCACCCCCGCCGCCGGCAGAAATGGATTGCGAAACATGCGCCGCCGCATGGAAGATATCGGCGGCGAATTCTTCATCGGCCCCGGCCGCAACGGCGGCACGCTGGTCCGCCTGAGCATACCCTGGCCCGCTCCAGGGCCGGCCCGCCGCTGAAGCCGCGCGCACGCCGGCACCGGCGCGCCGCTCGATCCGTCGCCATGGCCATCAAAGTTTCGATCGTCGAAGACAACGACCAGTTGCGCAGCACCCTGGCGCGCATCCTCGATCGCGCCGAGGGCTTTCAATGCGTCGGCCGGCACCCCAGCGCCGAAGCCGCCCTCCAGGCCATCCCCAACGAACAGCCCGACGTCGTGCTCATGGACATCAACCTGCCCGGCATCAACGGCGTCGAATGCGTCCGCCGCCTCAAAGCCATCCTGCCCCGCACCCAGATCGTGATGCTCACCGTGTACGAGGACACCGACAACATCTTCAACGCCCTGGCCGCCGGCGCCACCGGCTATTTGCTCAAACGCACCACGCGCACCGAATTGCTCGACGCCATCCGCGAAGTCCACCGCGGCGGCTCGCCCATGTCCGCCCACATCGCCCGCAAAGTCGTCCAATCCTTCCAGCGCCCCGCCTCCGGCGCGCCTCCGGCCGCGGCACAGCCGCCCCCCCCCACCGAAGCCCGCGCGCCCGCCGCCGAACTCTCGCCTCGCGAACGCGAAGTGCTCGACTTGCTCGCCCAGGGATTCCTTTACAAGGAAATCGCTGAAAAACTCGGCATCAGCTACGAAACCGTCCACACCCACATCCGCCGCATCTACGAAAAACTCCAGGTCCGCACCCGCACCGAGGCCGTCGCCAAATTCCTCCGCGGCTGACGGCCGACCGGCACCCGTCGAGAAATTTACGGACGGACACTGGGGCGCGAGCGTTCAAGGCCACAGCGTGATCTGGCCGGTGCCGTCACTGCCTGACACCAAGCCGGAGCCGGCGTTGTGTTTTTGGAGCGCGGCGCCCCAGTAGGGCAAAGTCCGTCCGGTGACCGGATCGCGGACCTGGCCGGAGAACAGGCCGTTGGCGGAATTGAACTTCAGGCCGAGGTTGTCCCCGGGCATCAGATTGCGGCGCGAGCCGGTCGCCAGCCGGATCGAAAGCGCGCCCCGGAGACCGCCCCCAACAAATTCGATCCGGCTTCCGACTCCGAAGTTCACGATCCAATTCGCCCCCGGCGGCTGGAAGCGCGAGCCTACCGCCTCCATGACGGTCGTGAACACACGCGGATAAAGCGGTCCGCGCGCATCCGGCAGTCTGATCCAGCTCATATGGCCCTTCCGGTCACTCTCCGGCCGGTCCGCGAAGCGCAACCAGCCCAGCACCTGCGCCGTCCGGCCCGCCGGTGCGTACAGCGGCCACTGCCCGTCCGCAGAAGGCAGCGCGCTCTGGCTCACCCGCGTGCCGGGCAGCGGGATCTTAGAGGGCGGTGATCGCGATTGGGAGCAGGTCTGGTTGTCGAGGCGGAGCAAGTTGCGGGCTGAATGGCAGCGTGGGCTCGACTCGGCGGGGCGCGCCGCTCATGCTGCGGGGGGCGTGGAGGTT
>CAYXJB010000283.1:1842-3275 GCA_964465445.1 uncultured Verrucomicrobiota bacterium
GTATCAACGGCAGATTGCCCAGCGGATTGCTGCGAGCGGAGTGCGGTTGGTGGATGCCGGGCTGGTGGACGATCCGCTCAAGGCGCGCGGGGCGGCGTCGTTGTTTCGTCGCGAGGAGGTGGAGTTGATCTTCCTGTATGTATCCACCTACGCGTTGTCCTCGACGGTGTTGCCGGTGGTGCAGGCGGTGCGGGTGCCGGTGGTGGTGTTGAATCTGCAGCCGGTGGCGCAACTGGATTACGAGCGGTTCAACGCGCTGGGCGATCGCGGGGTGATGACGGGGGTGTGGCTGGAGCATTGTCAGGCGTGCGCGGTGCCGGAGATCGCGTGCGTGTTCAATCGGGCCGGCATTCCGTATCACCTGGTGACGGGGCATCTGGCCGACGCGGCGGCGTGGGCGGAGATTCGGGACTGGGTCGAGGCGGCGAAGGTGGCCGGTGCGATGCGGCGCAATCGCGTGGGCGTGCTGGGGCATTATTACTGCGGGATGCTGGACGTGTACAGCGATCTGACGCAGCAGTCGGCGGTGTTCGGGAATCATTTCGAGTTGCTCGAGATGTGCGAGCTGCACCGGTTGCGCGAGGCGGTGACGGCGCGGCAGATCGAGGCGAAGCTCAAACAGTTTCAGCGCGAGTTCGAGGTCTCGCCCGAATGCGAACGGCGGGAACTGATCCGCGCGGCGCGGACCTCCTGCGCGCTGGATGCGCTGGTCAAAAAGCACGGGCTGGGCGCGCTGGCGTACTACTACGAGAGCGAGGAGGGGCTGGCGTATCGGGACATCGTGACCTCGATGATCGCGGGCTGCACGTTGCTCACGGGGCATCACGTGCCGGTGGCCGGCGAGTGCGAGATCAAGAACGTGCAGGCGATGAAGATCATGGATTTGTTCGGCGCGGGCGGATCGTTTTCGGAATTTTATCTGACCGACTTCAACGACGACGTGGTGTTGCTGGGGCACGACGGGCCGGCGCATTTCGCGATTGCCGAAGGGCGGGTGGGGCTGGTGCCCCTGCCGGTGTATCACGGCAAACCGGGCAGGGGACTCTCGATCCAGATGACGGTCCGGCACGGGCCGGTGACGTTGCTCTCGGTGGTGCAGGGTGCAGGTGGGAAGCTCTCGCTGCTGGTGGCCGAGGGCGAGTCGGTGCCCGGGCCGGTGTTGCACATCGGCAACACGAACAGCCGCTACCGCTTCAGCATCGGGGCGAAGGCGTTCTTGAACGAGTGGTCCAAAGCCGGCCCGGCGCATCATTGTGCGATTGGCGTGGGGCACATCGCCGGCAAGATCGAGAAGTTCGGCGCGTTGATTGGTCTGGAAACCAGGCGGGTGTGCTGAGCGAAGGCCTCGCCGCGCGCGGGACGGCTGTCAGGATGAGCGATGAACCCTTTTGTTGGCGTTGTGTTTCACTGGTTGGGCGGTCTGGCGGCGGGGA
>CAYXJB010000284.1:0-3262 GCA_964465445.1 uncultured Verrucomicrobiota bacterium
ATCAAAAAATGCCAGGAAGGATGGGACGATTTTGACGTCGCCATCGCCACCCCCGAGGCCATGACCGAGGTCCGCAAACTCGGCAAAATCCTCGGCCCCCGCGGCCTGATGCCCAATCCCAAAACCGGTACCGTCACCGACGACACCGCCAGGGCCGTGCGCGAGTTCAAGGCCGGACGGGTCGAATTCAAAGTGGACAAGGCCGGCAACGTCCACGTGCCGGTGGGCAAACTCTCCTTCAGCCCCGAACAAATCGAAGAAAACGCCCGCGCCGTGATCGAAGCGGTCGTCAAGGCCCGGCCCGCCAGCGTCCGCGGCCAGTACATCCGCTCCTGCACCCTCTCGGCCACCATGAGCCCGCCGGTGCGACTAGACCCGCGCGATCTCGCCGCTCATTAACCGTCAACCCCTTTCGTTCCTATGCGCCCGGAAAAGAAACTCCTCACCGCGGAATACCTCAAACGGCTCAACGCCTCGCCGTTTTTCTTCGTCGTGGACTACAAGGGTCTGAGCGTCGCCCAGATGACCGAGCTGCGCAAACGCCTCAAAAACGTCGGCGCCCAGATCTTCGTCGTCAAAAACTCCCTCTTCCGACTCGCCGCCAAAGAAGCCGGCATCGGCGACCTCAACGGCGCCCTCAGCGGCCAGTCGGCCGTCGTCACCGGCCAGAAAGACATCTCGGCCGCCGCCAAAATCGTCAAAACTTTCGGCAAAGAACTCGACCGGCTGCGCATGCAGTTCGGCTACCTCAACAACCGGCGACTCGGAGTCGAAGAGCTCCTGCAACTGGCCGACCTGCCCGGCCTGGAAGTGTTGCGTGCCCGGCTGCTCGGGGTCATCAACGCGCCGGCCGCAAAACTGGCCCTGCTCCTCAACACCCCGGCCAGCTCGCTGGCCCGCCTCATCCAGACCCGGGCCGAGCCCACCACCGCCGGCGCGGCAACGTGAGCCATTGCATCCGCTCATGCGCCCAGCCCCCAACCCATGCGCAACCATCGAGCCGACAACCGATTTCCGACGGCCCCCGGCCGCCCGGAATTGCAACCCAAACCCAAACGTAAATCGTCGGTTCACCGGCGGTGAACTGAAATCATCCGCGGCCGCGGATGGCGACGAGACGAACAGAAAGGACGACCGTTAACCTATGGCAGACATCGCAAAACTGGTGGACGAACTCAGCAGCCTGACCGTGTTGGAGGCTGCCGAACTGGTCAAACAACTCGAATCCAAATGGGGCGTCAGCGCCGCTGCCCCGGTGGCCCTGGCCGCTGCCGGCCCGGCCGCTGCCGGCGCCGCCGCTGCCCCGGCGGCCGAAGCCAAAACCACCTTCGACGTCATCCTGACCTCGGCCCCGGCCGACAAGAAAATCGCCGTCATCAAAGCCGTGCGCGAGGTCAAGGCCGGTCTCGGTCTGGCCGAGGCCAAGGCCCTGGTCGAAGGCGCCCCCAAGCCCGTGCTCGAGGGGGTGGCCAAGGCCGAAGCCGAAGCCGCCAAGAAGAAACTCGAAGACGCCGGCGCCAAAGTGGAGTTGAAATAACCCAACCGGGGCGGCGCGCCCCGGCGCCGGGCCGCGCCGCCCCTTTGACCGCGGACGATTTTTTCGATAAAAACAGCAACGAACAGCAAACCCGGCTTTGGCCGGAAAGACAACCCGGCCCGGCGGCAGGCTGCCGCCAGCCGGTTTCGTGTCGTTTGAGCTAAACCGGCGGCCCGTCACTGACGAGCCGCCCCAACAACAACGCCATGGCACCGCGAACCACTCAAGAACGGATCAACTTCGGCAAGATCAAAGAAGTGATCTCTCCGCCGAACCTCATCGAGATCCAGACCCAGTCGTATCGGGAATTCCTCCAGGCCGATGTGCCCCCGACCAAACGCAAAAACGTCGGCCTCCAGGCCGTCTTCAAGGAGGTCTTCCCCATCGAGAGCTACGACGGCAAATGCGTGCTCGATTTCCATTCCTACGAAATCGGTGACCCCAAGCTCACCTGGCTCGAATGCCTCCGCGAAGGGCTCACCTACGGCGCGCCGCTGTACGTCACCTTCCTGCTCAAGGACGAAAAGGGCACCAAGGAAGAAAAAGTCTTCATGGGCGAACTGCCGCTCATGACGCCCCAGGGCACCTTCGTCATCAACGGCGCCGAGCGGGTCGTCGTCAGCCAGTTGCACCGCTCCCCCGGCATCACCTTCGAAAAAACCGCCCACGCCAACGGCAAGGAACTGTTCTCCTTCCGCGTGATCCCCGACCGCGGTTCGTGGTTCGAAGCCCAATTCGACACCAACGACCTGCTCTACGTCTATCTGGACCGCAAGAAACGGCGACGCAAATTTCTCATCACCACCCTGTTCCGCGCCCTGAGTTTTCTGGAGGCCGACGGCGAGCCCGAGAGCCGCAGCCGCACCCGCACCAGGGAAGCCGAGAAGGTCCGCGGCACCGACGAGGAAATTCTGCGCCTCTTCTACCAGATCGAAGAAATCGGCGTCAAAGAGGCCGAAAAACTCGACGACCTGCCCAATAAGGTGCTCATCCATGACATCGTGGATCAGGAAAAGGGCCTGCTCATCGCCCGCGCCTTCGAGCCGCTCTCCAAAGCCGTCGTGCGCCAGATCGCCGAAGAAGGCATCACCCGCATCAAGATCGTGGACACCTCCCTGGACGAGGGCATCATCATCAAATGCATCAAGAAAGACCCCGCCCGCAACGAGGAAGAAGCCCTCAAGGAAATCTATCGTCATCTGCGCCCGGGCGACCCGCCCACCGCAGCCAATGCCCGCGCCCTGCTCAAGCGGCTGTTCTTCGATCCCAAACGCTACGATCTGGGCCGCGTCGGCCGCTACAAAATCCAGCAAAAACTCGGTCTCAAAGACAAACACGAGTCGCGCCTCCTCACCAAAGAAGACCTGGTCGCCGCCACCAAATACCTCCTGCGTCTCAAACGCGGCGAAGGCACGCTCGATGACATTGATCACCTGGGCAGCCGCCGCGTCCGCACCGTCGGCGAACTGCTCGCCAACCAGTGCCGCGTCGGCCTGGCACGCACCGAGCGTCTGGTCAAGGAACGCATGACCCTCTTCGATCAGGGCGCCGAGGTCATGACGCCCCAGAAACTCATCAACCCCAAGGCCCTCAGCGCCGTGATTCGCGACTTCTTCGGCCGCAGCCAGCTCTCCCAGTTCATGGACCAGACCAACCCGCTGGCCGAGCTGACCCACAAGCGGCGCCTGTCCGCGCTGGGTCCCGGAGGGCTTTCCCGGGAGCGGG
>CAYXJB010000285.1:0-3207 GCA_964465445.1 uncultured Verrucomicrobiota bacterium
CCCTGGCGCCGCGCACCCCGGCCTACCCGTCCATCTGGATCAACGGCGTGCAACTGGACCTCCAAGCCGAGGAGAACCGGACCTACACCGATCCGCTCTACGGCCAGACGTATCTGCCGCGCAAATTCAAAACCGGCTTTGTCGTGCCGCCGGTCAACGACGTGGACATCTTCACCAACGACCAGGGCTACATCGCGATCATCGAGCACGACGAACTGCTGGGTTACAACCTGGCCGTCGGCGGCGGCATGGGCCGCAGTCACGGCAACCAGGCCACCTACCCGCGCCTGGCCGATGTGGTGGGCTTTTTGCCGCGCGAGCGGGTGCTGGACGTCGCGCGGGCGGTGCTGACCATCCACCGCGATTTTGGCGATCGCACCGACCGCAAGCATGCCCGGCTCAAATACGTCGTGGCCGAGCGGGGCGTCGAGTGGACGCGCCAAGAGATCGAGCAGCGCGCCGGATTCAGTCTGCAGCCGCCGCGCCCGTTCCGGTTCACGACGATGGGCGATTTGTACGGCTGGCATCGGGCCGTGGACGGCACGTGGTTTCTGACCCTTTACGTCGAAACCGGGCGCGTCAAAGACGTCGAAGGTCGCCGGCTCAAAACCGCGCTGCGCGAGGTGGCCGAGAAGTTTCCGACGCTGGAGTTCCGGCTCACGCCCAACCAGAACGTGATCCTGGCCCGGGTCGCCGAAACCGAAAAAGCGCCCGTCACCGAGCTGTTGGCCCGCCACGGTGTGGCGACTGAAAACCAGACCAGCCCGGTGCGCGCCGCCTCGATGGCCTGCCCCGCCCTGCCCACCTGCGGCCTGGCGCTGGCCGAGTCCGAACGCATGTTCCCGGGATTGATGGACCGGATCGAAAAACTCTGCGCCGAGCTGGGCCTGGCCGACGAGGAAATCATCATCCGCTCGACCGGTTGCCCCAACGGCTGCGCGCGACCGTACATGGCCGAAATCGCCTTCGTGGGCAAAGCGCCCGGCCGCTATCAAATCTGGGTGGGCGGCGACGTGGCCGGCACGCGTCTGAACCGCATTTGGAAAGAGACCGTGCGGGACACCGACATCGAGGCCGAGCTGCGCCCGCTGCTGAAACGCTACGTCGAAGAACGCTTCGATGGCGAGCGGTTTGGGGACTGGGCGGCGCGGGTGCTCTGGCCGGAACTGGAGGCGGTTCCGGTTTGACCCGCGGCCCGGCGCGAGCCACCGACCAATGTGACCCGCATGATCTCAACCATGACAGCCGAACAAATCGCCCGGGCCAACGCCACGTTGCGCCAGCGCACGCCGCAGGAGATCATCCGCTGGGCTCTGGAGCTGGCCCGCGGCCGCGCGATCCTCTCGACCAATTTCCGGCCCTACGAAGCGGTCTTGTTGCACCTGGTCACGCGCCTGCAACCGGACATCCCGGTGCTGTGGGCCGACCACGGTTACAACCGCCCGGCCACCTACCGGCACGCCGAACAGTTGCGAACCCTGCTCGGACTCAACCTCAAGGTGTACGTGCCGCGCATGACCGCCGCGCACTACAACGCCCTCTACGGCGGCCCGCCCGAACCGCGGCCCGAAAACGAAGAACGCATCAAGGCCTTCAGCGCCCTGATGAAAATCGAGCCGTTCCGCCGCGGCATGGACGAGCTCAAACCCACCGTCTGGTTCACCGCGTTGCGCAAGGTCCAGAACCCGCATCGCGCCGGTCTGGACATCGTCGTGCGCGACGAGAATTTCAACACGCTCAAGGTCAGTCCGCTCTTTTACTGGACCGACGAGCAACTGGAGGCCTATCTGGCCGAGCATCACCTGCCCAACGAATGGGATTATTTCGATCCGGCCAAGGGCGACGACAAACGCGAGTGCGGCCTGCACGTGTCCTGGGGCCGGGAGGCCGGCCTTGAATCCAGACCAACCGCCGCGAGCCAAACCACACCGTGAATCGCGCGTACGGAAAAGGACTTTTCAATCGGGCATGGGCTTTTGGGTTCGCCGGGCCGACCCGATACCGTGCGGACGAAACCCACGTCGGCCAACCGGCCCGACACCAGCGGAGTGGCCAGTTCACCTGCCGGAAGCCGCACCCGGGTTTGCGCGAAGCGCGGGGCCCGATGCGCTCTCGGACGTGTTGCTGTCGGGCGGCAGCGGCGCGGGGGTGCTGATTCCAGCTTTTCGCCCGAATTGCTCTCCGCCTATACTCCAGCCGTGGCATCCGTGTCTCCATGACCGCGTACCATTTGGATCATTTGCAGTATTTGGAAACCGAGGCCATCCACGTCATGCGCGAGGTGGCCGCCGAATTCGAGCGCCCGGCGATTTTGTTTTCCGGGGGCAAGGATTCGATCTGCCTGTTGCGGCTGGCCGAGAAGGCGTTCCGACCCTCGGAAATCCCCATGCCGCTGCTGAACATTGACACGGGACATCATTTCCCGGAGCTGAATGAGTTCCGCGACCGGCGCGCCGCCGAACTGCGCGCCCGGCTGATCGTGCGCAAGGTCGAAGATGCCATCGCCGCTGGCCGCGCCGTGCCCGTGCCGGGCGAGATCAGCCGCAACCAGTTGCAGATCCCGACGTTGCTGGCGGCGATCGAGGAGTTTCGGTTCGACTGCCTGATCGGCGGGGCGCGGCGGGACGAGGAAAAAGCGCGCGCCAAGGAGCGCTTCTTCAGCTTCCGCGACCGTTTCGGCCAGTGGGATCCAAAAAACCAGCGGCCCGAGGTCTGGAATCTCTACAACACCCGCGTCCATCCGGGCGAACACATGCGCGCCTTCCCGCTGAGCAACTGGACCGAGCTGGATGTGTGGGAATACATCCGGCGCGAGAAACTCGAAGTCCCGCGCATCTACTTCAGCCACCGGCGCCTGTGCGTGCGCCGCAACGGTCAATGGTTGCCGGTGACCGAGCTGATGCCGCCCCAGCCCGGCGAGGAAGTGCGCGAACTGACCGTTCGCGTGCGCACCATCGGCGACATCATCAGCACCGGCATGATCGAGTCCCGCGCCGACAACGTCGATGACATCATCGCCGAAATCGCCGCCGCGCGCGTAACCGAGCGCGGCTCCCGCGCCGACGATCGCGCGTCCGAAAGCATAGATGGCGACGGCTGCCAGCGCCCAAATGGCGTGATACAGCGTCAACATCGCGCCGGCTGTGCCGAGGGCGAAGGCGATCAGGGCGTGGTTCGATCTCCGCCTCCCCAATTCCAACGCCCCAT
>CAYXJB010000286.1:0-3206 GCA_964465445.1 uncultured Verrucomicrobiota bacterium
ATGTCCGAGGCCCGCATCCTGTAGGCGTCCACGATGATCTGGTTGACCAGCCGGATCAGCGGCGCGTCGGCTTCGGTCTCGGCCACCGTTTCCACCAGCGCACCGGTCGGAGCGGCCACCTCGACCTCGGCCTGGGTGAGGTCCTGGATCATCTTACCCACGACGCCCTCGCCGCGTCCGCCGTAATACTTGTTGAGCGCCGCCTCGATGTCCGGCTCCGAGGCCACCCGCACGTCAATGTCCTTCTTGAGCAGATGCGTGAGCGAGTCCACCGTGGCCAGATCCGACGGATCGGCCAGCGCCACCGTCAGCGTGTTGTCATGCGCAAACACCGGCACGACGCGATACTTGCGCGCAATGTGGCGCGGCACCATCGCGATGACCTCGTCGGGAATCCGCAGCTCGCTGAGGTTGACGACCTCGGCTCCGAAATGCGCGGCTTTGGCCTGGGTGACGTCGGCGGGCCGGATGACCTTGTTGGCCAGCAACAAATCCACCACCCCCACGCCGGCCGACGCCGCCTCCTCGCGTGCGGCGGCCACCTGCTCAGGTGTCACAAACCCGAGATCCACCAGCAAATCCAGCAAATAATCGTCTTTCTCAGCCACGATCGCTTCAGGCCCGTTGCATACCGGGGTGTAACCAGGCCTCCTAGAGTAGTCCCCCAAAACCGCGCATGTCAACCGCCCCACCCGGACCGCGTGGCCACAGGCACCGGCGTTTCATTCCCGCCCGGCCGCCGCATGCCCACGCCCGCGCCGGCCCGACGCCCCGCGTTCGACGCCGCCCGGCGCGCGGCTCGTTTCACGGTTGGCTGGTGATATTCTGCCAGTTGATCCCCTGAGCGCCCGCGTAGATCGCAAACGCCTTCTCGTTCTGAATCAGCACCGCGCGCACCACGCTCGAATCATCGGCGTAGCCCAGATTCAAGAGGCTGTCGGGAATGATACCCACCTTCTTGTGCGCGTAAATGAGCGCGAACACCGCCTGCGCCAACGCCACGTAGGGCAGGTCCTTGTACGCCCCCTCGACGACGTCCTCGACCACATCGGCCAGGAATTCGAGCTGGTTGACCAGATGCGGAAACTGCGGCGCGTCAATCTGGGTGAACTCCAGTTTCCATTGGGGCAGCAGACGCAAAACCCGTTCGGCAATCGCCGGCGTGATGCTGCCGGCGCCGTTGTTCACGAACTTTACGATCTCTGGCATGGCCGGACCTTAACCTGGGCCCGCGTGCCCGAGAAAGCCAATTCCCGCCCCCCCAGCGTTGGCGCCGGCCCGCTTCAGCGCCGCGGCCGCCTGAGCAGATTCAGGACATCCTCCAACGGATTGGGCGCAGCCGATGGTGCGTTGGTGGCGGGCGGCGTGTTGGTGATGGCCTCCGACCCCGGCGATCGCCCGCCCAGCAGACCGCTCACGCCTTCGAGGATGCTCCCGGCCTTGCCGCCGATCACCCCGCCCAGGCTGCCGGCCGTGAGCGCCAGAATCACCGCCTTGTCGGTCTTGACCTCCGGACTGCTCAGGCTGCCGCGCAACCGCGCAAACGACGGCAACCGCACGTAGGCCACGTTGGTCGGCGCGTTGCCCAATCGCAACCTCGTCGCCAGCGTCCGCTCCAGCGACACCTCCAATTCCTGATTCAACGGCGATTGCCCCGGCACATCGGCGATCGGAATCGTCCCCGCCGACCGGACCAGGAACGTCGGACTGTGTGCGACCAACTCGACGATTTGGATTTGCCCGCCGCCGGCCCGCACCGTGGCGTGGAGCGAATCGAGCGGTGAGTTGAGAATCTCCGGCGCGCCCAGCACCAGCGCGATCGGCGTGAGGATGGCCCGGGCTTTGGGGCCGACCAGTTGCACGTTCGCATTGGTCAAAACCAGTCGCGCCTCCCCGTCCAGATGCTCACGCAAACTGCGGCCCGTCAATCCCTGCCCCTTCAAACGCGCGCTGCTCCAGAGCGTGCCCCGGGCTTGGCCGCGATAAACCGGCGCAAACGCATCCGCCAGCGGCCCCAAGGGCACGCCCTGCGCGTCCCAGTTCGCCTCGTACCGAAATCCGGGCACGCTCAAATCCACGCTCGCAGCAGCCCGAATCGGCGCGCCATCGAGCATCAGGCTCAGCGTCGGCAATCGCACCGCGCCGCGCTCCAACCGCGCCTCCAGCTTCACCTCTTGCGCCTGCAGCTCGCGCAACCACAACCGCCCCAGCCGCACCTGCACATCCAGCCCGTCGAACGGCAGCGTGACCGGCTCGGGCTCGGACATCAGCCCGCCAGCCGGTTGTTCCACCGTCGCTGCGTTCGTGCTGCCGGCTGCACCGCCGGCCAACAAATCCACATACCGGGTCAGGTCGAGCGCTTCGGACTGCAATTGCAGCGCACCGCGCAGTCGCAGCGGCGATGGCGACACTGAACCCGCGTCCGGGGGCTTTGACATTTTGCGGCCCGACCCGTCCCCGAAACGCACCGCACCGCTCAGTTGCAATTGATTGTCGGCACGCACCGTCGGGCTGAGCGCCAGTTGCGCCTGGCGGATTTGGGCTTCACCGCCGGCCACGTTCACCGCCCAGCGCGCGCCGGCCGCAAGCGGCTCGACCATCCACGGTCGTTTCGGATCGCCGATCACCAGATTGGTCATCTGCAACTGACCCTGGATCGTTCCGAGCCCCTTGCCATCGAAACTCGCGTCGAGAGTCGAATCGAGACTTGCGGAGACAAGCGGGCGCCCGCCGAGAACACCGGCCAGGAATGGCTCGAGCGCGCGCTGGTTCAGTCCGCTCAACTGCAGCGCCACCGTTGCCGCGCTGCTCCCGGGTTCGAACCGCCCGCGGCACTCCAGTCTGCCGGCAGGCTGACCGTTGACGCGCCACTCGCCCGCGATCCGCCGGCAAGTCAGTTCCACGGCATCGCGTTCCAGCTCCAATTGCAACGTCGCGTCCCAGCCGCGCAACGACGTCGTGCCGAACGTGGCGTCCAGGCCGCTCAACGCGGTCCGACCGGCAACGGCCTGCCGCATCGGCGCAAACGAAATCTCGCCCTCGAACGCCGCCTCCCCGCCGTTCACTCGCAATGCCGGTTGCGGCAACAGCTCGAGCAACGTCGCCAGCCCGCCGCGCAACTTCACCTGCGCCCGGCCGGTGCGATTGGTCAGCTCCGCCGCACCACTGCCCGAGACCGAAAGCGCCGGCCGGCCCCGATGCGCCGC
>CAYXJB010000287.1:0-2002 GCA_964465445.1 uncultured Verrucomicrobiota bacterium
TTTTTCCGCGAGATCGAGGGGTACAGCCTGCCGACGGAATTGCAGGCGCTGGCGGTGAGCGAGGTGTATCCGGAAGCGGTTCGGGCAGGGGTGTTTTTCAAGATCATGGCCTGGATCTACAAGGTGTTCGAAGCGCCCGGGGCGGCGCTGCCCAGCAGCCATGTGGCGGTGGCGATCTGCACGCTGTATTTTTCGCGTCGTTACCTGCCGCGCATCCGGCACGTGCACGCCGTGGCGGTGGTGCTGTTGTGCGCCTCGACGGTGTATTGCCGCTATCATTACGTGGTGGATGTGCTGGCGGGGGGGCTGACGGCGGCGGTGCTCATTCCGCTGGCCAACCGGCTGTACTGGCGGTTGGAGCGCGAGCCGGAGGTTTCGATGGCCGCACCGGCTGCGGTGGCGGCGGCCGGGTCGACGCCGCCGGTTCAGAGCGGGCGTTCGTAGAGGCGGTAACGCCGGTACACACGGGCGCTGAAAACCTCCATGAACCGGCACATCATCATGTTGTCCTCCAGCACCCAGGAGGCCTCCGCCTCGGTAAAGCCCAGCCCCAGCCCCACGCGGAAACCCTCGCTGAGCATCACCGCTTCGAGCCCGCGGCCGCGCCAGGATTTGCGCGTGCCCAGGGTCACCACCCGGCAACATTTCGGCATCTTGCGCCCGAGCAGATACGGCAGGGCGCGCCAGATCCGGGGCGTGAGCAGTCGCCCGCGCAGCGGCTGAAGCACTTCGTTGAAATCCGGCAGCGCGAGCATGAAACCCACTGTTTCGCGCTCGGTCTCCGCCAGCCAGACTAGGCCTTCGACGAGCAACGGCCTCAGTCGTGACGCCATGAAATCCATTTCCGCGTCGGTCATGGGCGTAAAGGCCCAGTTCTCCTCCCAGGCGGCGTTGTAAATCTCTTTGATCCTGGCCAAGTCGGCGCGCAGCGTGCGGCGGCGCACGGGCCTGAAGCGCACCTCCGGATGACGTTCCCGGGTGCGGGCGGCAAGCCGGTTGAGCCGATCCAGCGGCGCGCGTGTCACATCCACGTAAAACGCCAGCAGATCCCTGGCCTTGCGAAAGCCCGCCGCTTCCACCTGCTCGGGATACCAGGCCGGATTGTACGGCATCATGAAGGTCGGCCGCTGATTGAAGCCCTCGATCAACAGCCCGCACTCGTCGTTGGTGCTGGGATTCATCGGGCCGAGCACCCGGCGCAGGCCGCGTTGACGCGCCCACGCGAACACGGCCTCGAAGAGCGCACGGCTCACGGCCGCGTCCGGCTCGCTCTCGTAAAAGCCAAAGAACGCCGCCGCGTCACCGTGGCGTTGGTTGTGATGCCGATCCTCGATCGCCGCAATCCGGCCCACGTCCACCCCGTTGCGTTCGACCACCCAGAGCCGCATCTCGGCATGCTCAAACCACGGGTTCGCGTCGGAAAAAACCTTCAGCGCGTCTGCGAACAGCGGCGCGACCCAGTGCGGGTCGTCGCGGTAAAGCCGCCGGGCCACTTCGAGGAAACGCCTGACCGCCGCGCGCCGGCGCGGCAGCGCCACCAGCCGCAAGTCCGAATGCATAGGTTGCGCCCGGCCATCGGCCGCGCGCCCGGGCAACTTGCGGGCGAAGCGCCGCAGCGTCAACCGCCTGCTGCGCGATGAGTGCTGCGAGCCCGCCGGGCGAATCGCCGGCGATGGTTGCGCCGCGTCACGAGGATTGCCCGGCTGTGCGGACCGTTGTCAGCAGCGGTCGATTCATCGAGAATCCCCGCACCGTGACGAGCGATCCGCGCACCGCATCCGGGTCGGGAATGGCGACGGGCCGCTGGCTCAATCGCACCGTAGTGGGCATCGGGCTGGCGAGTCTGTTGAGCGACTGGGCGCACGAGACCGCCACCACTGTCCTGCCGGCGTTTCTGGCGACGATGGGCGCGGCGGCGGTCTGGCTGGGAGTAATCGAAGGCGTTTCCGACGGCCTGTCCTCGTTTGCGAAAATGGCGTCGGGCTTCTACACCGACAAACTG
>CAYXJB010000287.1:2033-3205 GCA_964465445.1 uncultured Verrucomicrobiota bacterium
ATCTGGTCACGACGGTGGCGACGGCGGCGTTCGGGCTGGCGACGGCCGCCTGGCAGGTGCTGGTGGCACGGGCAGTGGCCTGGTTGGGCCGGGGTGTGCGCACACCGGTGCGCAAAGCGCTGTTGGCGGGCGCGGTCACGCCGCAAAGTTACGGTCGCGCCTTCGGTCTGGAGCGGATGATGGACACGGTGGGGGCGATTGCAGGGCCGGCCACGGCCATGGCGTTGCTGCCGCTGCTGCAGCACGATTATCGAACGTTGTTTGTGCTGACGCTGGTTCCCGGATTGATGGCGGCGGGGCTGGTGGCGTTCGTGGTTCGGGAACAGGCGCGCACGCCGGTGCCGCACCTGTCGTTCGGAGCGCGGTTGCGGCTGTTGCCGCCGGGTTATCGGAGGTTCGTGGTGGCGGTGGGCTTGTTCGGCCTGGGCGATTTCGCGCACTCGATGCTGATTTTGCTGGCTGCGCAAAAGCTCGCGCCGTCGCTGGGCACGACGCGGGCGGCGACGGTGGCGGCCGGATTGTATGTGTTGCACAACGTCTGCTACGCGACGTTTGCGTGGATCGCGGGCTGGTTGGGCGATCGGTTGCCCAAGGCGCGGTTGCTGGCGCTGGGTTACGGGCTGGCGGCGCTCATGGCCGCGGCGGTGATCGTGTTGCCGGCCGGCGTCGGAACGCTGGCGGCGGTCTTTGCGCTCGGGGGCATCTACGTGGGCATGGAGGAAACGCTCGAAGACGCGCTGTGCGCCGAGCTGGTCGAGAAGCAACATCACGGGATGGGCTTCGGCGTGCTGGCGACCGTCAACGGCGTGGGGGATGGCGTCTCGAGCGTGATCGTGGGCGCCCTCTGGACGGCGCTCGGGACCGAAATCGCCTTCGGCTACAGCGCGGCACTGTTTCTGGCCGGAGCGGCGCTGATGTGGCGTGTGCCGGAGGCGACGCGACGCTGATGCGGTTGCCGTCTGCGGCAGCCGTCGGCCCGGCGATCGCCGAATCGAGGAGCGAAAAATGCGTTTGTTTCAAGCGCGATCCGCAGGTTTGATGAAGCACACACATGGCGCGAAACATCGTTTACTTCGATCTGGAAACGCAGCGTTCGGCCGAGGAAGTGGGCGGCTGGCGACACATCAGCCGCATGGGAATGAGTTTGGGCGTGACCTTCAGCACCGCGCGGG
>CAYXJB010000288.1:0-3196 GCA_964465445.1 uncultured Verrucomicrobiota bacterium
CGCTGGGTTTTCGCGTGCGGACGTTCCGTGACCCGGCGGCCGCGCTGCAGGCCTTCCGCCAGACACAGCCGCCGCCGGCGCTGATCGTGACCGATTACGCAATGCACTCGATGACGGGGCTGGACCTGATTCGCGAATGCCGGCAGCTGCATCCGGGCCAGAAGGCGATTCTGGTCAGCGGCACGGTGGACGAGACGATTTTCGAGGGCGAACCGCAGAAGCCGGATCTGTTTCTGGCCAAACCGTATCAGGCCCGGCAACTGGAACGCGCGGTGCGACGGCTCATCGCGGCGTGAGAAGCGCGCCGGCGGACGCGTCGCCGGGGTGCGTATCCGCCCGAAATTCTCTCGCCTCTGCAGAGCGGCTGTGATTGAGTGGCGCCATGAAAAAGCTCCTCCTTCGGATTGCACTCGGGCTGCTGGTCCTGATTCTGTTGGTGATCGTGACACTGAGTTTGTTTCTGGATCGTGCCATCAAAACGGGCGTGGAGACCGCCGGACCCAGGCTCGCCAAGGTGGACGTGCGGCTCGACAGCGTGAAGGTGTCGTTGTTCTCCGGCTCGGGCACGGTCAAGGGTCTGGTCGTCGGCAATCCGGAGGGTTACAAAACCCCGCACGCCATCAGCGTGGGCGCGGCCAGTGTGGCGTTGCAACCCGGTTCGCTGCTCTCGGACAAAATCCACATCCGCTCGATCCGCATCGAGTCGCCCGAGATCATCTTCGAAGGTGGTTTGCGCGGCAACAACCTCAGCCAGATCCGTGACAACCTTGACGCCGCGCTGGGCGGCTCGGGATCGGAACCGACTTCCCCCACCGCGGCGAGCGGTTCGGCCCGGAAACTGCAGGTGGACGAGCTGCTGATCACCGGCGGCAAGGTCAAGGTGAGCCTCAAAGGCACGGGCGGCTTTGCGGCTCCCGTGCCGCTGCCCGACATCCATTTCACCAACCTCGGCCAGGGGCCGGAAGGCATCACGCCGGCCGAGCTGGCGCAGAAAGTTCTGGCCGCGGTGACCGACGGCGCGGTCAAAGCCGCCGCCGGCGCCGTGACCGAGCTGGGCAAGGGCGCCCTCGACACCGCCACCGGTGTCGGCAAGGAAGCCACCGAACAGGTCGAGAAAACCGCCAAGGGAATCACCGACCTGTTCAAGAAGAAGAAGTAGGCCGGTGACGGTGATTTGGAGTCATCTCCGGTGAACATGCGTTGGGGAGCTCTGGCACCGGTTCGACGGGCTGCAGTGACGGTGGCAGCGGGCGCACTGGCGGTCGCCACGGCGTGCGCCGCGCCGCTGCGCTTTACCATCCATCCGGCGGCTGCTGGCGAGCAACTGGTGCGCGTTTCGTTGCCCCTGCCACGCGGATTTCTGGCAACCAACCAGGCCGTGGTCGTGGCCGGGCCCGAGGGCGTGTTTCGTCAGGCCGGACTGCGCGTGCTTTCGTGGCATCCACCCGAGACCGGCTCACGGAGCACCGCACGCCGGGCGCTGGTGACGTTTCCGTGGGATTTTGCCGACTTGCGTCCCGTCAGCTTCACACTCGAAGCAGCTCGCCCGCGATCCGGGAACACCAGCGCGCTGCCGGTGGCGTTGCGGTGCAGCAACGAGGCGTTTCAACTGAGCTGGAGGGATGGACGCCAGGCGACGCTGCGGCTGCTCGCGCCTGCGGTGAGCGAACCCAGGTTGCCGCCGCGAATCGAAATCGTCGAAGACAACCCGTTTTATCGCTGGGTGCGGATCGAGGTCGCGGATCGCAGTTGGCCGCGGGTGGTCGAGTTCCGGCTCGACGCGCTGGGCAGTGTGGTGGCGGTGGCGCATCTGCAACGGGCGCAGACCAACGGCAGCACCGCCCCGGATTTGGGCTGGGAACTGGAGTGCGCGGCGCGGGGCGCGGGATTGCAAATCGGCGACAGGCTGAGCCTGAGCACCCGCGAGCCGCTGCATCACGAGTTCGCTCAAGGTCTCGAGGCCTCCTGCCTGCTTGACGGGACGACGTCGGTGTTTTTCCCGGATGCGCTCTGGACACGTCGGGGCGGAGTCGAGGTGCTGGCCAGCGGGCCGGGACGATGGATGTGCCGGTACTGGCGTTGCCGGGCGCAAGACGAAGTCCCGATGCAGTGGAGGGCGTGGCGTCGGGCGGTGTTGATGCTGGGGCGGCCAGGTGTGGCGCCGCTCACCGCCGCGCTGGCGTGTCCGCACCGGCTCGAACTACCTGCGCAATCGTGGTCGGCACTGTACCGGCTGCGGGGGCACGCGCCGACTCTGCCGCCGGAGCTCCAACCGTTGGTGGCGTATCACCGCGAGGCGATTCTGCGCAGCGTGGCGGTGGGCGATGATTTCGGCAACATCACCGCCTTCAACGATGAGGCGCCGCACGGGTCGGCGTTCGGAATGAACCGGCTCAATCACGGGGCGGCGATCTTTGAAGCGGGCTGGCGTACGGCTGATGCGCGTTTGACGGAGGCGGCGCTGCGCTGGTGCGACAATTTCCACGATCTGTCCATCTGGTGGGGCGAACCACAGCGGGGCGGCACGCGGTACAACAACGTGGCGCGGTTCGAGACGGTGACGAATCCCCGGTTCATGTGGCGATCGAACCGATCGGTGAGCTTTTGCACGAAGGGATTCGCCTGTTTCTGGATGGCCTGGGAGGAGACGGGTGATCCGCGAATGCTCGAGGCGCTCCGGGCGCAGGTGGACTACGCCCGCCAATTCGTCCACGCCGATCAGGGCGAATGCCGCAACGTGGGTGTGGTGCACGACTGGGTGCGTCTGTACGAGTTCACCGGCGAGCCGGCGTACCTGACCGAGGCGCGCCGGCTGTTCAGCGAGTTGCGGACAAAACTCTCCGGCGGCCACTTGTTCGATCAGGGCGGCAAACCGCTCAATCCGGATCCGCCGTTCATCGAAGAGGACGAGCAGGGGCTCAAAATTGGCTACGCCAAACCCTACATCCTGGGTTATGCGCTGACAGGATTGCCCGAGTTGTTGCGTTACGCTCCCGATGAACCGGAGCTGCGGGAAACGATTCGCGCGGTGGCGGATTTTCTGGCCGAAACGGTGGACCCGGCCGGCGGCTGGCGCTATCCGCATCCGCGTTCGAGCACGGTGTTCATCAGCCAGGGCATCGAACACGCCTGGCAGTTGCCGCAGGCCGCGCGCGCTGGGCGCCCGGCCCAAATGGCTGGACGCCATCGAAACGGT
>CAYXJB010000289.1:0-2048 GCA_964465445.1 uncultured Verrucomicrobiota bacterium
GCTCCGGAGGCGGGTCTGCTGGAACGGATCTACACCCAACCGATTTGAGCCCGTGGACACGTCGGTGGCTGTCATCGGAGCGGGCATCACCGGACTGACCGCGGCGTTTTACCTGCGGCGCAACGGCGTTCCGGTGACCGTGTACGAGGCGACCGATCGGCCCGGCGGCGTCATCCGCTCGGTTCGCCTCGGCGGCTATCTGGCCGAATTCGGCCCCAACACCATTCTGGAAACCTCGCCCCGGGTGCGGGAACTGGTCCATGACGCCGGGCTGGATGCGCGTCGGCTCGATCCCGATCCGCGGGCCGGGGCGCGCTACCTCGTGCGAGCGGGCCGACCGGTGGCCATGCCGGCCTCGCCGCTGGGGTTTTTCACCACGCGGTTGTTTTCGTTTCGGGCCAAGCTGGCGGTTCTACGCGAGCCGTTTATTCCGCCGCGTCGCGACGGCGTCGAGGAGAGCATCGCCGAGTTCGTCGTGCGCCGGTTGAATCGCGAGTTTCTCGATCACGCCATTGACGCGCTGGTGGCGGGCATTTATGCCGGCGATCCCTGGAAGCTTTCCCTGCCGCAGGCTTTTCCCCGGCTCAAAGCGCTCGAAGAACGCTACGGATCGCTGATCAAGGGCCAGGTCTTCGGCGCCCGCGAACGCCGCCGTTCCGGCGAGGTGGCCAAGGATCGCGCACCCAAATTCTCCTTCGACGAGGGCCTGCAGGTGCTCACCGACACGCTGGCCCGGCATCTGGGCCCGGCGCTTCAATTGAACACGCCGGTCACCGGCCTGGCGCAGGATGCCGAGGGCTGGAGCGTGATCACACCCCGGGGAACGACCCGACACAGCGCCGTGATCTTTTGCGGCACCGCGCCGAGCCTCGCCAAACTGCAACTCCGCACCGCCACGCCCGGCGATCCGGTCTGCGATCTTTCGCTCTTCGGCCAGATCCGCTATCCGCCGGTGGCCAGTGTGGTGCTGGGTTTTCGGCGGGCGGACGTTGCGCTCCCTTGCAAAGGCTTCGGCATGCTCGTTCCCAGGATCGAGGGTTTCAAAATCCTGGGCACGATTTTCTCCTCGTCGCTGTTTCCCAACCGCGCCCCGGCCGGACATCTGACGCTGACCAGCTACGTGGGTGGCGAGCGCCACCCGGAGCTGGCGCTGCTGCCAGAAACCCAACTGGTCGAGCTGGTGTGCACCGACCTGCGCGCACTGCTGGGCGTGCGTGGTGAGCCGACCTTTGTGCATTGCGCGCTCTATCCGCAGGCCATCCCGCAATACAATCTCGGCTACGGCCGTTACCGCGAACAGATGAACCAGCTCGAAACCCGCGCCCCGGGGCTGTTCCTGGCGGGCCACTATCGCGACGGCATTTCGTTGAGCGACTCGATCGTGTCCGGCCGTCGCGCCGCCGAACGCGTGGCCGAATGGTTGCAACGCCGATGTCCTGCCGCTTCGACGCGGCCGTGAGCCGGCCCGCCGGTGCCCCCGCGCGCCCCGGCGGCGCGATCCGCGCGCGAATTTCGAGGCGGGTGCGGTCTTGCTTCAGCTCCGGCGGTCTGATTCCCTGCGCCCAGACGTCGGCCCGGAACGGCCGGCGCGTTTCCCGAAAACATGGAATCGCTTCCTACGGTGCTGCTCAAACCAGGCGAGGCCGATCGCATCGTGGCGGGCCATCCCTGGATTTACAAAAGCTCGATCCTGCGCATGAGTGCGCCGGCGGCCGATGGCGATCTGGTACAGGTCAAGGATCATCGCCGCCGGTTTCTGGGCGTGGGTCTGTTCAATTCACGCTCCAAGATCCACGTGCGGATGCTCTCGCCGGAGCGCGAAACGGTGGACGAAGCTTTTTTCGAGCGCCGCATCCGGGCCGCGCTGGAGGTGCGGCGACGCCACCTGCCCCGGGCCACCTCGTTCCGGCTGGTCAACGCCGAAAGCGACTTTCTGAGCGGGCTGATCGTGGACAAGTACGAAGACGTGCTAGTGCTGCAGATTTCGGCTCTGGGCATGGAAATGCGCAAGCCGCAAATCGTCCGGGCGCTCCAGCGCGTCCTCGAAC
>CAYXJB010000289.1:2074-3185 GCA_964465445.1 uncultured Verrucomicrobiota bacterium
GAGCGCAGCGACGTGGCCTCGCGCAAGTTCGAGGGACTACCGGAGGTCAACGGCGTTCTGGCCGGCAGCCTCAGCGGGCCGGTGAGCGTGAACCTCAACGGACTGCGGTTCGAAGCCGATTTGCTGGGCGGACACAAAACGGGCCTCTACCTGGATCAACAGCTCAACTACCTGGAAGTCGCCCGATGGGCCGGCGGATCGCAGGTGCTGGATTGTTTCAGTTTTCTGGGCGGCTTCGGTCTGCATTGCGCCAGGGCCGGCGCCGCGCATGTGCATTTGCTCGAGCAGAACGCCGAGAACGTGGCGGCCGCCCTGCAAAACGCCGCCCGCAACGGCCTGGGAGAACGCGTCTCGGCTGAAGCGGTCAATGTGTTCGACTGGTTGCACGCCCAGACCCGGGCCGGCCCGCACGAAAAACCCGTGCCAAAGTTCGACCTGATCATTCTCGATCCGCCCTCCTTCACGCGCACCCGCGCCTCGGTGCCGGATGCGTTGCGCGGCTACAAGGAAATCCATGTGCGCGCGCTCAAATTGCTCCGGCCGGGCGGCGTGCTGGCGACGTTTTGCTGTTCGCACCACGTGGACGGGCGCACGTTCCAGGACGTGATTCTTTCAGCGGCCTACGATTGCCGTCGCATCCTGCGCCGGACCGCCACGCTCACCCAGTCGCCGGATCATCCGATCATCCCGATGATCCCGGAAACCGAATATCTCAAGGGTTTCATCTTCGAACTGGTGCGTTAAACGCCCGAGCCGGGCCGTTCCGCCCTCGGGCACGCACAAAAAAACGGCGGCCTGTCGCAGGCCGCCGTGCGGGTCGCAAGACGCGTTCCTCAGACGCCTTTTTGAATCATGTACCTGAGCAGGTCGGCCACGCGACAACTGTAACCCCACTCGTTGTCGTACCAGGCAATGAGCTTGAAGAAGCGCTTGTTCAGCTCGATGCCCGAGCCCTGATCGTAAATCGAGGAAAGCGGGCAATGGATGAAATCGGTGCTCACGACCTCATCCTCGGTGTAGCCGAGGATGCCTTTGAGGTAGGTTTCGCTGGCCTTTTTCATCGCCGCGCTGATCTCGGCGTAGCTGGTTTCCTTGACGGTGCGCACGGTCA
>CAYXJB010000290.1:0-3185 GCA_964465445.1 uncultured Verrucomicrobiota bacterium
CGCCCACCACGTCGTGAGCGCCAGCATCCAGATCAACGTGAGTATACCGACCGCAGGACGATCCAACGCCAGGCAGAGGATGATCGCCAGCGGCACGAGCATTGCCCGCGACCAGTTGCTCATGTCCCAGAAATTGACCCGAAACCACTTGCCCAGCAGCAACACCTCGCAGGGGATCGTCGGCACGTATTCCCAGGGAAACAGCCCCAACAGCGCCAGGTAAAGCTTCGAGAAGGTGTTCATCCGGGGCACCCCGCCCAGATTCAACGCCACCTCGCGTGCGCGCAACATGCGCGGATCGGTCACCGGCACACCGGCGAGCTTCAGCGCCAGATAGGCCTTGATGGTGGCGTTGACCTCCGGCGGCCCGCCGTAATAGATGTTCCAACCCCCGTCGGGCAACTGGAGCGAAAAGATGTGGTTGACGGCCTTGCGCTGCCATTCGGCGTCCACCTTGCCGTGCCAGTGATGGTAGGCGACCATGTCGGCCACCAGCGTGGCATCCACGATCAGTTCGCCGATCCAGTATCCCTCGGGCTTCTGCAACCCCAGCAGATGCTGCTGGGCACGCGCGATGGCCGCGTTCAACGCCGCCCGGATCGGGTCGGCGCTCCCTGCGGCGTGTCGTTGCAATTCACCCGTCTGCGTCGGTTCGGAAACAGCCACGCCGGCGAGTCTGAAAAAGCGCCCCCGGCCTGTAAAGTCTTATCCCGGCGCGCTTCGGGCTTCGTCCGACGCAGGTCCCAACACGCCGATCCTCGAACCCGGAGGAGCCCCCGCTGCTCAGCGAGCAGTTTCTGGATCGCCACTTCGGCGACGCCGAGGCGTTGCCCCCGAGAAGTTGAACCGCTGGCTGAAGGAGAAACTCCATGTCGCGCCAGGGCGGCTGTCCACCGTGCCCCCGCTCGTCGGGCTTCGTGGCAAAGCTGAAAACCAGCCTGCGTGACCGCCGGCCGCGACGGCCGCAAGACCCAGCCCGACAAGTGGCTCAACCGCCTGCCCTGCGCGCAGGACCTGCCCGTCCTCGCCACCACGCCGCTGCCCGGTGGTCTTGGCACGGCAACGCACATGCAGTTCGGCCCTCCCGATGCCCCGGACACGCTGCGCGTCCACCGCGTGCCCGTGGCGCTTTACCGCGCGGCGCACAAACGCGCGTTCTTCGAGCCGCGCCCCGGCACGCTGCGGCTGTTCGCGCGGTTCAACGAGCCCGTGAAGCGCCTCGTCGCCGAATGGTGGCCGCGTATCGAAACCTCGGAGAAATTCGCGGAGAACGCGGCGGAGATCCGGGCCTACCAGCACACGCTGCGCCCGGGCGACGTGACGCTTTTGGGTCTCGTCGCGCAGGGCGGCCGGGGAATGCGCACGGCCAACAACGCCCGTTTCCTCGGCTACCTCGCCGGCACACCGCAGGCGCGGAACATCCTGGCCCGCCGCGAAGAATGGACGCAGCGCTGGTTGGCCAATCCGAAGATCAAACCGGCCTTTTTGAAACTCCTCGCCCAGCACGGCGGCGACCCGGCGCATCCGACCCGCAACGGCGGGGCGTGGGAAGCGTGCGTCGAACCGCTCCGCCAGCAGTTCGACGCGCGGGAACTCGGCTTCGGCAAGACCGACCTCTATCGCATCGTGCCCGTCGAATTGGTGGCGGGGGACGATGACTTCAAATTCGCGTGGCAGCGGCGCAAGGTGGAACTGCTCGCCCACTGGCGCAATGAGCCGAACCTTGCGGGCTTCTGGACGTCAGACGACCTGGGCGCGAGCGAAGCCCGCCAACGCGCCCGCAGGCTCAAGAAGGCAAAGACCGTTTCCGACGCCGACTTCTGCCTGCTCTGCCAAGAAATCCAACGCTGGGTGGCGGAGGAAAACGCCGCCCGCAAACGCCAGCGCCGGCCGACCATCCCGCGCGACGCGCTGGGCCTGCGGTCCGCCGAGGACTACACCGACCCTGCCGACGCGCCGCGCATCGCCACCATCTACAAGGGCCTGTGCGGGCGCGGCCAGTTCGTGCCGTTTCGCAAGGGCGACCCCGAAGGCAACCGCTGGGTGGACAACGAGTCGCTGTTCATCCACTGGTCGCGGGAGAACGTGCAGTGGCTCCCCAACGCGCCGGAAGCGTGATGGCAAGGGCATAGGATGTTCCTCACAGCGGGCGTCACTTGGACCGCCGTTGCCAACCATGTCGCCATGAAGGCGCGCTTCCAAGAGCCGTGTGTGTTCGACGCAGACAGCATGAGGCTGACGCCGAGTGCTTCCGTCATGTCGCCGCTAACTTTCCTCGCCTTGCTCAACTCGAACGTCGTGAGCTTTCTCAAAATGAAGTTCATCAAGTATACCCAGAAGTGGGAGATTGGAGACCTGCGGCAGTTACCCCTGGTCATGCCCACGGCGGCGCAGGCGCGGCGGTTGCAGCAGTTGGCGGAGCGCGCGATGGAAGCCAAGCGCCTGACCTTCACCGGCGGGGATGCGCCCCACGCGCTGGTCGCCTCCGCCCGCGACCTGACCGCCGACCCGCTGGCCCATGCGCCCGCCTACCTGCATCCGCCCGCCCAACAGCGCCTGCTGGCCACGCCCGCCGACTGCCTCGAAGTCATCGAGCTGGCGGTGAATTGGGAAGCTGAGAAACGCTACGGCGTGGAAGGCTGCGGCCCGTTCGACGAATTCTGACGCCCGCCTCAGAAACACCAGCGCCCGCCACCAGCCGGGCCTTTTTGATGGAATGCCTGGACGGCAAAAAAGAGATTGTGGAAGTGAAAGACCCGAGCCGGATTGATTGCAATGACGTGCGGAGCAAGCGCGCGGCAAAAAGCAATGCCGCAAGTGACGGGTGCGGCTAACCTCCTTCATCGTGTCGCCCACGCGTTACGGGCAGGCGCGGTGGGGTTCCTGGGCGGCGGACCACAACCGCGAGGCGCTGACCGCCAAGCAGGTCCTGTTTCAGGAGGGTGATTACATCGAGCAGCGCTGGAACGCGCTTTTGCGGGATTCGGCCCGGATTCATCCACCCAGGACACATTACCGGTAAGATTGGGCGGCGGCGTTTGACGCAAACGGGCCGTTCACTTTGGCAAAGCCGGAGGGGTTGGGTTTTTGACCCGGGGCGAGCCACCGGTTAGAACTGGCGATCATGAACTGGGTTCTGCTGGCCGCCGCGCTGGCGTGCGCGGGTTTCGTCCAAGGGCTGACGG
>CAYXJB010000291.1:0-3183 GCA_964465445.1 uncultured Verrucomicrobiota bacterium
GAGCGTGCCGTCGTTGTTCTTGTCGTAAACTTTCAGCTCGCCCTCCTTGTCGGCGGCAAAGTCCTTCCGCAAGGCCTCTTTTTCGGCGCCGTCAATGACACCGTTTTTATTGGTGTCGTACTTCGCAAAAAGACGCGCCTTTGGTCCCTCCGCCTTGCCGGCCAGGGCCGGCCCGGCGGCCCACAGGAAACCTGAAACTGAAATCACCGCAATGCATATCTTTTTCATGGCCGTGTCGCCTGGTTGAGCTCGCGGCGGCGTCCGGGCTCGGACGCTCGACGCGTCCGTTCCGGCACGCGGACCGCGTCCGGAACACCAGTGCAATAGCCGATTCCCGGCGGATTGGGACAGCAAGGCTCCCGGTAGCGACGGACTCGGGGCCGGGGCGTGCCGGGGTGTGCAGTTTCCTGTCCAAATTTGGCGGCCAAGTGCTATCCACAATTCGGGCCGCGGTGTCGGCTGTAAACGACAGCGGCTCGCGCAGAGAACGAACCCGTAAAAAAACCGACGACTTATGAAGAAATTGTTCGCAATCCCGGCGGTTCTGGGCGTGATGCTGCCGTCTGCATTCGCCACCGTTCTGTTTTCTGACAACTTCAACAGTTATGGCAACGGTCCGCTGATCACTGTCAGCGGGGGCGTCTGGAGCAATCACAGCGGTACGTTGGGTGAGGTGGATGTGTTGAACGGTGCTGTCGTCCTCACGGAAAACGAGAGTGAGGACGTGAATGCCTTGATTGCAGGCGGGCCGTATTCCAGCGGCGTGCTCTATTACAGCATGTTGGTCAACTTCTCGGCGTTGCCGTCGTTTGCCGCAGGTGGCTATTTCGCCCACTTCAAGGACAGCGGCACCGGTTTTCGTGCCCGGCTTTTCGTCACCACAACCGGCGCGGCTTCCGGCATGTATCGGTTGGGAATCAACAACGGCTCCACGCCGGTGAATGTGATCTTTCCGGCAGACCTGTCGTTGGGCTCGTGGCATCAGGCCGTGGTGCGCTATGATCTGAGCAATGTCTCGACGACACTGTGGGTGGACCCGCTCCAGGAGAGCGATCCGAGCGTGACCGCCACCGACTCGGTCACGGCGCTGCAGGTCACTGCCATTGCATTGCGGCAATCTCGCACTTCCAGCACCGGCATGGGAACCTTGAGTGTGGACAATGTGCTGGTGGCAACGAGCTTTGTTGAAGTGGTTCCGGAGCCGAGCGGTTTGCTGCTGTTCGGGTTGACGGGTTTCTTGATCGTGCGAGGGCTTCGTCGCCGCGTTTGAATGGCCGCTGGCCGGCGAAGCGCAGCGCTGGTTCGCGTTTTCCCGTTCGAACAGGGTTGGCGCTGAATCGCGCGCAGGCAGGCTGCCTCAGCGGTTGGAAGGCGGCCATGAACGCAACGGGGGCAATCCCACCGCTCCGACCTGCGCGTGGGTGAGCGTTTCCCAAACCATGTGAAGCTTGACTCCGGTGGGACGGTTGCGGGGCAACACCGCAGCCATCCGGGGCAAGGGGTGGCCGAGCCGGTCGTGGTAGTGATTGTAAGCGATCTCCCAGGTGGGCTGGAGGCTGAACTCCAGTCGCTCCGGGGGCGGGGCGTTGTGCGGCGGTAGAAACTGTGCCTGGTATTCGAGCGCGGCCATGATCCGCCGGCCCTGCTCAGAGTACAGGTCCAGCCCCTGTTGGCGCGCCGTCTCGGCGGCGTTGACCATGGCAGCCAGTCCCATGTTGGCGTGGCCCGGATCGCGACAGGTTTCCTGCAGCAATCCGTCCACCAGCGGCGTGGTGTAGCCTTTGTTGCCCCAGATCGCCATGTCGCATCCGGCGGGCTTGACCGGGCTGGGGCCGTCACTGGACAGGTAAATGTAGGCCGGGGCACGGCCACGCCACATCCTCAATCCGGCCTCGAAAATCTCCCGGTCGTCATTGAAAACGCCCACGTTGATGAGTGCCTCGCTCATGGAAAGCTCCTTGTTGCCGTTCTCGCACGAGCCGCCGAGGATCAAGGGCACGTACTGCGTGGCGAGCATTTTCTTGAACTGCGCGACATCGGCCTCCGACCAACCGGCATCGGTGTAGCGGATGATCTCTGCGGCGCGCGGCCAAACCGCGGCGCACCAGGCGGCCTGGACCGGGCCGTTTTCCAGTTGGTGGCCGCCGGTGAGCGTACCGGCCCAGGCATTCATGATTTTGATCGCATTGGCGGCGTAAACCCGATCTTGCGTGATAAACCACAACAACGCCTGGGTATAGGCCGCCTGCGCGTCGCGCCGCTCATCGGTGCAACCCCGATTCGGCCTGGAGCGCGGGCCGCACTCGACGCGCTGCCAGGGTCTGGGCGTGTAGTCCATCGCACCCCATTCGCTGCTCCGAGCCGTCTCGAACGCGCTTTTCCACGGCTCCTGGCCTGCTCTGACCCGCGCCCGGATGAACTCCAACTGCGCGCGGTTGACCAGCACGCCGGGATGGTAAAACCCGGCTGGTGAAACGCGTGAAACCGCCCCGCTCGGCACCGGATTCGTCTGCGCGTATAGACAACGCGCCGGAACGAGGGCCGCCCACAGCCCAGCGGTCAACATCAGGAGCGCCAAGGATTGCATCGAGTCTTCCTGGATTATTTGTAGTAGGGCCCAAGTTCTTCCATGATCCGGCCCAACAGCTCTGTCGGATCAATCAGCCCGTTTTTACGATATAAAATCCTGCCACCGGGCACGATGAGGACCGTGTGCGGCAACGGACCGGGCCACTCAGGATCGAGCACCCGGGCCAGCGCATCGGTGTCCGCGTCCTTGAAAAGATAGTTGTTTGTGGTTCGGCCCTCGCGTCGGAGCGACCGCTGGACGCGGTTTGGGATGGCAACTCGATAATGGTCGAGAAAACGTTTCACTTTGGCCTCGTCTGGGGGGTTGTCCAGGCTGATGGTGATCAACTCGAAATCGCGATTGCTCAGCCGTCGGGCAATGGCGACCAGATCGGGAAACTCCTTCGCGCAGGGCGCGCAGTGCGTCGCCCAGAGGTTGAACAACCGCAGCTTGGGCGTGTCGTTGCGTGCCAGCGCAGCCACACCCGCGGCGTCTATCGGCTCGACCGACACCGGTGCGCTTTGCCATTGCGCCTCGAGGGTTTTGACTTCGTCCCGCTTCGAGAGCCACTTGGTGGAACAGCCAACGACCGGCGTCTCGGCGACCGGCACGGG
>CAYXJB010000292.1:0-3168 GCA_964465445.1 uncultured Verrucomicrobiota bacterium
GTCGGCGCCGATCAGGGATTCATCTACGTGCGGGCCGAATACCCGCTGGCCATCGCGCGGCTGCAAACGGCGATCCGACAGGCCAAACAACTCGGTCTGCTGGGCAGCGGCATCTTCGAGTCACCGTTCAACTTCAACGTCGAGCTGCGCATCGGCGCCGGGGCGTTTGTCTGTGGCGAGGAAACCGCGCTGATGGCTTCGATCGAGGGCAAGCGCGGCGTGCCCCGGCCGCGTCCGCCCTACCCGGCCGAGAGCGGCTTGTGGGGTTGCCCGACCCTCATCAACAACGTCGAGACCTTCGCCAACGTGCCGGCGATTTATCGCAACGGCCCGGAGTGGTTCGCGAGCATCGGCACCGAAAAAAGCAAGGGCACCAAGGTCTTCGCCCTGGCCGGCCGCATCCGCAACACCGGCCTGATCGAAGTGCCCATGGGCACGACGCTGCGCACGATCGTCGAAGAAATGGGCGGCGGCGCGCCCGAGGGCCGGCGCATCAAGGCGGTGCAGACCGGCGGGCCCTCGGGAGGCTGCATTCCGGCCGAGCATCTCGACACGCCGGTGGACTACGAATCGCTCACGCGCCTGGGTTCGATCATGGGCTCCGGCGGCATGATCGTCATGGACGACACCACCAACATGGTGGACGTGGCGCGATTTTTCATGGAATTCTGCATGGACGAGTCCTGCGGCAAATGCATCCCCTGCCGCGCCGGCACCGTGCAGATGCACCGGCTGCTGGAAAAAATCCTCCAGCGCCGCGCCACGGCGCGCGACCTGGCGCATCTGGAACAACTTTGCGATCTGGTCAAACACACCAGCCTCTGCGGTCTGGGTCAGACCGCACCCAACCCGACGCTGAGCACGCTGCGCTACTTCCGGCACGAATACGAGGCGCTGCTTCAGCCCGACACTTTCGGGCCGCAGGGCAACGGCGCAAACGGCGCCCCGGCCGGTGGCGCCGATGCGCCTGCGCGGGGCGGGTCGGAGGCGGCGTCACCCCAACGCTGACGATTTTATGGCTGCCAAAACGCTCATCATTGACGGCAAACACCTCAGCGCCGAGGAGGGCGCCACGGTGCTGCAGGCTGCCGAGGATGCCGGCATCAAAATCCCCACCCTTTGCCATCTGGAAGGCGTCTATGACGTGGGTGCGTGCCGGTTGTGCCTGGTCGAAATCCAGGGCGCGCCGCGGCTGTTGCCGGCCTGCGTCACGCGCGTGGCCGAGGGCATGGAAGTGATCACCGACAGCCCGCGGCTGCGCGAATACCGGCGCATGATCGTCGAATTGCTCCTGGCCGAGCGCAATCACGTCTGCGCCGTGTGCGTGTCCAACGGCCAGTGCGAACTCCAGACCCTGGCATACAGCCAGGGCGTGGACCATGTGCGCTTCGACTATCTCTTCCCCAAATGGGGCGTGGACACCACCCATCCGCTCTTTGGTATGGACCACAACCGATGCGTGCTCTGCACCCGGTGCGTGCGAGTGTGCTGGCACATCGAAGGGGCCGGCACCAAAAACGTCGCCGGTCGCGGCGTCCGCTCCCACATCATCACCGACCTGAACATGCCCTGGGGCGAGTCGGACAGTTGCACCAGTTGCGGCAAATGCGTGCAGGCCTGTCCCACCGGTGCGCTGTTCCACAAAGGCTCGACCGTCGCCGAAATGCAGCGCGACCGGTCCAAACTCGAATTCATCGTCACGGCGCGGGAGAAGAAACAATGGATCGCCAGCGATTGAAATCAGGGCCGGCGGCTGCGGCCCCGGCCAAAGCCTGAGACCATGAAACTGCGACTGGCCACCGTGTGGTTGGGCGGCTGTTCGGGCTGCCACATGTCGTTCCTGGACCTGGACGAGTTCCTGCTCGAACTGGCGCAGCGGGCCGAGGTGGTGTACAGCCCCATCGCCGACGTCAAAGAGTACCCCGAGAACGTGGACGTGTGCCTGATCGAGGGCGCGGTCTGCAACACCGACCATCTGGAGCTGATTCGGAAAATCCGCCGTCGCACCCGATGGTTGGTGGCCTTTGGCGATTGCGCCGTCACCGGCAACGTCACCGCCATCCGCAACCAGCTCGGCCCGGACAACGCCCGTGCCGTGCTCCAGTGCGCCTATGTTCAGAACGCCACCGACAATCCGCGCATTCCGCAGGCCGAGGGCATCGTGCCGCCCCTGCTGGAGCGCGCCCTGCCGGTGCACGCGCTGGTGCATGTGGAATTTTACCTGCCCGGCTGTCCGCCGCCGGCCCCGCGCATCCGCTCGGTTCTGGAACAACTGCTGGCCGGCAAGACGCCGGTTCTGGAAGGGAGCGATTTGAAATTCGGTTAACCGTTTTGCCGACCGACCGCCTATGCCCCGACGCATCGTCATTGACCCGGTCACCCGCATCGAGGGCCACGCCAAAATCAGCATTCACCTCGACGAGCAGGGCAACGTGTCCGACGCCGAGTTCCACGTGGTGGAATTTCGCGGATTCGAAAAATTCTGCGAAGGCCGCCCGTTTCATGAAATGCCCGGGCTCACGGCGCGGGTGTGCGGCATCTGCCCGGTGAGCCATCTGCTGGCCTCGGCCCGGGCCGGCGACGCCATCATGGCGGTGACCATTCCGCCGGCGGCCGAAAAACTCCGGCGGCTGATGAACCTGGGTCAGATCGTCCAGAGCCACGCGCTGAGCTTCTTTCATCTGAGCGCGCCGGACTTTGTCCTGGGCTGGGAGAGGCCGCCAACCCAACGGAACGTTTTTGGCCTGATCGCCGCCCGACCCGAGCTGGCCCGCGCCGGCATTCGCCTGCGCCAGTTCGGACAGGAAATCATCGAACGGCTCGGCGGACGCAAAATCCATCCGGCCTGGGCCGTGCCCGGCGGCGTGCGCAACGCCCTGAGTGCGGAGCATCGCGACGCCCTTCGCGCCCGGTTGCCGGAGGCGCTGGCCACCGCCCAGCAGGCGCTGGAGCTGTGGCACAGCCTGCAGGCCGCTCACCAGCGCGAGGTGCAACTCTTCGGCAACTTCCCCTCGCTGTTCATGGGCATGGTCACAGCCGAAGGCGGCTGGGAGCATTACGGCGGGCGACTCCGCATCAGCGACAGCAGCGGCAATGTGATCGCCGACCAGCTCGATCCGGGCCGCTACTTCGAGTTCATCGGCGAATCGGTCCAGAACAGCTCCTATC
>CAYXJB010000293.1:0-3006 GCA_964465445.1 uncultured Verrucomicrobiota bacterium
CCGGGGTCCGTCACCGTCGGCTTTGTCTGAGCGGCGACCACGGCACGGCGCTGATCACCCTGCCCTGCGAGACGGCGGGCGGCCCGCCCATGCTGCCACCGAACCCCAACGTGGTTCCCGAACGACTCGCTCCGGCACCGATCAAGGAATCTCTCAGCGAATGGTTGCGCCGCGCTCCATCCTGCCCCGGCGCGCTGGTGCGTGCGGTGTGGTTTCCGGATCAGACGATCAGTTGCGACGTGGACGCGCGGGATTTTTCCCTGGCTGCGCTGGAACAGGCGGCTCGATCCAGTGCCGAAGCGTTCCAGGCATTGCGCAACCTGGCCGACGGCCCGACATGGTTGCGCTGGCGCTATCAACGCGCCGGGTTGCATGCCACCGAACGGCCCGACGGCAGCGTGCTGCTGGTGGTGGGCCGTGCGGGGCCCGCCGAACCGGAACTGGCCGCCCTCAACGCGCTCGGATCGAGTTTCCGCGCCTTCAATCCGACCGCCGCCTGATTCGTACCCCGATGCGTTCCAAGCACCAGCGCGTCGCCGCCGCCGTGGCGGCCTACCAGGGCCACGGGCTGGACGCCCATTTTCTGGCGTACGTGGACCTGTTCAATCGTCAGCGCTTTTACGAGGCGCACGATGCGCTGGAGCAGCTCTGGCTCAAGGTGCGCCACGAGCCCGAGGGCGAGTTCCACAAAGGCCTCATCCAACTGGCCGGAGCGTTCGTCCACGTGCAAAAAAACCGGCGCGGACCGGCGATCGCGTTGTTGCGGCTGGCCCGACGCCGCCTCGGCGGTTTCCCTGACCCGCACTGGGGACTGAACCCGCGGGAGGTGCTCGCGCTGGCCGACGCGTGGCTTGAGCGGCTGGATTCGCACGCGAGTCCGGAACGGTTGCTCGCCCAAAAGCCGCCGCGGTTGCAACTGCAGCGCCAGCCGGAGCGGGAGGGTTGATCGAGGCTCGATTCGCGATTCGATCCGGGCCATGCTCAGGAGGCATGTTGCGCGTGGCTGCGGGATTCGAAGAGACGTTCCACCGGTTGGGCTGGCGCACTTGCGCCCAGGTGGTGAGCTACTTCGCGGGGGCATCGCCTCCGGGCGCCGGCGTGACGGTCAAACCGGCGCGACTGCCTCTGCCCCGGGACGGTGAATTGGAGGTCTTTTACAAGCAGTACGAGTACGCGCGTCCGAGCTGGCGCTTTTGGGCTCGCGCCTCGAAGGCCCGACGCGAGTTCGACAACTACGGCGTGCTGGCGGCTCTGGGAATCCGCACCGCCACGCCGATCGCCTGCGGGGAAGAACGCGACGCGCTGGGGCGGTTGCGACGTGCGTTCATTCTGACGTGCGCCATCCCGAACGCACGGCCGCTGCACGAGTTTGTGCGCGAGTGCTGCCCGGACCGACGCACCGCGGCCCATCGCGCCCTGCGTCAGACTCTGTTGGAACAACTGGCCGAAGCAACACGCCGAATTCACCAGGCGGATTTTTTCCATCACGATCTGGTCTGGCGAAACCTGCTGGTCCGCATCACCGCCGGCGGCGCGCCCGAGCTCTGGTGGATTGATTGCCCGCGCGGGCGTTTCGATCGTGGCTCGCCCTGGCGCGAGCGACGTCGCCTGCGCGACCTGGCGTCGCTCGACAAGCTGGCGGTCCGCTGGTGCACGCGCGCCGAACGCGTCTGCTTCCTGCTGCGCTACCTCGACAAATCGCACCTCGACGCCGAAGCCCGGCGACTGCTCCGGGCCGTGGTGCGTTACCGTCGCAATCGCTGGCCCGAAGACGCGATTTGAACCGCGCCCGGGATCTTCGGCGCACCGCGAGCCGTGTGGTCGGCTGGATCAGACGCGGCTGGCACGCGTATTTCAACTCCAGCCGGACGAGGCGCGGGCAAGCCGCCGTAGCGCAGGTTTCCAACCTGCCGTAGCGCCGATTTCCAATCGGCAGGGTGTCAAACCTCCACCCCGCTTCCCCTGGCGAGCGCGCCGCAGGCTGGAAGCCCGGCGATACAGCGGATTGGAAATCCGCGCTACCAGAGTGTGAAATGTCCAGGCTAGGGGCTGACGTAGTGCACCCGGTAGAACCGTTCGTCGCCCGTGGCCGTGGTGTCAGTCTGGGCATCAGTCGGGCCGGTGGCGATTTTGATGCCGACCGTGAACCAGTTACCGGCTGCGAGGTTGGTCCTGCAACTGAGCACGTAGGCGACGCCCGGGATGGTGTTGGTGTAATGAACCGTCGCGCTGCCGCTGCCGAGCCCGCTCAGCGCCGTGATGCGCGGCCGCAAGACACTCGGGGTGAAGTTGAGCCGGATGCCGGCGGCATCGGCGCTGGTGGTGAAATTTCCGGCCGGCCAGACGCCGTTTTTGATTCGGCCGAAGTTCGAAAGGCCGGGATTCGAGCCGCCGTTGAGCGCGATGATCCGCCAGGTGTGCGGCACCTGCCAGAACGGATGCGCCGGATCGGGCTCGAGCGTGTTGGTGGCAAAGCGAATTTCCAGCGTCGCCTGCGGTCCGAGCGCGAGCGTGCCGCCTGTCAACACCATCTGGTCAAAGTCCGCTCCCGCCGTGCCGTCGGAGTCGTCCTTGAGCGCGCCCAATTCCCAGACGTTGGTCGCACCCGCACCGCCGGCGCTCAGGTCCAACCCGGCCTGCAAGGTCAGTTGGCCGATGCTCAGGCCGGCCTCTAGGGTCGCGCCGCTCGCCAGAGTCAGCGGCCCGGCCAGCGTGCCCTGGGCCTGCAGGCGCGCGCCGTTTTGCACGGTGACCGCCCCGCTCCCGCTGTTACCTTTGAGGCGCAGCGTACCGGCGTTGACCTGGATGGTGCCGATGGCGTTGTTGCCGAGCAACGCCCAGGTGCCGTCGCCGTTTTTGCGCACCGTGCCGGTGCCGCTGATGCTGCCGGCGAATTCCGAAAGGCCCGGGCCGCCGTTGTAGGAGTTGGTGGCCCAGGGTGACACCGTGAGCGTGCCGCCGTTGCCCAACAGGACGCTGGCGCCGGCGCTGCGGCCCTCGACGGTC
>CAYXJB010000294.1:0-3005 GCA_964465445.1 uncultured Verrucomicrobiota bacterium
GTGCTGTTGTTCCAGGCGGCGCTGATGTTTGTGGCGATTCCGGTCACGGGCGGAGCGGGCGTGCCGGCCCTGGTCGTGGTGCTGGTGGCCGCGTTGATCGGCGCCAACTACGGCGCGAATCTCGCCCTGTTCCCGTCGTTCGCGAAGGACCTGTGGGGGTTGAAGCATTTCGGCGTCAATTACGGGATTTTGTTCACGGCCTGGGGCGTGGGCGGGCTGGTATTGCCCCGCGTGCAGCAAATGCTCACGGCGGCTAGCGGCGGCAGTTATGGCAGTTCATTTCTGGCGGCCGGAGCGCTGCTGATTCTGGGAGCGGCACTGACGTTTTTGATTCGCAGCCCGTTGGCGGGCGCTGCGACTGCCGACGCGAACGTCACAGCCGCACGGGGCTAAACTACGTCCGCCGCAGAAGGCACGATTTCGAAACCGCTGACTCGAACAGGATTATGAAGAGCGGATTCACGCAGGCGCTTCAGCTCGGAGCGATGGCGCTGCTGATAGCTTTGGCCGACCCGACGCGCGCGCAAGGTTGGCGGCCGGGCTCGAACGTCACGCTCAAAGCCGAATGGACGCTCCGGGAAACGTTCGACAACAACGTGTTCCTGCAAAACGACCCGCCCTCGGCAGCGCTGACCAATGCGGTGCGGCCCTACCGGCAATCGTTGGTCACGAGCCTGACGCCGCGGCTGGGCCTGGATTGGAAACCGATGCCGGAATTCAATCTCGCGACCGATTACGCGCCGGAGGTGGTTCGATTCCATTCGGAACCGAGCGAAAATCACGTCACGCATCGCGCCAACCTGACCTTTTCCGGCCAGGTGGGAGTGGTGCAATGGGAACAATTCAACACGCTCACCTGGATTGATGGCAGCCGCGAGGGGCTGACCTTTGGCATTACCAATGGCGCCGGTCAGTTGGTCGGCGCGCCGGCCATCGGCGGCATCCCGATTCGCGACCGGCGCGCGGCGCTGATCTATCGCAACGGCTTCCGCGCCCTGCACGCACACGGGGACTGGTTCTTCCGCCCGGTCGCCTGGTCCTATGTGCATGATTTCCGCACCCGCCAGCGCAACCGGCCCGGTTACCAGAATTACGTGGACCGAAACGATTTTACCGTGGGCATGGATCTGGGTTACCGGGCGCTGCCCTCGGCCTTTGTGATCGTCGGCTACCGCTACGGCTTTCAACAGGAGCCGCCCTATCCCTGGAGCGATGTGCATTACTCGAACGATTACCATCGCTTCGTCGTGGGCCTGGAAGGCAAACTCACCGACTGGCTGCGGATCGTCGGCGTGGTCGGGCCGGACTATCGCGATTTCAATCCGCACGTGCCGGCCGGATTCGACGATCATCACACGCGGCTGTACTACGACGCCAGCGCGGTGGTGCAGCCCGGCCCGAACGATTCGATCACGCTCAGCGCGCGTCAATTCGAGCAGCCGGCCTTTGGCGCGCCCTCGGTGTACGAAGACATCACCTGGGAAATTTCCTGGCGACACCGGTTCGACAGCGCCTGGACGCTCAGCGTCGGTTTCCGCGCCTATGGAGGCGATTGGCTCGAGCCGGTGCAGCGGGATGACTGGATTTATACCACCAGCGTGGCGATCGTCTGGCGGCCCGGACCGCATTTGAGCGCCGAACTGAGCCACAGCTACGACTGGGTCGAAAGCCGCATCCCGGATACCGATGGGCGCGAGTTCACGCGGCATTTGCTCAGCGTGTCGGTCAAATACGTCTTCTGAAGACCCGTCAATTCGGGGGCGCTGCGGCCGCTCGAGGATCGCCAAGCCGAAACCGCGCGCGGGCCGAGGCTCAGAACGGGGTTTTGCGCCCGGAGGCCGCACGCTGTTTGGCGCGGTAGCGGACCGGCCGGGGCGCGCCGGCAGCAACGGCGGGCGGCCGGGCCGGCTGGGAACCGTCGAGCATCCGTTTGAGTTCGCGGATCTGATCGCGCAACAGCGCGGCCTTCTCGAATTCGAGATTGTCGGCGGCCTTGAGCATTTCCTGCTCGAGCTCGCGAATGGTTTCGCTCAAGTCCACGTCCATGCCCGCGTCCCGGAGCACGCTCACGGCCTGTCGGTGCGTGTCCTCGCGAATGACCAGGCTCTGCTCGACGGCGCGCTGGACACTGCGCGGGGTGATGCCGTGCCGGGCGTTGTATTCGAGTTGTTTTTTGCGCCGGTATTCAGTTACCGCCAAAAACTTGCGGATGCTCTCGGTCAGCACGTCGGCGTAGAGGATCACCTCGCCATGGATGTGGCGCGCGGCGCGGCCGGCGGTTTGAATCAGGCTGGTCTCGCTGCGCAAAAAACCTTCCTTGTCGGCGTCCAGGATGGCGACCAGCGACACCTCGGGCAGGTCCAGCCCCTCGCGCAACAGATTGATGCCGACCAGGACATCGAACCGGCCCTGGCGCAGCGCGCGCAGGATTTCGACCCGCTCGATCGCGTCAATCTCGCTGTGGAGATACTGGACGTTGATGCCGATCTCGCGCAGGTAATCGGTTAGTTCCTCGGCGGTGCGCTTGGTCAGTGTGGTCACCAGCACGCGTTCCCGCCGTTCGGCGCGCTTGCGACATTCCTCGATCAGGTCGTCGATCTGCCCCTGCAGGGGTTTCACGGTGACTTTGGGGTCCACCAATCCGGTGGGCCGTACCACCAGCTCGACCACGCCGGGCGTGGGACCGGCCAGGATGGGAGAGAGCTCCGCTTCGACGGGGGGCTGATCCACCGAAGGGTCGGCCGGAAGGTTCACCCCCTGCACCTGTACCTTCTTGCCGGTTCTGCGCAAGGCGTCTTCGCGGGCCCATTGCAATTCCCGCGGCCCCGGCGTCGCGCTGACGTAAATGGTCGGGCCCTGCAACGCCTGAAACTCGTCGAATCGGAGCGGCCGGTTGTCCAGTGCACTCGGCAGCCGGAACCCGTAACCGACCAGCGTCTGTTTACGGGAGCGATCTCCCTCGTACATCCCGCCCAACTGCGGGATGGTGGCGTGCGACTCGTCGA
>CAYXJB010000295.1:0-2983 GCA_964465445.1 uncultured Verrucomicrobiota bacterium
ACGACTCCGGGGGCAACGCGCGCCTGGAGCAGGACATCGGCCCGGTCAACCACGTGCACCTGTCGTTGAAATTCCGGCGCAATGCGGATCTGATCGTGGATCCGAGCGCCGAGAGCACGCGCGCCTTTTACGTCACGCTCGGCTATTCGGGATTGAGTCAGGGCACGCAGGCCAACCGGGTCATCGAGTTCCGACTCTTCGCCAACGGGGTTTATCGGATGAACCGCGGCATCCAGGACAGCAACGGAAACTGGACTTCGTCGAGCATCACCCCGGCGGCGGCGTTCGAACCGTCCGGTCCAACGTTCAACACGCACACGCTGGACATTTTCCTGTACTCTGGCCTGCCCGGCGGGCCGACGCTCAGCTACGTGGGCCCGGATCTGGTCAATCGGGTGCTCGATCCGAATTCGTTCTCGGTGTTTCTGGACGGGACATTCGTCACGCCGACCGGCGGGGCGACGGCCAACGGCAATTTTGGCGTGTTCCAGAGCACCTTTTACAGTGTGCAGGACAATATCGGTCGGTTTGGTCTGGTGACCGGCGGTGCGAGCGCACTGACCGGGTTCGATTTCATCGTGGACGACATCGTTCTGGCAGCGATTCCCGAGCCGTCGGGTGTGGGGTTGTGGGTTCTGGGTGGAGCGATCTGGCTGGTGCAGCGGCGACGCGCCGCCGCTCGCAGGCAGATCGGTTGATGGGCGTCAGGAGGCGACTCGATGGCAGGCGGGGCTGTTCCGCAAGGAGCAGCCCCGATTATTTTTGAGGCCGCATGAGTCTGTCGATATCGACGCTGAGCCGGATTTGGCCGGCCGGGCTCGTCCTGGTGTTCGCCCTGGCGCAATTCCACAGCCAGGGCCGCGCCCAACTGCATCCGCTCTGGCTGACGTATCGCGCCTCGCCGGACACCTGCACCAACCTGCCCAACTGCAGCTACGCCGGTTATCAGTGCGGCGAACTGCCGTTGCCCGAGCCGCCCACCAACGTGATCAACGTCAAAGCGCCTCCGTTCAACGCGGTGGGCGACGGTGCGGCCGACGACACCGCGGCGATTCGCGCCGCGCTGGCGGCGGTTGGGCCCGGCGGGGCGACGGTGTTTTTCCCCGAGGGCGTGTACAACTGCTCGGGCGTGCTGTTTGTGCATGCCGATCGAACGGTGTTGCGCGGCCAGAACCGCAGCAATACGGTCCTGCGGTTCACCCGCTCGCTGACGACCGGTTACGCGGCCAACACCAGCGGTGATTCCTCCCGCTGGTCCTGGACCGGGGGCATGATCATGTTCTGTCCGCAATCCAAGAACACCTACCTGCCCTCGACCAATGACATTGGCGCCACCTGGAACGACAGTTGGACGGTGGGCCCGCAGTTGACGACGATTTCTGGTTCGTATCCGCGCGGCAGTCGGGTGCTCACGGTCGCCAACGCCTCGGCGCTCTCGCCGGGCCAGTTGGTGTTCATCCGCATGGACAATGCGGCGGATTTGAGCCTGCTCAAGCACTACTGCGGCGATGGCGAATGGGCGCAAAATTTCGACTGGTCGGCATCCAATTCAGCGGCCGTGCTGCCGTCAAATCGTTCGGTGGTGGACTGGCCGGTGGAAATTCTGGCCGTCAGCAACAATCTGATCACGCTGCGCCAGCCGTTGCGGATGGACCTGCGCGCGGCGTGGAATCCGCGGATTCGGTCCGCCGGCGCGCTGTTGCGCGAATGTGGCCTGGAAAATCTCACGATCCATCTGGCGCGGGATTACCAGTACATCTACGCGCTGCACCACAACAAAGAGCCCGGCTGGAACGGCCCGTGGTTCAACAACGCCATTCATTGCTACGTGCGCGGGGTGACGGTGGTGGACGCCGACAACGGGTTTCTGGTCAGCGCCGCCAAAAACATCACCTTCACCGACATCCGGCTCGATTATTCGAGTCCCGAGCGCCGGGCGCATCACCACGGCACCGTTGCCCGCGCCGGCACCCACGATTGCCTGTGGGAACGATTCTACATCGCCTCCGAACCCCGCCACGGAATCGAGGTCGAGAGTTTCTCGTCCGGCAACGTCTGGTCGCGGGGCATCATGGACTTTGGCACCTTCGACAGTCACAAGATGCTGCCCTACGAATGTCTGCGCACCGAAATCACCGTCCGCAACACCGGCACGGCGGGTGGCTCGGCCGATGGCGGCCCGCGCATGGGAGCGCGGTTTGCCCACTGGAACGTGACCGTCACCACCAATCGCAACCACATGATCGGGGAGGCGGACCTCATGCCCCGGGGCGCCATCGTGGGCGTGCGCGGTTGCACCATCAACAGCCCGGTGCACCCGGCTTACGGCGACTCGGGCTGTGTGGTGGATCTCAGCGGACCGAGCGGGCAGTCGCCCGTCCCGGCCAACCTGTTCGAAGCCCAGCGCGCCCTGCGACTGGGCACGCCGCCGGTCTTCCAAGACGGGAGCATCTCCGGCAATGCGCTGACGCTCCGGATCGAGGCCAGCGACGGTTTTCTGTATCGCATTGAAGTCACAACCAACCTCGCCCCACCGCAACACTGGACGGTGCTGGCGAGCAACCTCCCGGCCGAGGGCGGGCGGATCGAATTTACCGACACCAACCTGACCGGCTTTCCGCGCCGGTTCTACTGGGTGGTGCGTTGAGCCGGCCCGGGACGAGTCGGACCTCGCTCGGAGGGTTGCGGTGTGCGAGCGGCGAATCATCGGACCGGCCTGGCTAGTGTTCTTTGATTGTCAGTTGTGAGCCAAAAGATTAAGGCTCACCCAAACCACTTCCTATGGATGAGCCCGTTCATGAGACGGTTCGTTACTCCGTCTCCGTTTCTGCCACCGCCACGCTATCCGGTGGCTTCCAGAACGTCCATGACCTGGAGCGCGCCCTCGTGGAAGCCACCCGTGCGGCGGGCCGGGAGCTCTATGTCCGGGCCTTTGCCGCCCGGCAGGAGGCCTGGCTGGCCCAACATCGCCCCCGCTACCGAG
>CAYXJB010000296.1:0-2975 GCA_964465445.1 uncultured Verrucomicrobiota bacterium
CCGAATGGGAACACCAGTACCGCGACACGGTCGGGGAGTTCGAATTGACCGCCGGGCTGGCGTATGTGCCCTCGGCTCGCTGGTCAGTGGGTGTGGAGATGCGCCATCACGCCAAGATCGAGGAATATCGGCACTGGGAAGGCTACGCGTTTTATCTGGGGCCGTGCGTGAGTTATCGGCGTGATCGCTGGTGGGCGACGCTGACGGTCATGCCGCAGATTTACGGGGCGAACTTCGAAGGCAATCCCGATCGCAACACCGGGCTGGACCTGGCGGGTCATGAACGATGGAACATCCGGTTGCTGGTGGGGGTTCATTTCTGATGCATCGCAGTCGCCTTCTCCCATGGGTCTGCGCGTCGGCATGGGTGCTGGGCAGTGGATGTTCAGCGCCCGTGCCGAATCCGGCCGCCGCGCCGCCGGCGTTGCCGCCGGGCGCGGGCGCACCCTTGTTGAGCGACGCGCAGGTCGAAGCCGCGCGGTCGCTGTTCATCGCCAAGTGCACCGGCTGCCACCGGTTTTATCTGCCGGCCAATTACAGTGCAGTGGATTGGGACAAGTGGATGCGCAAAATGAGTCGCAGGGCCCGGCTGCAACCCGATCAGGAAGCGACGTTGCGGGCGTATCTGGAGCTGTTCCGGAAATAGCGCCCGAATGCCGGCGTGGCGGTTCGTTTCAAGTCGCCCGACAGCCCGGCTGGTGTGACCGCCTTCAATGAGGTCGAGCGGTGTGCGCGAGCCGGCTTCGCACACAACGCTGAAACCGTGAGAGGCGTTTTCCCGGTGCGGGCGGCTAGCGGGTGTTGCTTCGGCGGTGCGCACGCCGGGCCGCGGGCTGGGCCGGCGCGTCCGATTCGGACTCGCCCAGCAACCGGCGCGCTTCGGCCACCGACAGTCCTTTGACGGGCAGGTCAAAGCCAAGTGTGTCGCCGTTGGGCTCGAAACCGCCGCCGTCCACGTCCACGAAAATCGGGTTGTGATAGGCGCAGGGGCGCAGTCGGGCCTGGCGGCTGCTTCCGTAGCCGATCGAAAGATCGTGATGCTCGCCGATAGCCACCACGATCAGATGCGCGTCCTGGCTGAGGTCCACCGGAATCACCCGATCGAATTTCACCACGCCATTGCCAAACCAGTCCGGGTGGGTGCTTCGGGTGAAGTTCAGGTCCGGCCGGGCGCGCCCGTTAACCAGCACCTGCACCCGGTCAATGTCAATCCAATCGGTGCATTGGACGCGCACATGGAGGTTGAGCCGACCGGTGGCGCGCGTGGTGCCGCCCGGCAACGTGCCGTCATCGGTTCGCACCTGCAGAAACGGACCGGTGGTCAGGATGATCCGACCGGCCTTGGCGTGGCGGACGTTTTCGCGCCAGTCAATTTCAGCGGGGTTGTCCGAATGGCTGGGCAGATACATTCGCCAGCCGCCGACGCCGCCGCCATGTACGTAATGCGCGTCGTTGACGGCGACCGCGGCGTAGCGATGACCGCGATTGAGCATTTGCAACCAGATGAACTCGCGGATGTAGGCGACGCGCTCGCCCTGCTCGTCACGCACGATTCGGAACGGCCGGCCGGCCAGGATTTCGCTCGCATCGCTGTTCTGGGTTTCGATGCCGTCAATGAGCTGGGCCAGCCCTTGGAAACCGCCGTCGGCCCGCCCGTCGCCATCGCGGTCAATGAAATCGTGCACCATGTCGGGATGATTGATCTGCACCCAGCGATCCGGCTCGCGATATTGCCAGTCGCGCAGCGTGATGGCGCTGATGCGCGGGTCCGGATGCCACACCGGCGCGCCGTTATCCTGGCTGAAGGGCACGACGCGGAACGGGAAGGCGTTGAGATGCGGCCCTGAGCCGGTCAATTCCAGGCCGCAGACGGTTTGGACGTCATTGGTCAGGCCGAGTTTTTCGATGTGCGGTCGCCAGTCATAAAGCCGGTTGTGCTCGGTGGTGGGGGCGAACTCGATGTGTTCGGCCGCCAGGTTGATGACGCGATCATCGGTGCCGCAGACGTTGTCGCCGCTGAGCGTCGAGTGATTGTGGTAATCGGCGCTGATCCAACCGGTGGTGTCCACCAACCGTCGCAGCACGCCGCGGATCGGAACGGTCTGTTCGGCCCGCAGCACGATCGTGTTGGACAGATGGCTGTATTCGATGCCGCGAGTGACAATGATTGCGTACTGGCCCGGCGGCAGCGGCACGCGGAATCGGCCCGTTTCGGAATGATACTGGTCCACGCAGCCGTGCGCGCGTTGGGGCGGCCCCAACCAGGGCGTGGGCGTGCCGCCGATCCCGCGGAATTGCACCTTGCACGGAAGACTGCGCCCGGTTTCGTCCCGGATGTCGAACTCGACCGCGGCGGCGACTGAAAGCGTCGTGTCCAGCGACACCGTTTCGCCGGCTTTCACCTCGAGCAAGCGGCTGACCGGGGCGCGGCCGAGGTCGGCGATCTCGATCGAGTACGTTCCTTCGGGCCATTGAAACCGGATGGTTCCGTCCGACTCGGGATGGCCCACGCAAAGAATGTTGGTGCGATTGGCCGGCCGAATTCGCACTTCGCCGGTGGTGACCGGCGAACCGTTGCGGTCAACCAGCCGGCCGGAGATCAGCCCGGTGCGTCCCCGCCGGGCGGCGACCAAACCGAAGGCTTCGGCCGGCGAGTGGCCCACCGCCAGGAAACGCGTAAACCGAACGCTTTGCCCGGGGCGCAACTCGATCGGCTCGCCGGGTTCGAACGCCGGCTCGGCTTCGATGAGGCCGAAAGCGTAGCCGGTTTTGTCGTCCGGATTCACAGCATCGGCCCAATGAATGCCCAGCGCATGGCCGGTGCGCACGAAGGCCGTCCAGCGGTCTTCGGTGGGGACTTTCTGGGCTCGGGCCGATTCGTTGCGGAGCGTGGTGGTGATTTGGACGCCCTGCCAACCGGTGCGCAACCGGTATTCGTGCTGTCGGAAAATGCCGCGATTCATCGCCGCAGTGAC
>CAYXJB010000297.1:0-2965 GCA_964465445.1 uncultured Verrucomicrobiota bacterium
AGATGCTCCGGTATTCGGGCGGCACGTTCAGCAGTTGGGGCGTCCAGTAGCTCAAGCCGGCCCCCACCAGCGCCACCAGCGCACCCTGCACCGCCAGCGCCAGCGATCCTGTCAGGATCACCGTCCCGTACCGGTCCGAAACGCGGTCGTCCTTGTGATCCGCCAGAATCCGGAACAAAGAACCGGACATGCCGAAATCCGCCAGCACCTGGATCTGGGTGGCGATGGCCGTGATGCCAGCCCAAAGTCCGAACTCGACCGCGCCCAGGTAGGAGACCGCCAGCGGCAGCATCGCCAGCGTGTAGAGCATGTTCACCCCCACGAGCAGATAGCCCGAGGCGAGCGACTGCGCGAATTTGGCGAACCGCGACATCGTCGAGTTCAAGCCCGGAAAGCCGGTGCAGGCCGGCCGGAGCGCTTGACCCGAAGGCTTCTACCTGCTTTGGCCGGAGCGCCCAACAAAATTTTGCTTCAAATCGGCCCGGCGCGTCGTCAGCCTCCATCCAGGGATGGCGCGCCGGATTCCCGCCCGAAGGAATGCGCGCGCCGGACTTTCGAGTCGAGCCATGCACGAGTTTACGCCGCTGGACGGCGCGCTGTTGGTGGACAAGCCGCCCGGCCCCACGTCACACGATGTGGTGGCGGCGGTGCGCCGGCGCTTTGGCATCCGCAAGGTCGGCCACTGCGGCACGCTCGATCCCAACGCCACCGGGCTGCTGGTGCTGGTGTTGGGCAAGGGCACCAAACTGGCCGAAAAACTCACCGCCGAAGACAAGGTCTATGAAGGCCGTATCAAGTTCGGTGAAACCACCGACACCTACGACGCCGACGGGCGCGTGGTCGAAACCCGACCGGTGCCGCCGCTGACGCTCGAGCAGTTGAACGAAGTGGCGGCGACCTTCCAGGGCGATCAGATGCAGGTCCCGCCAATGGTCTCGGCGGTCAAAAAGGGCGGTGTGCCCCTCTACAAGCTGGCCCGCAAGGGCCTGGAGGTCGAGCGGCCGCCACGGCTGGTGCACGTGTACACGTTCCGGTTTCTGGACTACACGGAACCGTTCGGCACGTTTCGACTCGCCTGCACCAAGGGCACCTACGTGCGCACCATCGCGCACGAGCTGGGCCAGAAACTCGGCTGCGGCGCGCATCTGCATTCGCTCCGACGGCTGGCTTCGGGCCGCTTCCAGGTCAGCGACGCACTGCCGCTGGAACAGGTGCTGCAACTCTCGCAGCCGGAACTCGAACAGCGCGTGATACCGTTTCTCAAACTGCTCGCCGAGCTCGGCCCCGGCCCATGATCGTCATTGACGCCCCGGAACAACTGCCCGCCCCCCGCCGCCGCGCCTGCCTGGCCATCGGCGTGTTCGACGGCGTGCACCTGGGACATCAACAAATCATTCGCCGCACCGTCGAATGCGCCCGTTCCCGGTCGGCGCTGGCGCTGGTGCTGACCTTCGACCGGCATCCCAACGCCGTCGTCGCTCCCGAACGCGTGCCGCCGATGATCTCCACCGCCGCACAAAAAACGCGGGCCATCGCCGCGCTGGGCGCCGAGGTGCTCTGGGTGATGCGCTTTGACGAAGCCACCAGCCGGCTCAGCGGCGAGACGTTCATCCGACAACTGGCCGGGGCGACCGGCGGCCTGGCCGCGGTGTGTGTGGGAGCGGATTTTGTCTTCGGCCACCGTCGCAGCGGCACGGTGGCGTTGCTCGAGCAACTGGGCCGCGAGCTGGACTTCGAAGTCATCGTGTTGCCACCGGTGCTGCTCGACGGCGTGGTGGTGAGCAGCACGCGCATTCGCGAGGCGATCCGCCGGGGCGATTTTTCCGTCGCCAGCCGCTTGTTGGGCCGGGACTACGCGCTGGCCGGTCGAGTCGTGCCCGGCGAAGGCCTCGGACGCAAGCTGGGCTTTCCGACGGCGAATCTGGACACCAGCGGACTGGTGCTGCCGCCCCGGGGTGTGTACGCCGCCCGGGTGCAACGCGCTCAGGGAAGCTGGCCGGCCGTGGTCAACATCGGCGTGCGACCGACCTTCAGCCCGGGCGCAAGCTCGCCCCGGGTCGAAGCGCATCTGCTGGACTTCGAGGGAGAACTCTACGGCGAGGAACTGGAACTGATTTTTCTGGAGCGATTGCGTGACGAACAGCCGTTCGACTCGCCCGAAGCACTCCGGGAGCAGATCGCCCGCGACATAGCCATGGCGCGGAGCCGGTTTTAGAAACGAACCGGCGGCTCACCCCTTGCAGGGCGTTGTGCTACGGGCACGGCGGCCTGTAGCAGCACCGGTCGCAACCGTGCCCCGCCCCAGAAGCGCACCGGCCCGAACAACCACAGTCCCTTGATCCTGAAGCGATAGGCCGGCTGGACGGACCGGAGGTAGGCCCAGATTTCTCTGGCATGCGTCTCGACGTGATAGGTCGTGACGGCGATCTGCGGCGCGGCCTCGCGCAAGATGCCCTCCGCGCCCCGCAACACGTCCAAATCCGCTCCCTCGGCGTCAATTTTGATCAAATCCCACGGATCCAGGCGAAGCTGCCGCGCCCGGCAATACTCATCCAGACTGACTGCGTCAACAGTCGGCTCGCCCGAGCCGGCGGGGCCGGTTTGAATGCGGTTTGCCTCCGGAGTGTCGGTCTCGATCCAACGCACCGGACCGGATCGGGCGCTCACAGCTTTGACCTCGAGCGTCATCCGGTCGGCGACGCCGTTCAGGCGCGCTGCTTCGATCAGGTAATGGGCTGTGCGTGCCGAAGGCTCGAACGCGACCACACGCGCCGCCAGTCCCTGGCGCAACACCCGGCACGCAAACAGCCCTTCGCACGCGCCCACGTCCAGCACCAATCCTTTCCCGTCGAGCACGATCGGCACAGTGGTGTAACAGTGAGGATGCGACGGGTCGGTTTCCTGAGCGATGGTGTGGTAAACGTCGGGCGACCACCGTCCCAACCAGAAAAAACTTATCCCCAGC
>CAYXJB010000298.1:0-2945 GCA_964465445.1 uncultured Verrucomicrobiota bacterium
GTGCGGTACGACTGGTGTCGAGCCGGGGGCAGGCCGTGACCGTGCCGCTGGAAACCGGGTTTTTGAAAGACCCGGAAGCCTGAAATGCGCGCGCCGGGGTTCGATGCGCTCCTGCGAGCCGGTGCACGGCGGTTTCAAACGGTGCGCAAAACGCTTGCGGCCCGGGGCCAGCGCGCGAATGCTCCCGCGCTGTGAGACGCGCTCTGGATTGGCGTTGCGTGGCGGTGTTCGCCTTCATTTTCGGCTCGATGCTCGATGTCTGCTCCGCTCGACCGGTCGCGGCGGCCGGTGCGCCGAAGTCGCGCGGGGATCTGGCTCTGAAGAGTTATTTCCGGAACGAGACCGCGCAGCTTGCCGCCGGTTGTCTGGCCGATGTCCGGTCGCTGGCCGATTGGCAGGCGCAGCGCGAGGCGTACCGGCGTCAGTTGCGGGAAATGTTGGGCCTGGCACCCTGGCCTGAACGGGGTGATCTCAAGCCGGTGATCACCGGTCGGCTGGAGCGCGAGGATTTTGTCGTCGAAAAGCTTCATTTTCAGGCGCTGCCGCGACTGTACGTAACGGCGAATCTTTATCTGCCGCGGGAGGTGAGGGGACGCGTGCCGGCGATTTTGTATGCGTGCGGCCACTCGCGTGCGGTTCGGGACGGCGTCAGTTTCGGCAACAAGACCGCCTATCAACATCATGGCGCGTGGTTCGCCCGGAACGGGTACGTGTGTCTGGTGCTCGATACCCTTTCGATGGGCGAGATCCAGGGCGTGCATCGGGGCACCTACAGCGAACGGATGTGGTGGTGGAACGCCCGGGGTTACACGCCTGCGGGCGTGGAAACCTGGTTCTGCCTGCGCGCGTTGGATTATCTGTGCTCGCGTCCGGAGGTGGACAGCGGCCGCATCGGCATGACCGGGCGCTCCGGCGGCGGGGCGTACACGTGGATGACCGCGGCGCTGGATGATCGCGTGCAGGTGGCCGCGCCGGTGGCGGGCATCACCGACCTGCACAATCACGTCGTGGACGGATGCGTCGAGGGCCATTGCGACTGCATGTTTTTCGTCAACACGTATCGCTGGGATTTCCCGCAACTGGCCGCGCTGCTGGCCCCGCGCCCGTTGCTCATCGCCAACACCGACAAGGACCGGCTCTTTCCGCTCGATGGCGTACTGCGAGTGCACGATCAGGTGCGCCGCATCTACGGCTTGCATCAAGCCACCCACCAGCTCGGCCTGTTGATCACCGAAGGGCCGCACGAGGACACGCCGGACCTCCAACTGCCCGTGCTGCGCTGGTTCAACCGCTTCCTCCGACGCCAGGACCCGCTCATCGAAACAGCAGCGAAGCGCTTCTTCGATCCGGCCGAGCTGCGCGTTTTCGACACGCTGCCGGCCGACCAGATCAACACCTCGATTCACGAAACCTTCGTGCCACCGGCGGCGACGGCCGCAGCCCTTGCACCAAAACCGCCCCGGGAGCTGCTCGACGCGCTGGTCCGGACCTGTTTCAACGGTTGGCCCGCGTCCGATACGCCCCTGCATTTGACCCCAACGCTCGCGGCGGAACGGCACGGGTTGCGCCTGCGGGCGTGGGATTTCACCAGTCAACATGACGTGCGGCTGCGGCTTTATCTGTTGGAGACAACGGCAACGGCGGGCTCGGGCTCGCTGACGCTCGAGGTGCTGGATGCCGAGGCCTGGCGGCGGCGGCTGGCCGCACTGCGCACCGGCTTCGAGACCGAGTTGATGCCGGAACTGCTGACGGATGAAGGCGCGCCGGCGGCCGACCCCCCGGGGTTGGACGCACTGAAACAACATTTGCAAACCGCCGGGCCGCTGGCCTTTTTCGCCCCGCGTGGCATCGGTGCCGACGCCTGGAGCGGCGACGAAAAACAGCTCACGCAGATTCGACGTCGGTTCATGTTGCTGGGCCAGACGCTGGATGGCATGCGGGTGTGGGACATTCGGCGCGCGCTGCAGGCGCTTCGAGCCGCCCTTGAGAGCGAGAGCCTGAGGATCGGTTTGCGGGCGCGCGGTCAGATGGGCGTCAACCCCCTTTACGCGGCGCTGTTCGAGCCGGATGTCAAACGGCTCGAGTTGAGCGATCTGCCCGCCTCGCATCGCCAGGGCCCGGATTATCTGAACGTGCTCAAACTCCTGGACATTCCGCAGGCGCTCGAGCTGGCTCGCGCCCGGGCTGAAGTGCGTGCGGAGTAGCCGGCTGTTGCAAGAGTCTGTTCGGCCCGAAACCAGGGCGATCGCTCTCGATCAGCGGGCCGGCCTTTTGAAACGGATGGTTTGCAACAGCCCGCTATCGCGGCGAACGCCGGTCCGAACTCATCGAACGCGTGATGAGACTGGCCCGGTGCGCGCTGCGACGTCGGATCACCCACCACGTCAACACCGCGCCCACGGCGGCGGCGCCGCCCGCCACCCAAATCCATTCAAACGCCCGCTTGGAGGCGCGCGGCGGCGAGGTCGTGGCCAGAGCGGAAGGCGGTTCGGGCAAGGGGCGTGCGCCGGCGGCGGCCGGTTTGGCCGGCTCGACGGCCGCCGATGGCGGTGCGGGGTTGGACGCGACCGAGACCGGCGATCCCCGATCGAGCGGCGGTTTTTGCTCAGCGGCGGCCGGTGCGCCGACCAGCCCGGGCTGGTTCAAAACCGCAGAGTCGGTGCGAGCCGGTGGACTCGATTCCCGGGGAAGCGCCGGCGGGGCAGCGACCGGCAGGGGCGTCGGCGCGGAAGGCTGCGCGGGCGCAGTGGCAATCGGGTGTGACGTCGGCTCGGCCGGGGCCGAAGGCGGAACGAGATTCGTCACAGCGACGGTCGCGGATTTGGTTTCGGACTGCGTCGCGGGCGGGGACGGCTGTGAGGTCGGCGCTTCTGTGGTGGGCTTTGAAGGGGCGGTCGGTTCGTCTTTTTTGCCCACGACGATCAGCGGGGGTCGGACCAGCGGTT
>CAYXJB010000299.1:0-2942 GCA_964465445.1 uncultured Verrucomicrobiota bacterium
TTGCCCCCCTTGGCCACCACCCCCTGCAAAAAGTGCGGTCACCCGATCATGATGCCCATGCGGCTGCGGCAGTTCGAGCTGCGCAGCGTCATCGGCTCGGGCGGCAACGGCACGGTCTATCGCGCCTGGGACACCGTGCTCGAGCGCATGGTCGCGGTCAAACTGCTCCGCAAAGAACTGGCCAGCGATCCGGTCGCGCTGCAGAACTTCTATCGCGAGGCCCGCGCCTGCGCCCAGCTCAACCACACCAACATCATCCACATCTACACCTTCGACGAAGACAACGGCCAGATGTACCTGGTCATGGAACTGGCCGACCGCGGCAGCCTCGACACACGCATCGAAAAACAACGCCGCCTCCCGGAGCTGGAGGTGCTCGATATCGGCATCAAAATCGCCTCGGCCCTCGACCTGGCTCTCAAGCACAACCTGCTGCACCGCGACATCAAACCCGGCAACATCCTCTTCAACGCCGACAACGAGCCCAAACTGGTGGACTTCGGCCTGGCCCGACCCGTGGACGCCGAGCCTGAATCCTTTTACGTCACCGAGGGCACGCCCTACTACGTGGCGCCCGAAAAAATCAAACGCGAGAAGGAAACCTTTCTTTCGGACATGTACAGCCTGGGCGCAACCCTCTACCACGCCATCACCGGTCATGTGCCCTTTGACGCGCCCACCGTCGAGGAACTCGTCGCCGCGCACGTGCACACACCGGTCACCCCGCCGAACCTCGTCGTGCCGGAGATCACGCAACCAACCAGCGACGCGCTCATGAAAGCCCTGGCCAAAAACCCGGCCGACCGCTACCTGAGCTACGATGAATTCATCATGGCGCTGCACGCCGCACGCAGCAACCTGCTCATCCAGCAATCCCAACAACTGGCCCAGGTTCAGCCCAAAGCCAAAACCAGTTGGTGGCGACGCTGAGCCGCCCTGCTCCGGCCCTGGGGGCAATCGCCCCGTTCAGGAGGCCGCGGCCCGGCGCGACCCGACCGCGCCCAAATGCCGATCCACGAACGCCTCCACCCGTTCCAGCACTTCCTCCTCTGTCAGGTTCAACAGGCAGTGCGCCGCGGGCATCCGGCAGTAATCAAAGCAGGGCTTGTACGGACACGGTTTGCCCTCGATCCACTCGGCCCGCGGATGCAACGGCACGAACCATTCGGGCACCTGCGGCCCAAAGAGGGTGAACGTGGGCACGCCGCAAAAGGCGGCCACGTGACCCGGACCGGAATCGTTGCCGATGAACACCGCCGCCCGGTCCAGCAACGCCAGCAGCTCGGCCACAGTTCGCGGGGCCGCCACTTCCGACTCGCCCTGCGCCACCCACCAGTCGCGCTGGTCCGGATCGCATGCCACCAGCACGCGATGGCCCTTCGCGCGCAGGCGGCCCACCACCTGACGATAGCGCGGCAACGGCCAGACACGAATCGGTTGCCCCGCACCGCTATGAACCAGAATGGCCCCGTCCGTCCTGGCGGCAGGCTGTTCCAGCGAATCGCGTTCCGGCAGCTCCAGCCCCAGTGCACGTCCGATCGTCCGCCAGGACTCGTAGCGATGACTGATCGGGTCCGGGCGCGCCAGCGGATGCGTCAACCAGACCCGGCTGCCCAGGCGCGGAAAGCCAAACCGGGCGCGAGCTCCGACCAGCCACAACAAGAGATGATCGCGCGGATCCCAGCGAGCCGAGACGCCGACGTCGAATCGCTCGGCCGCCAGCGTGCGAACCAGCCCGGCCAACGCCCGCCACGGCCATTGCCAGAGACGGTACTTGCCCTTGAACGCCGTCCACGGCGCCACAAACGGCACCACGCGCACGCCGGGCCAGAGGCGCGGCTGCAGATCCAGCCCGAAGGGCTTGCTCACCACCGTCACCGCAAACCGCTGCGCCGCCGCGCGCAAAAACGGCGTGGCGATCACCAGGTCGCCCAGCCCCCAGATTTCGATGATCAGCAGTTTGGGTCTCACACCGGTTTGCGGACGATGCAACAGGCCGACCAACCGACCCAGTGCAGTCGCGCCGTCAGTTTTTTGCGACTCGTCGGCAGGAACACAAACACCAAAAACGCCGCCGCAAACAGCCAGTTGCGCGAAATGCACAGACGCTCCGGACACAGCCCCGCTTCAGCCGCCCGCCGCGCCAGCTCCTCGGGGCTGACCAGGCGCACGTGCGTGGCGTCATCGTGAAAGTTCAACGGAAACCAGCCGCCCGAGCTCGGCAACGTGAGCGAACAGGGATGTGGCGTCTCAAAAAACGCCCGACCCCCGGGTCGGAGCAGCCGGCTGACCTCGCGCATCAGCGGACGCAAATCCCGCAAATGCTCGACCAGATGCAGGCAGGTCAGAGCGTCCATCGAGCTGTCTCTCCAGGGCAAACGGTCGCGCTCCAAATCTGCCCGGTGGAATTCGCATCCGGGCGGATATCGTTCCGGCTGGCCGGCGATGTCCACCGCAAAGAGCCGTAAATCCGGCCGCACCCGGGCAAACCGCCGCAGCGTCCCGCCCTCGGCACTGCCCAGGTCCAGCAACGACCCGCCGCGCGGAATCTGCGCGACAAATCGCAGCCGCGTATCCAACCCCGGCATCCAGCGTAGCAGCGTCCAGTGCACACCGACATTCGGGCCGATGGGCAGGACTTTTGGCAACGGAAATCCTGAGCCGGCTGCGATCCCTTTGGCCGGCCGGCCCGCGGGCCGAACCGGGGGGGTGAAAAAAATCAAATGCCCGTTGACAACCGGGCGGCGGTTTTTGTAGCTTGGCCGCCGTTCTGGGCAATACTCTAACGCAGTGACCACCCTTCCGGTTCGCCGGCAAGGCCGGCGAAGGAAGGAGCGGGTTTGTTGTCGTTTTGGAGAAAAGTTGCAGGAACATGACGACCGGGGATGCCCATGTAGCTCAGTCGGTAGAGCGCGTCCTTGGTAAGGACGAGGTCACCAGTT
>CAYXJB010000300.1:0-509 GCA_964465445.1 uncultured Verrucomicrobiota bacterium
CTCGGTGAGGATCGCCGAGACGACCTGACTGGCTTTGTCGGTTTCCCAGTAACCGGACTGGGAGCTGACGATCCGCATGCCGGCCGCTCGCATGGCATCCTCGAAGCCGAGTTTGCGCTGGATGGCGTTGAAGGCGTTGGGCGCGCCTTCGATGATCGCCACCTTGTCGCCGGGTTTGAGGTTTCTGGCCAGGTACTCGCCCACGCGTCGTGCGCCCTTGCGATTGTCCGGGCCGACGAACGGGAATTTGACGCCACTGGCGGCCTGCACCTCGGCATCGAGCCGATTGTCAATGTTCACGACGATGATGCCGGCGGCCTGGGCTTTCTTGCAGACCGGCACCAGCGCTTTGGAATCGGCCGGTGCGATGACGATGGCGTTGACCCGCTGGGCGATCATTTGCTCGACCAGGTCAATCTGGCGGCTGACATCCAGCTCGTCCTTGATGCCGTTGGCGATCAGTTCGTACTGCTGGGCGTGGGCGCGCTGGTGGGCTTTGGCCCCGTTTT
>CAYXJB010000300.1:519-2942 GCA_964465445.1 uncultured Verrucomicrobiota bacterium
GGAAAAACTCGTTGGCCAGCGATTTCATGATCAGCGCGACGCGGGGTTTGCTCGCGGACCGAGCCGGACCGGAATTGCCGGGTTTGCAACCGCCCAGCAGGAGCGTTGCGACCAGGACCAGAACCAACGCCGGAAACGGAAATTGCCGCCATGCCGCAGTGTGCATAAAACACGAGGTGTCGCTGCCCAACGCATCAGCCGCCCGCACGCCCCACAGGAGCAGCAGCGGCTGCCGGCCCAGTAAATCGCCGGCGCTGCAGTGCCGACAAGCCAATTCCATCCGCCCCGCCGGCCAATCACGGCGCCGGCCCGCGCAGCCGGTAGAAGCGAATCCCTCCGGCAGGATTGGTCACCACGTTCTCGTCCCCGATCAAGACCGGCGGGTTGGTGACCTCGGTCCAGATCCTGCCGGGCATCAGGTTGGTCGTGCTTTCGAGAATTGCGTTGGTGATGCTGCCGGGCCAGCGCAAGAGCACTTCGCTGCCGAGCCGTTGAATGCGCAGCCGCCAGCCGACCGCGGGCGCCCGCGCCCATTCGAACGCGTTGAGGAAAAGCGTCGCATTGGTCGCGAAATACCCGTCGGTGTCCCAAAAGCCGCTGATATCCGAAAAGAACACGACCGTGCCCGAGCCCGGGCCGAGGCGTCCCGGATCAATCACCGCCAGGGCAATGCCGCCGTAATTGGTCGCCAAACTCAGAGCATGCGGGCCCGGGTTGGTGATCGCGCCCGGAACAAATTGCACCATGGCCCGGACCGTCCCGTAGGGCCCGCGCAGCAACGGAGGCGCCTCCGGATCGGGACGGTGTGGCGACCACTTCGCTGATGAGCGTGCCGCCGCCGCTCAGGCCAAAGGGTGCGAGCAAACTCGCATTGGCCGCTGCCGACTCCGGGGCAAACGACTCGTGGTCGGTGAACACCATCGCCGCGCCGCCGTTCTGCACGTACTGGAGCAACGCTGTCTGCTCGGCCGCGCTCAAGGGACTCGTGGCGCTGGAGCTGCCCGCCGGGCTGCCCACCACCAGCACCTGAACGCCCGCCAGATTCGACGCCGTCAGCTCCGCAAAACCCGCAAACGACGCTGCGGGATAGTAGCCCAGGATGGCCGTGCGCGCCTGCGAAAACGCCGCCCCGTCCGGAAACGACGCCTGGCCGGAGCGGTTCGCATCAAAGCCGCCGATGACGATCGGATTGGTGTTTTGAGCCGGACACAAGCCGCCGGACAAGCCGGCGATCAGCCAAAGCAGCAGCCGCCCCACACGGGACAGGAATCGGCATCGGCTCCAGCGGCGCATGATGTCCTCTGCGCGTGTTGCGGTCCGGGAATATCGCGCCTGACGATGCCACCGCGTGGACGAATTTGCAAACGCACCTCAGCCGGCCGCCTCGGGCCGGTGACTGAAGGCGTAGCGACCCATCGCGTGAAGGTTCTCGGGCGGGGTGTCGCGCGGGATTTCGCAGCCGGCTCCGACGATGTAGCGCGGGCCGGCCTGGCGATGACATTCGGCCAGGGCCTCGGTCACCGACTGCGGCGTGCCGTTTCGCACCACGCTCACCGGGTTGAGATTGCCCAGCAACACCTGCCCGCGGCCGGTTTTGGCCCGCGCCTCGGCCATCGGCACCATCGAGTCCACGTCCACAATGTCACAGCCCAGTTGCCCGATCGGCTCCACAATCGGTCGGATATTGCCGCAGATGTGCAGGCGCACTTTCGCGCCCATCGCGCGGACGGCCTCGACCATCCGCTTTTCGTAGGGCCAGACGAACTCGCGGTAAATCTGCGGGCCGACCAGCGACGCCGCCGCATCACCAATCCCGATGGCCTCGGCGCCGGCCTGAACCTGCGCCCGGGCAAACCGCAGCTCCATCTCCAGCACGAACTCGAACAGGTCGCGCACAAACTGCGGATCGTCGTAGAAATCGAGCATGAGGTTGTTGATGCCGCGCAAATCCGCCGCCTCGGCGCACGGGCCTTCGATCCAGCCTTCGATCAGCAACTGGCCCGCGACCTTTTCGCGATAAAGCGCCAGCGCCCGAATGCCGTTGTGCATTCGGCCGCCGCCCAGCGGGTCGGGAATTTTCAGTCGCGCCAGGCGCGTCTTGTCAGCCAGCAACGCCTGTTCCTCGACCAGCGCCACCGGCTGCTCGTCGAAGTACTGCACCACCGCGCCGCAATCGGCCGCCTCCCGCGCCGGATCGCTCATGGTGTTGACGTAATCGAGCCCGAACCGCTCGGCGGTGCGCAACTGGCCCTCGACCAACACACGGTAATCGGTGCAGTAATCGCGGTAGCGCGCCCCGATCTGCGCGCAGGCAAATTGCATCGTGATGGGCATGAACGGCAGCCGATCCACCGCCCGCCCCTCCAGCAACCCCAGAATCCGTTCCCGTCCGTTCATGTGATTCGTTGGTGAATGGCCCGAAT
>CAYXJB010000301.1:0-1874 GCA_964465445.1 uncultured Verrucomicrobiota bacterium
AAACCGGCCCCGAAAATCACCCTGCCACCGGACGCGCCGACGGTTGTGCTCAAGCCGCCGGTCGGCGTGCGCGATCTGGCCCAGAAACTCGGCCAGAAACCCTTCAAGCTCATCGGCGATTTGATGGAGATGGGCGTGTTTGCGACCGTGAATCAGACGGTGGACGAGGACATCGCCCGACGGCTCTGCGCCAAATACGGTTTCCGGTTCGAGCTGGAGCGGCGGGATCGGGGCACCGGCGTGGTTCGCCCGCCGGTCAAACCGGTCGAGCTGGACCTGGAAGACAAACCCGAGGACCTCAAGCCCCGTCCGCCCGTGGTCACGATCATGGGTCACGTGGATCACGGCAAAACCACCTTGCTGGACGTGATCCGCAAATCCAACGTGGCAGCCAGCGAAGCCGGCGGCATCACCCAGCACATCGGCGCCTACACGATTTCCTTTCCGCACCCCGATCGTAAAAATCAGCTTCAGCAGATCACGTTTCTGGACACGCCCGGGCACGCGGCCTTCAGCGCCATGCGCGCCCGTGGCGCCAACGTGACCGACATTGTCGTGCTGGTGGTGGCGGCCAACGACGGCGTCATGCCCCAGACCATCGAGGCGCTCAATCACGCACGCGCCGCCAAAGTGCCCATCATCGTCGCCATCAACAAATGCGACCATCCCAATGCCAACCCCTTGCGGGTGCGGCAGCAACTGCAGGAACAGGGCCTGGTGCCCGATGATTGGGGCGGAGACACCATTTTCGTGGAATGCTCGGCGCTCACGCGCCAGGGCGTGGACAAGTTGCTCGAAATGATCCTTTTGCAGGCCGACTTGCTCGAACTCAAAGCCAATCCAAACCGCCGCGCCAAGGGCAACGTCATCGAATCGGGCATCGAACCGGGCGGTCCCACCGCCACGGTGCTCGTCCGCAAGGGCACGCTGCGGGTGGGTGATGTGCTGTTGTGCGGCGAGTACTACGGCAAGGCCCGCGCCCTCATCAACGCCGAGGGCCAGCGCCTGCGCGAAGCCACCCCTTCAATGGCCGTCAAGGTCTTGGGCCTCAACGGCGTGCCCGAGGCCGGTGTGGAGTTCACCGTCGTCGAGAACGAACGCATCGCCCGCGAAGAGGCCGAGAAACGCCGCGAAGCCGCCCGCGCCCGCAGCCAGGACACCCGCGCCAGGGTCACGCTCGAGAACCTCTTCGCCACGCTCGATTCCCAGCAGCAGAAGGTCCTGCACGTCGTGGTGAAGGCCGACACCCAGGGCTCTGTCGAAGCCATTGTGGACGCGCTCAAAAAGATCCAGAGCGAGAAGGTCTCGCTGGAAATCGTTCACAGCGCCGTCGGCCCCGTGAGCGAAAACGACGTCGTGCTCGCCTCGGCCTCGCGCGGCATCGTGCTGGGTTTCCACACGCGGGTGGACAGCACCGCGGCGGAGCGCGCCAAACGCGAGGGCGTGCAGATCAAGCTCTACACGGTCATCTACGAGTTGATTGACGAGGTGAAGCTGGCGATGGCCGGCCTGCTGGAGCCAGAGATTCGCGAGGTGATTCTCGGCACCGCCGAGGTCCGCCAGGTGTTCCACCTCTCCAAGGGCGTGCCGGTGGCCGGTTCGATGGTCACCTCCGGACGGGTGGTGCGCGGCAAGGTCCGCGTGCGCCGCCGCAAAGAGGTCATCTTCGAAGGTGTCGTCCAGTCACTGCGTCGCTTCCAGGACGAGGTCAACGAAGTGCGCGCCGGCCTGGAATGCGGCATTCGCATCGAGGGTTTCAGCGATGTGCAGGTGGGCGACGTGATCGAATGTTACACCGTCGAAAAGGTGGCTGCGAAATTGTGACGCCAACGCGGCCGCCGGCCGCCGCGCCGTCCCGGCCCGCGCGGCCGCCG
>CAYXJB010000301.1:1884-2915 GCA_964465445.1 uncultured Verrucomicrobiota bacterium
ATCAAGGGTTCAACCTCAGCCCGTAACCATGCCCTCACACCGACGCGAACGCGTGCGCGAGTTGCTCAAACGCCAGATCGGGGAGGTCATCCGGCGCGAAATCCCCGTCGAGGAGGGCGGGCTCATTTCGGTCAACGACGTCGAGGTGGCAGGCGATCTGAAATCGGCCCGGGTGTACGTGAGCATTCTGGGCAACCCCGATCAGCAGCGCCGGGGCATGCAATTGTTGCTGCGTTACCGGGCGCGGATTCAGCATCTGGTGGCCCGCGCCGTCGTGCTCAAATACACCCCGGTGTTGCGATTCGTAATGGACGACTCGATCGCCCGGGGCAATCGCGTCCTGCAGATCATCGAGGATCTGGAAAAAACCCTGCCCGCCAGCGAATGAGCGTTCGCCGTTGCTTTCCGCCACAGCCTCGCCGTCCGGCTTCCGGGTCGGCCACGCTTGCGGCGAGGAAGGCTCCTGGCGCAGCGCCAACGCGTCGCGCCCTGGCCGCCGCTCACCTTGCTTTTGTCGCGTCGTGAAAACCTACCCGCGCGTCATTGACCGCATCCTGAAGGCCATTCAGGAGGCCGAATCCATTTGCGTGGTCGGGCACATCCGGCCCGATGGCGATTGCGTGGGCTCGCAACTGGGCCTGACCTACGCACTCAAGGCGCAGGGCAAGAAGGTGGCCTGTTGGAATCAGGACCCCATGCCCCAGAAATACCGGTTTCTGGACCGGGAGGGCGTCTTTCAGAAACCCCGGCGCGGTATGAAATTCGACTGCGTCATCGCCACCGACTGCGCCAGTTTCGAGCGCCTGGGCAGTGCCGGGCCGTTCCTGGCCCGACGCAAACCGCTGATCAACATTGACCATCACGAAAGCAACACCCGCTACGGCGACATCAACTGGGTCTCGCCGCGCGAGCCCTCGACCGGCGAGCTGATTTATCGGCTCATCAAGGTGGCCCGCTGGCCGGTGACGCCGCGCATTGCCGATTGCCTCTTTACGGCCATTTCCACCGACACCGGTTCGTTTCAATATCCG
>CAYXJB010000302.1:0-2912 GCA_964465445.1 uncultured Verrucomicrobiota bacterium
ATGATTTCAGTGACGGTGCTGGGCATTCTGGCGGCCGGATTCGCGTACTCGATGAAGGTCGAGACCAAGCTGGCGCAAAACGCCAATTCCGAGACCGAGCTGCTCTGGCTGGGTCGCTCCGGGGTCGAATACGCCCGCTACATCCTGGCGCAGCAACTGGCTCTGGGTTGCGAGCCGTACGATGCGCTGGACCAGATCTGGGCCGGCGGGCCGGGCGGCATCTGCACCTCCAACAGTGTCCTGGCCAACCTCTCGCTCAAGGACTATCCGCTGGGCGACGGCAAGTTCTCGATCACCATCACCGACCTGGAACGCAAGTACAACATCAACATCGCCGACGAGGCGGCGTTGCAACAGGCGCTGCGGCTCATCGGCGTGGATGCCGGTGAAATCCCCTACATCGCCGCTTCCATTCTCGACTGGATGGATGCCGATGAGAACACGCACATCGGCGGCACCGAGAGCGATTACTATCAGGGCCTGCAGCCACCCTATTACGCCAAGAACGCGCCGATTGACGATTTGTCCGAACTGCTGCTGGTGCGCGGGGTGACGCCGGAAATGTTCTGGGGCGGGGTGGCCAGCAACAGCACCGCGGCGGCGTTCCTGAATCGGCCCGGCTTTCAGCCCCGGCCCGACGAGGTGTTCATCGGTTATCCGGTCGGTCTGGTGGACATTTTCACGCCCATCTCCAACGGGCGCATCAACATCAACACCGCCTCGGCCACGGTGCTGCAAATGGTCCCGCTCATTGACGAGGTCATCGCGCAACGAATCGTCGAGCTGCGCTCCGGCGGCGACAGCACGCTCGGGCCGGTGGGGCCGATCGGCAGTCCGGGTTTTGGGATACTCGATGCGCTGGTCAGCGCCGGAATGAGTCGTGAGGCGGCCCAGTACGTTGCCCCGTTCTTCACGGTGCGCAGCAGCACCTTCGAGGTCGAAGTCGAGGCCGAAGTGGCCGGTTACAAACGCAAATACTGCGCGATCCTGGCGCGCAACAACCCGCGCGACATTCAGATCCTGAGCTTTTACTGGAAATGACGCGTCGCCCGCCTACGCGCCGGTGTCCGACCCGACGGCCGAGCGGTGAAGTCCGTGCACGCCGCTGACCGAATTGCGCTCCTGGAAATTCGCCTCTGCGAGCCGACCGCTCCCCGCGCCGTGAGCGACTGACCGGGCGGGCGCCGATACGGACACGGAAGAGCTGCTGATCGGGGACAGAGGCTCGGAGCGGTTGCATTCGGGTGACTCGGGCCGCTTTTCATTGCGTGGCGTGCGGGGCGGCGAAATATTGAGGTGTCGTGCACAGGCATTCGATCCGGCCCATGACACGTCGAGGATGGCTGGCCGCAGTGGGCTTGCTGGGTCTGCTAGGGCAGGTGGGGCAGCCGCAGGTCGCCTCGCCCTGGCGTGGGTTCAAGAGCGCCGACGGGTTGCCGGAGGCGGCGTGCGTGGCCGTGAGCGTGATGCCGCACGGGGTGGTACTGGCGCGGCATTTGTTGACGCCCTACGTGACGCGTTTGGACGGCTTTACGGTGACGAATCTGCCCGCGCCGCCAACACGCTCGGGCCGCGTTTACGAGACGCGCGCCGGTCAGCTCTGGGCCGCAACAACCAACGGACTTTACGAATTTAGAGGTGGGACGTGGACGTTTTACGAGCTGCCTGAAATCGCCTCCGAGATGCAGCCCGGCGAAGCGGCGTCCGGCCCGCCCTTGTGTCCGGTGCGGCAGGGTCGGGTGCTGGTGCTGTTGCGCGGGCAACTGCTGGCGGTGAACGTCTCGGCCGGCGCGGTGACCACTGAAGTGATTCGCCGCGCCGATGCCGAACCGATCGGCGCGTTTCTGGGCATGATCCCGGCGCGCGACGGCGGTTTGTGGATCAGCGGCGCGCTCGGTCTGGCCAAACTCCCCGGTCCGCTCCGTCAGCTCGGTCCGACGACGCCCTGGAAAACGTTTCTGTTGCCGCCGGACCGGGGTTTGTCCCGGTTGCGCGAGCCGCGTGAAGACCTCGAAGGCGGAGTGACGGTGGTTGGCACGTTGACCAACGGCAGCGTGGCTGTGGCGCGATTCGATGGCGCGCACTGGAGCTGGTGGGCATTGCCCGAGGGCGAACGGCCGCGCATCGGCTGGCGCAGTGCCGACGGCAGCGACTGGGTGCTGACCAGCAGCACGCTCTGGATGCGGCCGGCCGGGGGGGAGGATTGGGTGGTGAACGAGGACTGCGCCACGCGCAAGTTTTTCGACGCCGCGCTCGAGCCGGGCGGCGCGTTTTGGGTGGCAACGGTCGAGGGCCTGTTCCGGCACGCGCCGCTGCCCTGGCAGGCGGCCCTGCCGGGGTTGCGAGATGCGAGCGGGCCGGTTCACGGCCTGACGCGTGATTCGAGCGGTCGGATGTGGTTTCTGCTCGGGGGCGAACTGTTCTGCTGGGATGAGGTTCGCGTGCGGCGGTTTCGTCCGCCGGTCGGGTTGCGGCGTATCGTGCAAACGGCGCAGGAGATTTTTCCCCTGGCCAGCGGCGCGCTGCTGATCGGCGGCGAGAACGTGGTGGAATTTCTGCCGACCGAAGAGCGTTTTCAAGCTTTGGACGCACCCGGACCGATGCACCTGCTGGGGGCGCGTGCGCCCGGGGTGGCGTTGTTGTGGCGCGTGGCCGGCGCGGAGACGACGGAGCAGTTTTTCACCTTCGACGGGAAACAGCTTTCCGCGATGAACCTGAGCCTGCCGGTGGCACTGGCCGGCAGCGAACCGATGGCGGTCTTTGCCCAGCGCGCCGGCCCGCTATGGATGAGCACCGGCGCCGGTCTGGCTCGCTGGCGTGAGGGGCGCTGGGATGTGTTCGTGGACGGGGACAAACCGGCACCCAAAGCGGTCGAGTTTTTCCTGGAAACCGGCGAGGAAAGTTTTTTTTGC
>CAYXJB010000303.1:0-2907 GCA_964465445.1 uncultured Verrucomicrobiota bacterium
GTGGCCAGTCAGCTTTACACGCTGGAATTCTCCTCCAATGCGCTGCACTGGGTGGCGGTGCTGACCAATCCCGCCCCGAGCGATTTCTTCAGCGTGACCGATGCGACCGCGACCAATGTGCTGCGGCGATTTTACAGAATGCGCCAGGACCTTTAACGTTGCGACACAGCCATGAAACCCCCGACTCCATTGATTCCCGGAATGCGAAGACGAGTCCCGGTGGCGCCGGCGTTGACGGCGTTGCTGGGCCTGCTCGCTCTTGGCGGCGCCCGTGCGCAGGTCACCAACCAGGTCACGGGCGGTGATAACGTGGATTATTTCATCAACGGCCAGCGCGATCCGTCACTGACGTTGCAGCGCGGTGTGACGTACATCTTCAAGCTCAGCAACGTCTCGCTGCACCCGTTCTGGATCAAATCCTCGCTCGGATTCGGTTCGACAGGCCGGTACGACCTGGGCGTGACCAACAACGGGGCGACCTCCGGCAACGTCATCTTCGCGGTGCAATCGAGCGCTCCGGACACGCTCTTTTACCAGTGCGGCAATCATTCGCCGATGAACGGCGTGCTGAACATCGTCTCACCGCCCGCGCCGCCGACCGTGCGGATCGTTTACATTGATGTGGCGGAGCTGATCACGATTCGCTCGACCGGCACCAACGGCTGGAGCGCAATTCCGGAGTATTGGTGTTTGCCCGGCGGCACCAACTGGCTGCCCGTGCCGCAGTTCACCAACACCTTCCTGGCCGGCACCAACACCACCACCTTTCCACGACTCGAAAGCCTGTGCGGCCCGGAGGGCGCGCTGTTGCGAATTCGCAACCAGCAGAACTGACTTCGCGCTTGAGACAGCATCACGCCGCCGGAAAAGATGCCCGACCATGACATCGCTCCTGGTGGCGACGCGCAACGCGCACAAACTGGCTGAAATCCGGGCCGTGCTCGGGGAGGCGATCCACTGTCTGGGTCTGGACGCCCTGCCCGGCGCACCCCCGCTGCGCGAGGAAGCGACCTCCTTCGAGGCCAATGCCGCAGCCAAAGCCATCGCGCTGACCCGCTGGTTGCACCAGGCCGCCGTTACGCTGCCCGGCGCGCCCTCGGACTGGTACGTGCTGGCGGACGACTCGGGGCTGGAAGTGGACGCGCTGGGCGGCGCACCGGGCGTGCACTCGGCGCGTTTTGCCGCGGGTGGTGAGGCGGCTTCGGCAAATGCGGCTGATCGGGCGAACAACGAAAAATTGCTCCGCTTGCTCGAGCACGTGCCGGTGGAAAAGCGCACCGCCCGATTCCGGTGTGTCCTGGCGCTGTTGCGACCCTACCCCGCCGAGGCCATTGCGACGCCGATTCTTTTCGAAGGCGTGTGTGAAGGCCGGATCGGTCGCCGACCGCGGGGCGAGCACGGCTTCGGTTACGATCCGGTCTTCATTCCGGAGGGCTTTGAGCGCACGTTTGCCGAACTGGGTGAAGCGGTCAAAAACCGGATCAGTCATCGTGCCCGGGCGCTGGCGAAGCTGCGCGAGTGGTTGCAGGTGCACGCCGGGCGATCGTCCGGCCGGCCGCCGCAGTGGGGCTAGCGCGGCAACGGCAGCAACCGGTGCAGCCGCCCGTTGCTGGCGATCATGCGATAGCGCAGCGCGCCGCGGGTGCGTTCACGCCAGAACACCCCACCGGCGCATTCCAGGATCAGCCCGCCGGCAGCGATGTCCCAAAGACTGATGCCCCGTTCGATGTAGGCATCGAGCCGCCCGGTCGCCACGTACGTGAGCCCCAACGCCGCCGAACCCATCATCCGGATTTTGCGCACGCGTCGGGCGAGCCAGATGAAATACGGCAGCGCTCGTTCGAGGTTGGAGCGACTTTTGGCGAAGCCGATCGAGACGATCGCCTCGGCCAGTCGCGCCCGGTTGCTGACCCGGATGAGCCGGCCGTTGAGCCGCGCGCGTCCGCCGCGCAACGCTGTCCAGAGCTCGTCCTGGAACGGATCGTACACAACGCCCAGGATCGTCTCGTACTCGGGAGGAGAGCCTTTCGAGCGCGGTGGGCCGGCGTGCGCGTCGGGGCGTTGCTGGAGGGCGATCGAAACGCAGGCGTGCGGGATGCCGTAGGCGAAGTTGACCGTGCCGTCAATGGGGTCCACCACCCAGCGCAGCGGCACATCCGCGCAGCCGTGTTCGCCCTCCTCGCCCAGCAACGGAATGTCGCGGAAGGTGCACCGCAGTCGCCGCTCGATCAGCTCCTGGCACCGTACGTCCAGTTCCAACTTGATGTCGTGCGAGGTGACGCTGGTGGCGGGTTTGGGGCGGCGCAGGTTGCTGCGGATGAGTTGTCCGGCGGCGCGGGCGGCGCGCACGGCCTCGTTCAGAGCGACATGCAACTGGGTTCGATTCATCGGAGCAGGTTCTTCAATTCGTTTTCAACTCGAGCACGCACACCTCCAGCGGCGCCAGCTTCGGTTCCAATCGCAAGTCGTTTCGCCGAATGAAACCTTCGGGTCGGCGTCCCTCGGGCCCGAGCCGTTCGACGGCGATGCGCTCGGGCAAGGCGGCATCCGGCAGGCGCAGGCGGATTCGCGGCGTGAGCGGCCGCTCGGCCAGGCTGGCCAGCGCCACGGCCAGGCGCCCGTCCGGAGCGCGCCAGGCGCTCGCCAGCACCTCCGGAGTGGGTCGAGCGAACTCGCGCAGGCCGGACTGTTGGCCGGCGTAAATCGAGAGCCGGGACATGGGCAGTTCCGCGACGGGACATTCGATTGTCGGAGGCGGCAGCATCTGCCCTTCGAGCAGGTATGGGCGGGCGCGAGCGTGCAAGCGCGCCAGAGCCAGCACGTAGGCCAGCTCATCGGGTCGGTCCTGCCAGTGATTGGTCCGGAAGTTGGCCAGTGTGATCTGTTGGCCCCAGAGGAAGGCGCGTG
>CAYXJB010000304.1:0-2857 GCA_964465445.1 uncultured Verrucomicrobiota bacterium
CCAATTGGCCAGTGCGGCTGCGGGCGGCCTGGATGCTGGGCCAGGGGGCCTGGACGCTCCACGCCCAGAGCCCCTCGACGGACGCGGGCGCGCAGGTCGTGGTCGTGTACAATCGCGCCCTGCGCGAGTCGCAGGAGGTGGCCGAGCATTACGCGCAACGGCGCGGGGTGCCGGCCCGGCAGGTTTGGGGATTCAAACTGCCGACCACCGAGGACATTTCCTGGAAAGAATACCTCGATGCGCTGGAGCGGCCGTTGCTCGAAAAGCTCGAGTCCTCCGGTTTGTGGCGATTCGGTCCGGCCGAGCCGGCCACCAACCACGCGACCGGCGTCGCGCAGCCCGGCCGCAGGCTGGTCGCATCGCGTATCCGGTACCTGGTGTTGTGTTACGGCGTACCCCTGCGCATTCCGCACGACCCGCATCTGGAGGATCCGGGCGCCGAAACGCTGCGACCGGAATTCCAGAAGAACGGCGCGGCGGTGGATTCGGAGCTGGCCTGTCTGCCCCTGGCCCGCAGCCGGCCGATCCGCACCGGCCCGCGCACCAATCCGCTCTTCACCACGACCAACGCGCCGCTGTTGCACCCGACCAACCAGGTTCTGATCGTGGCCCGACTCGATGGGCCGACGCCCGGGATCGCCCGCGCCTTGGTGGACAAGGCGCTGACGGCGGAGGCCGACGGGTTGTGGGGGCGGGCGTACTTTGACATCCGCAACTCCACCGAGCCGGGCATGAAACCGGGCGACGATTGGATTCGCAACGCAGCCGAGATTTGCCGGCGACTGGGTTTCGAGACGGTCATGGATACCGGGGGCGACACGTTTCCGGAGGGATTTCCGATGAGCCATATTGCCTTTTACGCCGGATGGTATCGGGAACACATCGCCGGACCGCTGGCGGCGAGCCGGGTCGAGTTCATGCCCGGGGCGTTCGCCTACCACATCCACTCCTTCAGCGCGGTGAGCTTGCGCGCCACCAATCGCGCCTGGGTGGGCCCGCTCCTGGCCCGGGGCGTCACCTGCACCTTTGGTTGCGTGCACGAGCCGTATCTGGGCGGCACACCGGAAGTAGGGGTGTTTGCCGGGCGATTTCTCTATTACGGCTTTACCTTTGGCGAAGCCGCCTACGCCGCCCAGCCGGTGCTTTCCTGGCAGACGACCGTGGTGGGCGATCCGCTCTACCGACCCTGGGGGCGCTCACTCGTCGAGCGGGTGCGCGAACTCATCCAAGGCCGTCATCCGCTGGCCGAATGGGCGCATCTGCAACTGGTCAATTTCAACCTGGCCAACGGCGCGCCGTTGATCGAAGCGGTGCGTTACCTCGAAAACCAGGAACTCACCCGCCAGAGCGCCGTTCTGACCGAAAAGCTCGGCGATCTGTACGCCGCCCAGGGCAAACCCTCCTCGGCCGTGTTGATGTGGCAACGGGCACTGCAGCTCGATCCCTCGCCGCAGCAGCGTTTGCGCCTGCGCCTGGCGCTGGCCGAGCGGCTCGCCGCCCTGAACCGCGACGCCGAGCTGTATGAAAATTACCAGCGCCTGCTCGATGAAATGCCCGGCTACCCGGATGCGCCGGCCCTCTACCGCAAACTGCTGGCCCTGGCCGAAAAACTCGGTCGCGCTGACGAGGCCGAGAAATACCGGGCGCTGATCGCTTCACCCGCCCGCACCAACGCGCCCTGAGCGCCGCCGGTTGGCTTGACGCTGACCGGCACGGTTGGAACAGTGGCGCCATGAACGTTGCATGGAATCGCCGGACCATCGCCGGCCGGAGCAGCCCCATCGAGCAGCCGCAAACCGCTTTCCCAAACCGGGCCGCGCCGAGCCCGAGCCTGTCTCGGGCCGAGACCGGCGCCAAACCGCGCTGAACCCCGCCCGCTGTGAAGCAAAGCATCGTCACGCTCGACATGGAGGGAGTGTTGACTCCCGAGATCTGGATCGCGGTGGCCGAGGCCACCGGCATTCCCGAGCTGCGCCGCACCACGCGCGATGAACCCGATTACGACAAGCTCATGCGCGGGCGGCTGGCGATCCTGGATCGGCACGGCCTCAAGCTCTCGGACATCCAACGGGTCATCGGCGGCCTGCGTCCGTTGCCCGGCGCGCGGGAGTTCCTCGATGCGCTGCGAGAGTTCGTGCAGGTCATCATCCTCTCGGACACCTTCGAGCAATTCGCCGCGCCGCTGTTGCGTCAGCTCAATTATCCAACCCTGTTGTGCCACCGGCTGGTCGTCAGAGACGATCGCATCGTGGATTACCGGCTGCGCATTCGGGATCAGAAACGCGAAGCGGTTGCGGCGTTCCGGCGCATGAATTATTTCGTCATCGCCGCCGGCGATTCCTACAACGACACCGCAATGCTCGCCGAGGCGGACGTGGGGTTTTTGATCCACGCGCCCGAGAACGTCAAACGCCAGTTCCCGCAGTTCCGGGCCGTTGAAACCCACGCCGAGCTGCTGGAATTGATCCGCCAGACCATCGCCACGGTGGATCGGCAAAACAACCCCGGCACCTGAGCCGGCGCCGGCCGGGCGGCGGCCGGGTCATGCGATGCTCCGGGCCGCTCCGTGACCTCAGTCCTCGGGTTTGGACTCGCGCGCCATCAAATCGGCCACGGCCTGCCGGACGTCCTTGCCCTCGTAGAGCATCGCGTACACCTCGTCCATGATGGGGGTGACGACGCCCAGCCGACGCGCCAGCCGGTGGGCCGCCCGCGCGGTGGGATAGCCTTCGGCCACGGCTGTCATGCTTTTGAGGATCTGATCGGCTTTTTCGCCCCGACCCAGCCGCTCGCCGAAGCCGCGATTGCGACTGAGTCTGGAAAAGCACGTGACCATCAGATCGCCCAGACCGCTGAG
>CAYXJB010000305.1:0-2754 GCA_964465445.1 uncultured Verrucomicrobiota bacterium
AGCGGCACAAAGTTCCGGTGCAAACCCAGTTCACGCTCCGAAAAACCAAACGCCAGTCCCATCAACTGCGTGAAATACACCGTCGCGATGCGCGTCGGCCCCCAGCGCCGGTCAATCTGGTCGTGGTACGCATCCAGATTGAACTGACAGAGCGGGCAGATGGTGGCGACCACGTTCGCGCCGCGCCGCACCGCCTCCTTGAGCAGGATGTAACACATCCGCAACCCGGCTTCCGGCACCGTGCCGGTGAGACTGCCCCCGCAGCACTTGGTTTTGAGCGGATACGGCACCACTTCCGCTCCGAGCGTCGCCAGCAGCCGATCCATCGTCGTGGGATTCCAAGCGTCGTCGAAGGTTGAATACGGCCGCACGACCTGACAGCCGTAATAGGGCACGACCCGCAACCCGTTCAACGGCCGCACCACCTTGCTGCGGATCGTTTCCAGACCCACCTCGTGCACCAGCACATCCAGCGGATGGCGCACGCGGGTGCGACCGCTGTAGTTCAGATGCGCCGCCGCCAGCGCCCGCTCGATGCGCTGTCGCATCGCCGGGAAATCGGCCAGGTTGTGCTGGGTCTTGTTGAGCACCAGATAACAGGCGCTGCAGGGCGTGAGCAAATCCGCCGGACCGTTTTTCTCCGCCAGCGCCAGATTCCGCGCCGCCAGCACGCCGGCCTGGGTCTCATCCACCGACATGTAGGCCGTCGCGCCGCAGCAGTTCCAATCCTCCAGCTCGACCAGCTCGACACCCAGATGCCGCATCACCGGCAGCAGCGACTCTTCGTAGGCGCGGCCCAGCCCCTTGAGTGAACAGCCCGGGAAATAGGAGTATTTCATGTCCTGCCCTGCCCCGTTCCGTTGCCCTGCACCGCCGCATCGAGCATCCGCACCAGCTCGGCCCGGCGCTCGATCCGCTCATGCCGCGCAACAAACCGTCCGGTCCGAATCAATCCCAAACCCAACCGCCAGGACCCGAACACCGCCCCCCAGTTGGCCCGCAAAAACAGTCGCAGCACCAGCAACGTCTCGGTGATCCGTCCCTTGCCCCGCACCATCTTCGAGAATTCCCGCGCCAGCACCGGGATCGGAAACCGCCTCGGATAGACTCCTTCCTGGATCGCCCGCTGCTTGAGCGCGTACATGATGTCGGTGATGCGGATCTGGCGGGGACACTCGACCGTGCAGGCGTAACAGGAGGCGCACAACCAAACCGTGCGGCTGCCCAGGACCTCGTTCTTGAAATCCGCCCGCACCAGCGCCATGACCTGACGCGGCGAAAAATCCATGTAAATGCTCAGCGGACAGGTGCCCGAACAGGTCCCGCACTGGATGCAGCTCTTGAGCCGCTCGCAGCCCGGGACGCTCATGATCTGCTCGGCAAATCCCCGAACCCGGTCGCCCTCGTACTTGATCGTCCGCTTGATCTCCATCCCCACGCGGCCCGCGCGAGAGCCCATCCTCCCGCGCCGCTTTACATCCAAGCCCGCCCGGTGGCTCGCGGCTTTGCCCGCTTTGGCAAAAGCTCAACGTTTCTTGCGAAATGCGCCGTTTTTCAGTTCTCCCGCCGTCGGCCATCGAGCGGTTGTGCCGGCCCGTCCCCGCCCATCGAGACCGGCCCCGGTCCGGTGACCGACTCGCCCGGGATCGCCGCAGCCGACGTCTCAGCCCGCCGCAGCGTGCTCGCCAGCGTTTCATCCAGCGGATGCTCCTCTTCCATCCAGTGGCGACTCACCCGCCCGTCCCAGAACGCCGGATTCACCGGGTACACGTCCGGATCGAACATCATGTGATAGAAGTGCCACACTGCGATCGCCAGACACGCCAGCACCGCCTCGTAAAAATGAATCGTCAGCGCCACATCCACCGCCCAGCGCGGCAGCCATTGCGTCACCTCCATCTTGAACCACACCATCAATCCGGTCACCCCCATGATGATCGTGCCCCAGACCACCGCCCAGTACTCGATCTTTTCGGCGTAACCGAATCGCCCGAATTTCGGCCGCTCCGCACCCAGCCCGATGAGATAGCGCACCGCCGCCAACACATCGCTCAGATCGCGCCTGCGCGGCATCAGATCGCGGACCAGCCGACGCCCGTTGGGACTGATCAGGATGTAAAGCAGGTGGTACACACCCACGCCCAGCAGCACCACGCCGGCGATCCGATGCGCCCAGCGGCGAAGCGGCTCGCTCGATCCCAGCAGCCAGGCGACCCAGGAATCGGGAAACTTCAGCGCAAAACCCGTCACCGCCAGCACGATGAAACTGCCGGCCAGCACGCCGTGTTGCCAGCGCTGCACCCGGTCCATCCGCAGAATCGGGCGCTCGGCCCGACGCAGCCGCGCCGCCGCTTTTTTCACGAACCCCAGCAGGTTGTGCGCGAACATGCTCCCCACCACCACCACGATCAGCGTCAGATAAATTCGCCGCACCCACCAGTTGATCCGGCTGCCCCAGTCCGTCCCGGCGGCGCTCGCGCTCACATCCACATGCACCTTGCTCTGGGCGAACCTGGCCGTCGCGCCCGGATGACACTGGCCGCAGGTCTCGACCAGCCGCGTCGGATGTATCGTCGAGGCCGGATTGCTCGACGGCAACACCCGGTGATAGCCGTGGCAACTGGCGCAATTGGCCGCCACCGTCGAGCCGTACCGCGACGCCAACCCGTGATAACTCTCGAAAAACGTTTTCACCCGATCCGGCGGCAGCCGATACCTGGTGTTGAGTCGCTCGGACGCATGGCAACGACTGCA
>CAYXJB010000306.1:0-1068 GCA_964465445.1 uncultured Verrucomicrobiota bacterium
GACGGGTGAACACGCCGTCCGGGCTGCCGCCGTAGTTGGCGCCCAGCACGCGCAAACCGCCGACCAGCACAGTCATCTCCGGCGCGGTGAGGGTGAGCAGTTGGGCCTTGTCCACCAGCAGGTATTCCGCCGGGATGCTGAACTGGGCTTTGACGTAGTTGCGGAAGCCGTCGGCCACCGGTTCGAGCACGGCGAAGGATTCGACGTCGGTCTGCTCCTGGGTGGCGTCCATGCGGCCGGGGTCGAAGGGCACGGTGATGGAGTAACCGGCCTGCTTGGCGGCCTGTTCGACCGCGGCGCAACCGCCCAACACGATGAGGTCGGCCAGCGATATCTTCTTGCCACCGCTGGCGGTGCGGTTGAAGTCGGCCTGAATCTTTTCCAAAGCGCTCAGCACCTTGGCGAGCTGGGCAGGCTGGTTGACTTCCCAGAATTTCTGCGGGGCGAGCCGGATGCGCGCGCCGTTGGCGCCGCCGCGCTTGTCGCTCCCACGGAAGGTCGAGGCCGCCGACCAAGCGGTGTAAACCAGCTCGGCGGTGGTGAGGCCGCTGGCGAGGATTTTGGCCTTGAGAGCGGCGATGTCCGAAGCGTCCACCAACGGGTGATTCACGGCCGGAATCGGGTCCTGCCAGAGGAATTCTTCCTTGGGCACTTCCGGTCCGAGGTAGCGGGCGCGCGGACCCATGTCACGGTGGGTGAGTTTGAACCACGCCTTGGCAAAGGCGTCGGCGAACTGGTCGGGGTGTTCGAGAAAGCGCCGGGCGATCTTCTCGTAAATCGGGTCAAACCGCAGCGACAAGTCGGTGGTCAGCATCGTGGGCTTGTGCTTTTTGTTCGGGTCGAAGGCGTCCGGGATGATTTCCGGCGCGTCCTTGGCGACCCACTGCCACGCGCCAGCCGGGCTCTTGGTCAGCTCCCACTCGTATTTGAAGAGGTTTTCGAGGTAGTAATTGCTCCAGCGGGTGGGCGCTTGCGTCCAGGTGACTTCGAGGCCGCTGGTGATGGTGTCGGGACCTTTGCCCGAGCGGAACGAGTTTTTCCAGCCGAGGCCCTGTTGTTCGATCGGAG
>CAYXJB010000306.1:1078-2673 GCA_964465445.1 uncultured Verrucomicrobiota bacterium
CGGCTTCCGGTTCGGGCCCGACATGCGTGGCCGGGCCAGCGCCGTGGGTTTTGCCGAAGGTATGGCCGCCGGCGATGAGGGCGACGGTTTCCTCGTCGTTCATGGCCATGCGGCGGAAGGTTTCGCGGATGTCGCGGGCGGCGGCGACTGGGTCGGGATTCCCGTTGGGGCCTTCGGGGTTGACGTAAATGAGGCCCATCTGGACAGCAGCGAGCGGGTTTTCGAGGTTGCGGTCACCGGAATAGCGTTTGTCGTCGAGCCACTTGGATTCCCTGCCCCAATAGACGTCCTGGTCCGGTTCCCACACGTCGGCGCGACCGCCGGCGAAGCCGAGGGTTTTGAAGCCCATGGTTTCGAGGGCGACGTTGCCGGCGAGGATCATGAGGTCGGCCCAAGAGATTTTGCGGCCGTATTTTTGTTTGATGGGCCAGAGCAGGCGGCGGGCTTTGTCGAGGCTGACGTTGTCGGGCCAGGAGTTGAGCGGGGCGAAGCGTTGCTGACCGCGACCGCCGCCGCCGCGGCCGTCCCCGATGCGGTAAGTGCCGGCGCTGTGCCAGGCCATGCGGATGAACAACGGCCCATAGTGGCCGAAATCGGCGGGCCACCACTCCTGCGAATCAGTCATGAGTTTGGCGAGGTCCTGCTTGAGCGCGTAGTAGTCCAGACTCAGGAACTCGCTGGCGTAATCGAAATCTCTGCCCATGGGATTGGACTTTTCGGAGTGCTGGTGGAGGATTTCCAAGGGCAGGGCGTGCGGCCACCAGTCGCGGTTGGTGGTGCCGAGGCCGGCGGGAACGGTCGGTGCAACCGCCGCGCCGTGTTGAAACGGGCATTTCGCTTCAGTGTTCATGTCGCCATTCGTCTTCGGTTTGCTGCAACGTCTGTCCCGGAGCGCCTTGGCGGCATCTCCGGCAACGGTTGAAGTGGAGCAGAAGCCGCGGGGCAGTTGAAATACTTGTTTCCTTGGGTCACGATAGGCCTCGCCTATGGAAATGCACCAGTTGCGCTACGTGGTGGCAGTGGCGCGCACGGGCAACTTCTCTCGCGCCGCCGAACTTTGTCACGTGTCGCAACCGTCCCTGAGCCAGCAGATTCAGAAGCTTGAAGACGAACTGGGCGAGCGGCTGTTCGATCGGCTGCGGCCGCAGGTCAGGCTCACGCCCTTTGGCGAGTCGTTCCTGCAACGGGCCGAGCGGATTCTCGAAGAGGTTCGGGCGGCCAAACGCGAGGCGGCTGATGCACAGCATCTGTTGCGCGGCACGCTGACGCTGGGGGTGTTGCCGACCATCGCCCCGTATCTGTTGCCGCCGGTGCTCACCCGTTTTCACACGCAGCGTCCCGGCGTGGAGCTGGTCGTGCAGGAGGACACGACCGCGCAGTTGCTCAAACAGGCGCTGGCTGGCGAGATTGATCTGGCGCTGGTCAGCCTGCCGATCGGGGATGGTCGGTTCGAGGTGCGGGAATTGTTGAGCGAGGAACTGTTGGTGGCGCTGCCGCCGCATCATCCGCTGACGCGCAAACGGGTGTTGCGGGCGCGGGATCTGGAAGGGGAGCGCATCATCGTGATGAAGGAGGGTCATTGCCTGGGCGAGCAG
>CAYXJB010000307.1:0-2631 GCA_964465445.1 uncultured Verrucomicrobiota bacterium
ACGGCAGTTGGTTCAGTCGCGCGGTCGAAATCCTCGAACGGTTCGGAAGCGCCCCGGCGCGCGCGGCCAGCCGTCGGTTGTGCATCTCGGGCACGGCGAGCATCGGACCGGACGGACGCACGCTATTTCCGGGGCGGGCGGAGGCGCAAATCGAGCGCACGATGCAGGTGGTCGAGGCGATTCTACAATCGCGCCGATACGGCTGGGGCGATGTGGCGCGAGCGGTGGCGTATTTTCGGAGCGGTTCGGATGCGGCGTTGTTTGGGGCGTGGCGACGGCAACGGCCTTTGAGCCACTGGCCGGTGATCCAGACCGGGTGCGGGATTTGCCGGAGCGATCTGGTGTTCGAGATCGAACTGGATGCGGTGCGGCTGGAGGACGACGGCGGCGAGCGATCGTCCGGCCGTTTTGCGGGTTGAGGCGTTTGCCAAAGGCGCGCCGTGCCGGGAGTGGATTTCGCTCCTTCGGTGTGCGGAACGGCCGGAGATGCTGGCCGGCGTGATGCGGGCGCTGGCGTTCAGTTCCAGGAAAGATCTTCGGGCATGAGGGTGCGGAGCTTGTTGCGCCAGCCGCCCTTGCGGCGCAGAACCGTTTCCCAGAGTTTTTCCGGCGGCACGTCGAAGACCAGTTCCAGCGAGGCCGGATAGGTGAGCCAGGCTTTGTGGCGGAGTTCGTTTTCGAGCTGCCCCGGCCCCCATCCTGCATAGCCGGCGAAGAGGCGAATTTTCTTTTCGGCCGAGAAAGATTCGCCGATTTCGATCAACGCATCGAGCGAATGGTCGAGGTTGAGGTTGGGCATCACGTTGGCGTCGGGCAGGAACGTGTCGGTGTGCAAGAAGCTCAGCGCGGTCGGTTGCACCGGACCGCCCAAATACAGGGGGCAGTCCTTGAGCGTGTCGGGCAGGTCGGCGACGATCATTTCGCCGACGGTTTTGCCGGTGGCGCGGTTGAGCACCAGGCCGAACGCGCCCTCCTCATCGTGCTGGCAGATCAACACGACGGTGCGCTGGAAAAACGACCCGGCCAGCCGCCCGCTGTCGAGCAGCAATTGCCCTTTGAGCCATTGTGTTGTGCCCATGGCGACCTCGAATTTGCCAGCCGCCGTAATGTTATCTAAATTCGGCTCATGTCAAAAGTTTGCGTGGTGGCGTTGTTGCTGGTGACGCTCCTGTTGAGCTTGGGCTGCCGGACGCACCATTCGGGCAGTCGCGAATACATCCCCGGAAAGGGCTGGGTGCCGAACGATTGAACCGGACCGGCCCGGCGCGAAAACGCCTTCCTTCCAGCGAGGGCCGATGGCAATGGCGCTGGCGGTCGCTATCGCCGCCGGCCCATTTACGGCAGCGCGCCGCAAGGGCGAACCTGTACGAGCCGGTGAGCAAACGAACTCGAGCGGGGCAGAACCGTTGCGGCGAAACGCTGCAGCCCGCGGTGCGGTTCAAGCCTCGACGCCGAGGAGCGTTTTGACCTGGCGCGTGATTGCGGCGGCGTCAATGCCGTAGCGGGCCAGCAACTCGTGGGGTTTGCCCGAGCGCGGCAATTCGCGCACGGCCAGTTTGGTGACCTGCACGCCACTGGCGCTGAGTTCGCCCGCCACCGCATCGCCAAGGCCGCCCTCGGCATAATGATCCTCGACGGTCAGAACGCGGTTGCCGGTTTTGCGGGCGGCGTCGCGAATCAGATCGGTCGCCAGGGGTTTGATGCTGTAGGCGTCAATGACCGTTACGGCGGTACCCTGGGCTTTGAGGGCGTCGGCGGCCTTGAGCGCTTCGTGAAGCGTGACGCCGGCGGCCACGATCGTGATCCGGTCCTCGGGGCTCTGGCGCAGGATTTTTGCGCCGCCGATGGGGAAGGCCTCCTCGTTGGGGTAGATGACCGGGGTTTTGGGTCGCGAGGTGCGCAGGTAACAGAGCCCGCGACGCAACGCCATCTGTTCGACGAGTTTTTCGGTGCTCACTGCGTCGGCGGGGTAGAGCACGACGCTGCCGGCCACGGCGCGCATCATCGCCAAATCTTCCATGCCCATTTGCGTGGGGCCGTCCTCGCCGATGCTCACGCCGACGTGCGATCCGGTGAGTTTGAGGTTGGCCATCGAGATGCCGGCGACGCGAATCTGGTCGTAAGCGCGGGTCAGGAAACACGCGAAGGTCGAGGCGAAGGGCACCTTGCCGCGCGCAGCCAGGCCGGTGGCCGCGCCGACCATGTTTTGTTCGGCGATGAAGCATTCCAGGAATCGGTCCGGGAAGCGTTTGGCGAACTTTTCGGCGAAGGTCGAGTTCTTCGTGTCGCCGTCTAGGGCGACGATGCGCGGGTCGTCGGCACCGATCCGGGTGAGGGCGTTGCCGTAGGCTTCGCGGGTGGCGACCATCTGGCCGGGCTGATAATTCAGCGGTGCGAAGGCGGTGGGCGCGGACGCGTTGGACGGTTGGGCGGGCGAGGGAGGCGGAATCGCCACGCCGGCGGCCGAACGCGCGCCGGGCTTGAGTTCGGCGATGGCTTTTTCGGCTTCCTCGGCGCTGAGGGGTTTGCCGTGCCAGCCGTCCTTGTCCTGGAGGAACGAGACCCCGGCGCCCTTGTAGGTGCGCGCCAGGATCACCAGCGGCGCGTCGCCCAGACCCACGCCGCTGAGCA
>CAYXJB010000308.1:0-1454 GCA_964465445.1 uncultured Verrucomicrobiota bacterium
GGCACATCCCGCGCCACCGCCGCCAGCCCCACCGCCACCGCGCCGTACATCAACACAAATTGCAACACGTCCGTCCACACCACCGCCTTCATCCCGCCCTTGAGACAGTACATCACCGTCACCAAACCCATCAGCGCCACGCTCACGTACACGTTCAACCCCGTCACTGCCGAAAACGCCATTGCCGGCAGCAACATCACAATGCTCAACCGCCCGCCGATCTGGCTCAGCACCATGAACACCGCCGCCAGCAACCGGATCGCCCGACCAAACCGCGCCTCCAGATACTCGAACACCGTCGTCACATTCAGCCGGCGAAACAACCCGATGAACAAAAAGCCCGTCGCCACCACCGCCGCACTTTGAAACACCGGCACTCCGATCAACACCCAGTCGCTCGCATACGCCGTGGCCGGATACACCATGAAACTGATGCTGCTCAGCGCCGTGGCCATGTAACTGATCCCCAGCGCCCACCACTGAATCCGCCCGCTGCCACGAAAGAAATGATCCGAATCGGCCCGCCGTTTCGCGCACACCAGGCCGATCAGCAAATTCAACCCGAAATACCCGCCCAACATCGCGTAATCGAGCCAGCTCAGGCCCCGCTTCCGGTGCGCCAGCGCCTCGAGCCGAAACCACAGCACGCCGGAATCGTCCCGAACCAGTCGCGCCCAACTTCCCGGCGCTGCCTCGCTCAACGCCACCGTTTCCCCGACCGCGCCCTGCGGCATCGTCCACCGCTCCGTCACGCTGTGCCAGAGCACCAGCGGCGACGCTGACCCCGCACCGGCAAACAGCACATGCGCCGCGCCCACCATCGCCGCCGCTTGTGCGACCGTCTCCCAGGGCGGCGACTCGACCCGTCGCCATCGCTCCTCCTTCCAACTCCACAGCCCCGGCGCGCCGGCCCGGTCGCGCCCCGCCACCCAAATCATTCCGGCCTGCACCGCAACCGGCCAAGCCAGTTCCATCGGCGGCGTGAACGGCCGCAAACGTCCGTCTTCCAGCCCGAGCCGCGTTCCGAACACCGCTCCATCGGGCGCGCGCCCGATCACAACCAGTTCCCGCCCGACCACTGAAACCGCCGGCGCAACACACGCCCGGGGCAACTCGGCCCATCGCCTCCATACCAATCCCGTCCCGCCCAGGCCCACCCGCCACACCGCCGCCGATGGCCGGTTGGATTCCACGCCCCCAACCACCCAGCCGTGGCGCGTGTCGCTCGCCACACCGGCCCCGGCCGGCCCGCGCCAGCCCTCCAGCTCGCGCAAACTTCTCTGGACCGAAACACTCCACGCCCCGCGTTCCGACAACACGACCCATTCGTCGCCCACGCGAAACAACCGCGCCCCGGGCGCGTCCGGAATTCGATGTTCCCGTTCGATCCGCACCCGCGCGCCGGACCTGCCCGTGGTGCTCCAGCGCTTCACGGTCCTCTACCGGCACACCTC
>CAYXJB010000308.1:1464-2588 GCA_964465445.1 uncultured Verrucomicrobiota bacterium
GCCGGATCGTTCCGTCGGGGTGGCGCGCTCAGCGGGCGCTTGAGCCGGCGCAGCAACACCACTGACGCCGACCGAAGCCATCGCCAACCGCAGCGCGATCCCGACAGCGGCCACGAGATCGCTTCCGCGGCCGGGAGGGCCGCAACCGGCACGGGCACTGACACAGAAGACCGTCAATCGCTCTGGCGGAGTTCGGCAATGTCCACAAAGCGTTTCTCCTGAAACGATCGGATCGCGGCGAAACAAATTTCCATCGCCCGCACCGCGTCGCTCACCGGGCTGACCGGTTCGGTCCGCTGGCCGCGGATTTCCTCCAGGAACGCGCCGAACATGCGCGCGTGGCCCTTGTCCGGTTCGGCGCACAGAATCCAGTCGCTGTTGCCGGCGCGCAGGCTCTCGGCACGGGCGGCGGCTTTTTTGGCCAGCCAACCGCTCAGGCCACCCTCGACGCCCAGGTGCGGATGCCGATCGTTCAACATCGGATATCGCTTGTGCTCCGGCGCGTCGGCAATCCCGGCGGTGAACAGCTCGAGCATGTGCTGCACGATCACCACCCCGCCGTTGCCGAACGCTTCGAGCAACTCCTTCGGGTAGCCAAACGAGCCGTTGCCGGCCATGAAGATGCTCGCCACACCGCCCCGCGCGAATTCGATCACCGTGGCGTGATTGAGCACGCCCCCCCCGGCCACGGCCACCCGACGCGGCTCATCCTCCAAAAACCAGCACGCCAGATCGGCAAAATGCGTCATCTCGCTCAACAACAGCCCGTAGCGGGCGTTGTCGCCCTGCAGATGCACCGCCTTCCAGCTCATCCAATCGTCGTTGATGCGGATCGAGAGCGCCGGCTGATGCTCCTGCTCGCCCACGATCGCCGCCACCTGTTTCCAGCCGGGCCGACGGAAACGCCACGGACAGGGTTTGGGCTGCGTCATGTGCCGACGGAAAATGGCGCGCGCCTCGACCATCGCCGGCGCGCAACGCCGATTGTGCCCCACGCAAAACGGAATGCCGGCCGCACGCACCAGCGCCGCCGCACGACGCGCTTCGGCCAGCGTCGCCGCCAGGGGTTTTTCGGTGTACACGGGTTTGCCCGCCGCCGCCGCCGCTACGTAAATCGGCAGCCG
>CAYXJB010000309.1:0-2550 GCA_964465445.1 uncultured Verrucomicrobiota bacterium
TGGGCGTGCAGGATTTCAATCCGCGGGTCCAACAGGCGGTGCACGGCATCCAGCCGCGCGAACTCACCCAGCAGGTGCTCGACTGGATGCGCGAGCTGGGTTTTGGCTCGATCAACCTGGACCTCATCTACGGCCTGCCCGGTCAGACGCTGGAGTCGTTCGACAAAACGCTCGACATCGTGCTGGAGATGCAACCCGACCGGCTGGCGGTCTTCAGCTACGCGCACGTGCCCTGGATCAAACCCTCGCAGAAAATTCTCGAACGCAAATCGCTGCCCTCGCCCGAGACGAAGCTGCAGTTGCTCAAGCTGGTCATCGAAAAACTCACCGCCGAGGGCCGCTACGTGTACATCGGCATGGATCACTTTGCCAAACCCGATGACGAGCTGGCGGTGGCGCAACGCAACAAGCAGCTCCAGCGCAATTTCCAGGGCTACAGCACCCGCGCCGGAGCGGACATCTACGCCTTTGGCATGTCGAGCATTTCGCAGATTCCCGACGCCTACTGGCAAAACGAAAAGGAGCTGCCGCGCTATCAAGAGGCTGTGGACGCCAACCGCGTGCCGCTGCACCGCGGTTATTTTGTCACCGAGGAGGACCAGATCCGGCGCGAGACCATCATGCGCGTGATGTGCGATCTGTCGCTGGACTTTGCGGCGCTGTCGCAAAAGTTGGGCATTCGCTTCGAGGAGTACTTCGCCCGGGAACTGGAGGCGCTCGGGCCGCTCGAGGCCGACGGTCTGGTGCGACGCACCCCGAGGGGTCTGGAGGTCACCGACACCGGACGGCTGTTCATCCGCAACATCGCGATGTGTTTCGACAACACGCTGCCGCCGCCGGACCAGCGCCGGCATTCCCGCACGATCTAACCGACAAGCGCCCGCGCCGTCGCTTCCAGACTCGGCACATCGGCCACGTTCAACACCTGCGCATCCCTGGCGATGCGCTTCATAAAACCGCTCAGGACCGAGCCCGGCCCCAGCTCGATGAAGCGCGTGAAGCCCTGGCCCAGCAACACGCGCATGGATTGCTCCCACAAGACCGGCGCGGTCACCTGCTGCACCAGTCGCACCCGAATGCTCTCGGGCCGGCCGTGCGGCAGCGCATCCACGTTGGCAATCACCGGCACGGTGGTGGTGCGAATCTCGACCTGCGCCAGCGCCGCCTCCAGCGGTGCCTGCACCGACGCCATCAGCGGCGAATGGTACGCGCCGGCGACCGGCAGCAAGACGGCCTTGCGCGCCCCGCGGGCTTTCGCCAGCTCGATGGCCTGCGCGATGTTTTCGGTCCGGCCCGAGATGACGATCTGCCCCGGGCAGTTCAAATTCGCCACCGCCACGCCGGTCTCGGCGCACACGGCGCGCGTGGTGGCTTCATCCAGACCAATGATCGCGGCCATGCTGCCGCGAGTGGCCTCGCAGGCCGCCTGCATCAGCAGCCCGCGCCGGCGCACCAGGCGCAGGCCGTCCTCGAAACCCAGCGCCCCGGCGGCCGCCAGCGCCGTAAACTCGCCCAGCGACAGACCCGCCGCGGCGTGAAATTCCAGCGACGGCACGCGCTCCTGCAACAATTGAAAGGCCACCCAGCTCACCAGAAAAATCCCCGGTTGCGCGTGCTCGGTTTTCGTCAGCTCGGCCTCCGGACCGTTGAAACACAACGAGGCCAGATCGTAGCCCAACACGGCGTTGGCGCGCTCGAACCACTGGCGCGCGCCTGGAAAGGTCCCGGCCAGGTCGCGGCCCATGCCCACGACCTGGGCGCCCTGACCGGCAAACAGCAATGCTGTTTTGGTCATGATCGAAAATTCCCGCCGCGCTCGAACTCCGCGGCCGGGCGCAAACTCAAACCCAAAACCTGCCGGATTGAAAGCCGCAAAAGCGATCCGGGCCGGGCGCGGCGTTTGGAGGATCCTCCGCGGCGGGCCCGAAAACGCGCTGCGGGTGCGACGTTTGGCGCGCTGGCCGGCCGCGATCAGGGCGCGACCGCGCCGCGGTAAAACCGCCGGGCCGGGCGCGGTGTCGTTGCGTCCACAAAGTCAAACCACGCCGGCCACGCGCTGAAGTTCGTCAGAACCGTCCAGGTTTGCAGGTTCGTCGAGACCTGCACCGCCACGCTGCGTCCAACACCGTTCCAGAGCGACAAGGCCGCCCCGGCGCTCGAAACCTCCGGCCCGCGCAGCCGCACCTGATCCGGTCCGACGATGGCCAGGCTGTGGAAGGCGCCGCCGGCGATGGCGACCGCGCCGCCCCCGTTCGGCGGCACGTTGGTTTGACCCGATCCGTTGTCGCCCCAGGCGACGATCGTTCGATCGGGTCGCAACGCCAGACTGTGTCGGATGCCGGCGGCAACGGCGACGACGTTGCTCAAGTTTGCCGGCACGTTGGTCTGCCCGAAGGTGTTGTCGCCCCAGGCCAGGACCGTGCCGTTGGATCGCAATGCCAGCGTGTGACCGCCGCCGGCGGCAATGGCCACGACGTTGCTCAGCCCGGGTGGCACGTTGGTCTGGCCGGAGGTGTTGCGTCCCCAGGACGCGATCGTACCGTTGGACCG
>CAYXJB010000310.1:0-214 GCA_964465445.1 uncultured Verrucomicrobiota bacterium
CGGTGCTGTTGTCCTGGAGCGGTGCGGCGGCGGCGGTTGCGCATGATCTGTACGTTGGCACCGAAAGCAACGCCGTCCGAAACGCGACGCGCGGTTCGGCGGAGTTTCGGGGCACGCTGACGGGCACCAACTTCTGGCTCACGCCGGTGAGTCGGCTGGCGACGTATTACTGGCGCGTGGATGAGGTGGACGCCGCCGGAGGAATCACGCGTGG
>CAYXJB010000310.1:264-2527 GCA_964465445.1 uncultured Verrucomicrobiota bacterium
GCGCGGAAGGGTATGGCCGATTCGCGCGCGGTGGGCGCGGCGGCGTTGTGGTGAAGGTCAGCAATCTCAATGACAGCGGGCCGGGCAGTCTTCGGGACGCGATCGAGGGCGATTACGGTCCGCGCACGGTCGTTTTCGACGTGGGCGGGCTGATCACGCTCGAATCGGATTTGATCATTCGAAGCGACCGCCCCTACATCACCATTGCGGGGCAGACCGCTCCGGGCAAGGGAATCTGCATCCGAAAACATCAGTTCGGGCTCAGTGGAGCGCGGGATGTGATCGTGCGGTTTGTTCGAGTGCGCGTGGGGGACATCAGCGGCGAGACGCAGAATGCCTCCGGCATGGCCGGTTCTGACCACTGCATCATGGATCACTGTTCGATCAGTTGGGGGATTGACGAGGAGCTGAGCACGCGCGGCTCGAAAAACATCACGGTGCAGCGCACGCTCATTTCCGAGGCGTTGAACATCGCCGGGCATGACCAGTATCCGCCCGGCACCCGACATGGTTATGCCGCCAGCGTTGGGGGCGACATTGCCAGTCTGCACCACAACCTGCTGGCGCATTGCGAGGGTCGCAACTGGAGTCTGGCGGGCGGTCTGGATGCGTCCGGTCGCTTCGCCGGTCGGCTCGATATCTTCAACAACGTCGTTTACAACTGGGGCGGGCGCACGACCGATGGCGGCGCGCACGAGGTCAATTTCGTGAACAATTACTACAAACCCGGTCCCGCATCGCGCCACTTCTACATTTTGACCGCGCAGTACGAAAACTTCCCCGGTACGCAACAGTACTATTTTGCGGGCAACGTCATGCCCGGGTATTACCAGACCAACCAGCAGGAACTGGCGCGACGAGCCACCGGCTATGTACCAACCAACTACAGTCCGTGGGTGACGGCGCCATTTTTCCCGTCCTGGGCCAGCATTGACGAGGTCACCAACGCCTACAAGAAGGTGCTCTCGGATGTGGGATGCAATCTGCCCCGGATTGACGATCATGATGCGCGGGTGATTCGGGAGACGATCGAAGGGACCTACACCTACACCGGCAGCGTGAGCGGTGACCCGGGCCTGCCCGACTCGCAAAATGACGTCGGCGGCTGGGAGGAGTATCCGGTCCAGGTGCGGCCGCCGGACTGGGACACCGACAACGACGGGCTGCCGGACTGGTGGGAACAGATCCACGGGTTGAATCCGCATTCGCCGCCGGGCGATTTTAGCGATGCAAACGGCGACCTGGACGGCGACGAATTCACCAATCTGGAAGCGTATTTGAACTGGCTGGCGCAGCCGCATTTTGACTGCACCAACGGCATTCCGCTGGAAGTGGACCTGACCGCGTGGAGCCGCGGGTTCACCAATCGCAACCCGGTTTACTCGGTCTTCGAGCCCGTCCACGGCACCGTCATGCTCCCGGACAACACCCGCGCCCGTTTCGTCTCGACGGTCAACACCAACGCACTGGGCAGTTTCAAGTTCGGTCTTGTGGATGCCGACGGGCACACGCTGACCAACGTGATTCATCTGCGTCTGATCGCGCCGTCGAACGCAGCGCCACCGCGGCTGGGTGTTCGGTTGCAGGAGGGTGTGCTGTTGCTGGAACTGCAGGGCCAGGCCGGCCAATGGATCGAGGTGCAGCAAAGCCAGGATCTGAGGAGCTGGCAAATCTGGACCAACCTGACAGCCTCCGGCGCAGTCCAACTGCTCGCCATTCCGATGAACGACGGTGCCGCGACGAGGTTCTTCCGCGCGGTGGGCCGATGAGCAGACCGACCCTGCGCCCGCTTTGCCCGCTGCGCGAACGGTTCAGCTTTGCACTTGTGGGCACGCGGTTTGGCGCGTAAAACCAGAACCAGTCAGAATCTCGGCCCGATTCGTGCCGCACGGCCAGGTGGGTAGGCACGTGGGCCGAACCCCGGAACGCCTGTCGCAGCGGCAAAATCCGACGGCCGGAGCACGCATGTTTTGGAAACGACAAAACCGGGCCAAGCGTGAACGGGAGCGGTATTATCTGCTGCCGGGCATGGGCGGTCGGGCGTATCGGCGCAAACAGCGGGTGATCCTCAAGTATTCGATCGCCTTCGGCTTGGTGGTTTCCGGGCTGGTGGCGCTGGCGCTCTATTACCTCAGCCGACCCCGACTTTGAGCCGCGCTGCCCGCGGGTGTGTCGGTCTTCCTCTGGTCCAGCGAACCTCGAGCGGGCGTGGCGTGTTTTTTCCGACTCGCATTGGCGGGTGGGTTGGGGTTTGATTGCGGTC
>CAYXJB010000311.1:0-2488 GCA_964465445.1 uncultured Verrucomicrobiota bacterium
TCGTCTTCAGATCCAGAATCCCGAAGTCCTGCAGGATCTGAATGACCGGTGTGCCGCTGCGTTTGAACTCGGCCATGACCTCCTCGTACTGGAGGTCGTCGAGCAACCCCTGATCCTTGATCAGCGAGAGCAGCGGATGGGCAATCTCCTCAGCCATGGCTTGCGATCAGGTTTTGCCGGCGCTGACCACGCGCGAGGGCTCGGCGCCCACGGCCTGCGCCAGCTCCAGTTCCTGGAGCTTCTGCTGGATCGTGACCGGGTCCTGCGCCTTGGTGATGACCTCCTCGCGGGCGATCATTCCCTGCATGTATTTCTCCAGCAGAAAACCATCGAGCGTGACCATGCCCCATTTGGCCCCGGTCTGAATATCCGAGGCGATGCGGAAGGTCTTGTTATCGCGGATCAGGGCCGCGATCGAAGGGGTGTTGATCATGACCTCGAAGACCGCCACCCGACCGGGCTTGTCCACCCGCGGAATGAGCAACTGCGAAATCACCGCCTGCAACACGGTCGAGAGCTGGATGCGGATTTGTTCCTGCTGATTGGTCGGGAACGCGTTGACGATGCGGTCAATGGTCTTGGCCGCCCCGGTGGTGTGGAGCGTGCCAAAGACCAGGTGGCCGGTTTCGGCGGCCGTGATCGCCGCGTCAATCGTCTCCAGATCGCGCATCTCGCCCACCAGAATCACGTCCGGGTCCTGCCGCAGCACCCGGCGCAGCGCCTCGGCAAAGTTCGGCACGTCCACGCCGATCTCCCGTTGCGTCACCAGAGCCTTCTTGTGCTTGTGGTAGTATTCGATCGGGTCCTCGATGGTGACGATGTGCACCTCGTCGCGCTCCTCGTTGATCACGTTGATCATCGAGGCCAGCGTGGTTGTCTTGCCCGAGCCGGTCGGCCCGGTCACCAGAATCAGCCCGCGCGGTTTGTAGAGCAGCTCCTTGACCGAGGGCGGCAGGCCGATTTCCTCCATCGTGAGCATCTTGTTGGGGATCTGGCGCAACACGCAGGCGAAGTTGCCCCGCTCCTTGAACACGCTCACGCGAAACCGCGCCATGTCCCCGAACGCGAACCCGAAGTCCACCGTGCCCCGCTCGCGCACCTGCTGGATGTGATCCTCCGAGGTGATGCTCCGCATCAGCTCGTCGGTGTCGTCGGGCGTCAGCGGCGGACCTTCGACCCGATGCAGAATGCCGTGCACCCGGATCGTCGGCGGGGTGCCCACGCGAATATGCAGGTCGGAGGCCCCTTCCGAGACCACCAACTGCAGCAAATCAGCCATTGAATACGACATAACAGCTCAAATCGGTTGTTCCATCAAACTCTTCCATCCCGCCGGCGCGATCGCAACCGGCGCGCCCGCAACCCTGGCCGCGCCACCGCGCTGGGCACTCCTGTCCGGTCACGATTCATCGCCCACCGTCGCCCGAATCACTTCTTCCGGCGTGGTCAGTCCGGCCAGCACCTTGCGCACGCCGTCTTCGCGCAGGGTGCGCATGCCCATTTCCCGCGCCCGCGCCCGCAACACCGATGCGGGCACTTTTTCGTAGATCAGCCGACGCGAATCGTCGTCCACCACGAAGATTTCAAAAATGCCCATCCGACCGCGGTAGCCGGTGTTGTTGCAATCGGGGCAACCGCGGCCTTTCAGAAAGGTGGCCTGCTGCGCCTGGGCCGGGTCAATGTTCAACGCGCGCAACTCCGCCGCCGAGGGCGTGTAGGGCTGCGCACACTTCTTGCACACCCGACGCACCAGCCGCTGCGCCATCAGACCGCGGGTGGAGGAGGCCACCAGGAAGGGTTTGACCCCGATGTCAATGAGCCGCGTCACGGCGCTGGGCGCGTCATTGGTGTGCAACGTCGAGAACACCAGATGGCCCGTGAGCGAGGCGTTGATGGCGATCGTCGCCGTCTCCAAATCGCGAATCTCGCCGATCATGATGACGTTCGGCGCCTGGCGCAGGATCGAGCGCAGCGCGGTGGCAAACGTCAGTCCCACCGCCTCGTTGACCTGCACCTGGTTGATACCCTCCAGGATGTATTCGACCGGGTCTTCGACGGTGATGATCTTGCGGTCCGGGCGGTTGATGAAGTGCAAGCAGGAATAAAGCGTGGTCGTCTTGCCCGAACCGGTCGGTCCGGTCACCAGCAAAATCCCGTCCGGCAGAGCGATCAGCCGCTCGAAGGTCTGCTGGTCATCGGTGAAAAAGCCCAGTTCGCCCAACCCCAGCCGCAACCCTTCCTTGTCCAGAATTCGCATCACGATGCTCTCGCCGTGCGAGGTCGGCAGGCATGACACGCGCAGATCGATCATCTTGTTGCCCACCGTCATCTGAATGCGCCCGTCCTGCGGAATGCGGTGCTCGGCGATGGACATGCCCGACTGCAGCTTCAAGCGGGCGATGATCGCCGGCTGCAGGCGTTTGGGCGGCGATTTCATCTCGTGCAGGATGCCGTCCTTGGCCACCGGCTCGAATCCGCCGGTGTCCAC
>CAYXJB010000312.1:0-2481 GCA_964465445.1 uncultured Verrucomicrobiota bacterium
CAGCCGAACTCGGCCATGCTGGCAGCGATCTTCGCCACCTGGTTGGCATCGTGGGTCTTGGCGTTGCGGGCGTAGGGACGGAGGCGGGCCAGTGGCCAGTGTTCGATCCGGCCGGGACGGAGGGGTGCGTTCATGCCGCGAGCCGCTTCGCCTTGAGGGCGGCGAAACTCTCGCCGGTGCCGCACAGGTGCAGCGGAAAAACCAACGGGATGTAATTCCCCCAGAAACTGAACTGCGCAATCGTCAGCAGTCCGGCCACGAAGATACCGGCTTTGATCCAGGGCAGCGTTTCGGGCCGATGCAGGTTCGCCGAAATCCACACGAACAGCAGCGGCACGAAAAGCAGCGCCGGCCATTGAAACACGCGCAGCAACGCGCGTCGGCTCAGGATGCGCACGGCCAGCACCGCCAGCAGCACCCGGCCGCTCAGACCGCCGATCTCCTGAGCCAGGGTCACCTTGGCGACGGCTTCATCGGAGGCGTTGGCAGCGATCTGACGTTTTCGGGCCGGCGGCAGATCGGGTTGGCCGGCGGCCCTGGCCGCAGCGGTGGCCCGGGCGACGGCGTTTTTGGCCACGGCAATGACGGCGGCGTGACCGGCTTCGTGCGGCGTGCCGACGCGTTGCGCGCCCAGAATCTGCGGCAACTGTTGAATCGCGCCAAACGCGATTCCGTAACTCGCGGCGAACACCAATGTGGTCAGCGCCGTGGTGCGGCGCAATTCGGGGCTGAACAGCGCCCAAAGGCTCGGTCGCTTGAGCTGGCCGGCGTCGCGTTTCTGCTTCCAGGTGGGCGATTCGGGCAGGAACGGGCGAATGACAATCAGCGGAATGGCCGGGATGACGCCCGAAATGAGCGTGTAGCGCCAGGCTTCGTGCCCGCCATGAATCGCGGGCAGATGCACCGCCAGGTTCGCCGCCAGCACGTTCATGCCGCCGACCATCAGCCCGCCCAGCGAGGAGAATGCCTGCGTGAACCCCAGAATCCGCTCGCGCCGCTCCCGTTCCGGAAACAGCTCCGCCAGCCACGCCACCGCCGCCACAAACTCGACACACACCCCGATGAACACCAGACAGCGCAGCACCAGCAGTTGCGTCGGCGAGGTGGCAAACCCCGAGGCAAACGCCGCGAACGCGTACAGCAGAATGCTGAACGTCAGCACCCGCCGCCGACCCAGCCGGTCGGTCAGATAACCGCCCAGCAGACCGAAAACGCCGCCCGCAATGGCCGGCAGAAAGAACAGCGCCCGCGCCCATTTGACGTAGTCGGGCGAACCGGGCACGAGCAGCGGCAGCCCGTCCGGTCCCACGCCGCCCAGCGCCGCCAGCGCCGGCTTGATGATCAGCGGCAGCATCAACAGCTCGTAGATGTCGAACGCAAATCCGATCGCCGCAATGATGCAGACCAGCCACTGGACGGGCGTGAGTTTCATAAATCAAAACGGCGCGATCATCCGCGGCCGGAGCAATTCAGGTCGTTCCCCCGGTGGCAAGCCGCGGCAACACACCGCCCCGGAGCGGCGCGCGATCAGATGGCAACGCCGATGGCTCGGGCGGCCACGCCGGATCGGCGGACGGGACGGCACGCGGCGACGGTGCATTTCAGGGGCGGCCCGGTTCGATCTCGATTTTCGGCGCTTCGTCCCTGAGCGTGCCGGAGCGGGTCGGGTCGGCGAACGCGAACAGGTGTGTGTTGGACTGGATGTAGAGGGTGCCGTTGGCGATGATGGGCGTGCCGTACACGGCGGCGCCCAGGTTCGTTTCGCTCAGAACCTTTTTTTCGCGGGCGGCGGCCAGCACGACAAAATCGCCGTCCTCGTCGCCGACGTACACCTTGCCGTCGGCCACGAGGGTCGAACCCCACATGTGGGCCTTCATGTCATGCGTCCAGTAGAGCTTGCCGGTCTCGGCGTCGAGGCAGTGCACAAAGCCGGAGAAATCGCCCACAAACAGCAGACCGCTTTCCGGATCGATCGAGACCGTCGAGATGCTCCGGTGGATGCCGCGGTATTCCCAGATCTTGCCCGTGGCGGTGATGTCGCCGGTTTTGGTGGCGTCAATGCAGTTGAGAATGCCCACGCCCTCGCCGTGTTCGGGGTCCTGGCCCACGGCCACATACACGCGGTTTTTGTAGAAGACCGGCGTGGCGTTGATTTCGCTCGGACCTTCGGCGGCGGGGTATTTGATGGGTTTGCCGTCCTTGTCCACCTTGTAATCGGGCGGGTTGCAATCGAATTTCCAGACGGTTTTGAGTTTGCCGTTTTCGCCGGGATTTTCCGGTTGGGCGTCGAAGGCGTAGCAGACGCCGTCGCCCCCGCCGAAGATGATGAGTTTGCGGCCGTTGACGATGCCCAGGGTGGGCGAGCCCCACTGACCGTGGAAGATGCGCGGGCCGATGTGCGCGTCGTCCTCGGCCAGGAAACGTCCGGTGCGCTTGTCCAGGGCGATGAAGCTCGGGGCGTTGGGCGCCGGAATGTTCGAA
>CAYXJB010000313.1:0-2187 GCA_964465445.1 uncultured Verrucomicrobiota bacterium
CGGTCGGGTGGTTGTTCCGCGGGTTCAATCGGGGGTTCGAGTCGGCCCGAAGCGGTTACCTGCGGACGTTGCGCTTGGTGCTCCGGCACAGCGTCATGGCCATGGTGCTCTACGGCGGGCTGCTGGTGCTCACCTGGTTGGGATTTTCGAGCGTGCCCACCGGATTCATTCCCGTGCAGGACAAGGGGGCGGTCTTTGCGTACCTGCAACTGCCCGACGGCGCCTCGCTGGCCCGCACGCGCGAGGTCAGCGTCCGGGTCGAGCAAATGATCCGGGAAACGCCCGGGGTGATGGCGGTGGTGCGGCTGGACGGTTTCTCGATCCTGTCGTTCGGGGCGCAGCCCAACGCCTCGACGCTGATCGTGCGGCTCGAACCCTTCGAGCAACGGCGCAAGAGCGGCTGGACGAGCGACAAGATCCTGGCGCATTTGCGTCCCAAATTCGCCACCATCACCGAGGGCGTGGTCGCCGCGTTCAACCTGCCGCCGGTGGATGGCCTGGGCTCGATCGGCGGATTCAAGCTCCAGATCCAGGATCGGGCCAATCTGGGCCCGGCGGCGTTGCAGGCCGCGGCCTTCCAACTGATGGCTGCCGCCAATCAAGACCCGCGCCTGTTCAACGTGCTGACGACCTTCCGCGGCAACGTGCCGCAGGTGTTTCTGGAGGTGGACCGCGAAAAGGCAAAGACAATGCAAGTGCCGCTCAGTGGGGTGTGGGAAGCGCTGGGCGTATATCTGGGCGGGCTCTACGTCAATGATTTCAATCTCTTCGGCCGGCCCTTCCAGGTCGTCGCTCAGGCCGAAAGCCGGTTTCGTGCGCATCCGGCCGACGCGCTCAATTTGCGGGTGCGCAACGCCGCCGGGCAGATGGTGCCGCTGGGCAGCGTTGTGACGCTGCGCGACGTGACCGGACCGACGACGCTGTATCACTACAACCTGTATCCGAGCGCGGATCTGAGCGGTTCGACCGCGCCGGGAGTCGGTTCCGGCGAGGCGATTCGGATCATGGACGAGCTGGCGGCGCGGTTGTTGCCCCCGGGCATGGCGATCGAGTGGACCGAGCTGAGTTTGCTGGAGATTCTGGCGGGGCACTCGGGTCTGCTGATTTTCCCGCTGTGTGTGTTGATGGTGTTTCTGGTGCTGGCGGCGCAATACGAGAGCTGGACGTTGCCGCTGGCCATCATCCTGATCACGCCGATGAGCCTGCTGTTTGCAATTCTGGCGGTGTCGGCGCGCGGGATGGACAACAACCTCTTCACCCAGATCGGGCTTGTGGTGCTTATTGGTCTGGCGTGCAAAAATGCGGTGCTGATCGTCGAGTTCGCGCGTCAACTTCAGGACAAGGGCCGCACGCGTTTTGAAGCGGCGCTGGAGGCGTGCCGGTTGCGCCTGCGGCCGATTCTGATGACCTCGTTTGCCTTCACCGTGGGTGTGCTGCCGCTGATGCTCGCCCGGCAGCGCGAGCTACCAGAGCGCGGTGTGCGACCTGCCGCTCGGCGGCTTCACGCTGTGGGAGGCCGGGCTCGAGTTGCGCTACCCGCTCGTCGACGCGCTGAGCGGCCACGTTCTGGGGCATGCTGGGCGTGACGTTGTTCGGCCTCTTTCTGACGCCGGTGTTTTATGTGGTGCTGCGGCGGCTGAGCGGTGAACGCACGCGGCCCGACAACGGCAGCGCCCGCAGCGGCGCGCCCGCTCTGCCCGCGGTGCTCGTCCTGCTGGCGGGCGCAGCGGCGGCGCTGGGGCTGGCGGGCTGCGCCGTGGGGCCGAACTATCGCCCGCCGCAGACGGCGACGCGGCCGGCGTTTGTGAGCGCTGACGCAACGAACCTGGTTCAAGAACCGGTCGCGGGCGCGTGGTGGGAGAGCTTCGAGGACCCGTTGCTGCAGCGATTGATCCGCACTGCGCTGGCGGCCAATCCCGACCTGCGCGTGGCCACCGCCCGGTTGCGCGAAGCCCGCGCGCTGCGCCGCGTCAGCACGCTGGATCTGGCGCCAACCGTGACCAGCGCGGGCGGCTATGTCAAAGGTGTCAACAGCCTCGATGCACTGCGCGGCCTGCCGCGTGCCCAGCGCGAGGTGGAATTGTTCGAGGCGGGATTCGACGCGACCTGGGAGCTGGATCTGTTCGGACGTGTGCGCCGCTCGGTGCAGGCGGCGCGCGCCGAGGCGCAGGCCGCCGCCGAGGCGCG
>CAYXJB010000313.1:2245-2470 GCA_964465445.1 uncultured Verrucomicrobiota bacterium
ACGCAACAGCAACTGGCCCTGGCGCAAAAAAACGCCGACCTGCAGCGCGAAACCCTCGCGCTGGTGCAGGCCAAATTCCGCGCCGGTCGGGGCACCGAACTGGACGTGGCGCGTGCACAGGCGCAGTGGCACGCGGCGGTCTCGGCCGTACCGCCGCTGGAGGCGGCCGTGCAGCGGATCCTCTTTCGGATCGCCGTGCTGTGCGGCCAGCAGCCCGGCGCGCTG
>CAYXJB010000314.1:0-2469 GCA_964465445.1 uncultured Verrucomicrobiota bacterium
TGTAAATCTCATACGGACCGGTGTCGCCTTCGCACGCGATGGCAATGCCATCGAGCGCGCCGAACGCGCCGTCCCAGTAGAAGGGATTCGGATCGGTGCCCGCCCAGGTGTAGAGCGGGTCCACACCGTGTTGGAAGGTCACCGTTTGCCAATTGGTGCTGGGCGTGAGCACGAGGCCGTCGCCGGGCGCGCCGCCCGAAAGCAGGAAGGAGGCGCCGAGCATGTGCACGATGCTGCCCGAACCGGCGGCGCCGACCGGCCCGGTCAGCGCCGTGTTTTCGCGCACGTTGATGGCGACGCGGATGTTGGGGTTGGCCCCGCCGCCGACGATCACGCCCGAGGGCGGCACGCAGCCTTCCTGGCCGTTGACGGTCTGCGTGGCGGCTACTTGCGCGCCTTTGACGAGGTTCGAGACGGTGACGAGGTTCACGCCCGCGACGATGCCGGAGGTTTTCTGGCCGACGGGTTGCATGCCCGAGCCGGTGTTTTGGTAAACGGTGATCGCCGTGGCGGTGTTGGTCACGCCGGTGACAACCACCTCGGTGAGATTCGCCGCTAGCGGTCCGGTCACATCCACCGGCGGGACCGACAAACAGGGCTCGACCAACGTGAACCGCCAACAGTCCACCAGCAACCGCTGCTGCGCGCCGGCGTTGACCAAGCCGCTCTTGTAGTTGAATCGGATGTAGGGCCTGGAGCTGCCCGGGGCGTTGGTGATGTAGCCGATGAGCGACCATTTGTTGGCCGGGTTGCCGTAACTGCGCTGAAACACCGGCGTTTCGGACACCGACAGCGTGCCATTGGTGCAGCTCACCGACATCACCACGTTGGTGCTCACGTTTCCTGCGGTCGAACTGAAATTATGGTCAATCTGATAGACCCCGCCGGGCACGCCCAATTGCGGATAAATGGCCACGCCCAGGTTTGTATCGGTCAGATCCAGTCCGGAAAGGTAGGCGCGTGCGCCGCTGGTGGGCGGTCGGCCCGGCGCATTCGCAATGGCGCTGGTGTCCCCGAGATTCAACAAGCAGGTCAGCCGGGTCCACGCCCCGGTCGAAATACGTGCCGTCCAAATTCGGGCCGCTGCCCGAGGGCGAGGGCCGTGCGGTAACGTAAACCACATCGGCCAGGGCGTCGCAGCTCAGACTCAGGGCCAGAAACATGCCGAGGAAATGAAGCGCTTTCATGATTCGAGACTCCAGTCGTGTCGGTTTTGGTTCGTTGGAGACGGCCGGGCCGGCGTCCGCTTCCATGGCTATCCTCGGCCACGGCGTTGGCCGGGTCAAGGGCGACCGCAGAACGTTCTCCAGCGCCACTATCGCCAAAACGGCGCGGTTCTACAGGCCACATGATTATGTGACCGGCCCGTAGGCGTTGGAGGATTGCCCCCTGGCCGGCTTGGCGTTAGACGATGGAGGTGGCCCGTCGCTGTGTCGGCACGGTTGACCCCGCGACGGTGAGGGTCGAAGTTCAATGTGGAAAAGGGATTCGAGAATGAAACGGGATGGAGAAAACCTCGTAAACCCGGGCAGGCGTGAGGGTGTTGCGTTTACGCTGATCGAATTGCTCGTGGTGATTGCGATCATCGCGATCCTGGCGGCGATGCTCCTGCCCGCGCTGGCGCGCGCCAGGGAAAAAGCCTATCAGATCAACTGCGTCAGCAACCTCAAGCAGTTGGCCTACGCCATCCAGATGTACGTCAACGATCACAACGACGTGCTGCCCGGGCCTTGCTGGACCGGGATTTTCTTCACCTATTCGACGATGCCCGGCCCGTATTACAACGGGTCGCTGACGGCGTATTTGACCAGCTACCTGTCCATCCCACCGCCCAGCAGCATTGTGCGTACGGCCCAGGTGGCGATCTGCCCGGCCTCGTATCGCAAGTTGCCGCGCGTCACCCCCAACCCGCCACTCTACGTGCCGATCAGCTATTTTTCGCTCTCGACGATCACCAACGATCCGGGCCCGCCGCCGCAAACGATTACCTATCCGTTCGGCCGGCCCAACACACCCTACGCCGCGCCGCGCCGGTCCAGCGAAATCAAGCGACCGGCCGACACCTGGGCGTTTACCGATTGCGACCTGCAATTGCTGCTGTCGCTGGGCATCACGGCGGCCACCTACCAGAATTACGTCGCCAAACTGCCCGTGCACAGCGGTCCGTCGCCCGCCTTGCGGAACTATCTGTTCTACGACTGGCACGTCGCGCCGATGAAAACGCCGAAGTAAACCGGCGAACGGTCAGCGGACTTTGGCGCGGTTTGCCGGTCCGGCTCGAGGCAACGGGCGGCGCGCGAGGGGCTCTGACCCGACGAGCGGCCCCGGTCGGATCGCGGTTTAAATGAGGGAGCGGTTTGCGGCGTCCGGCCGGTTCCGGCATCGCTATTGTTCTCTGATTGTCAGTTGTGAGGCAAAAGATTAAGGCTCACCCAAACCACCACGGATGGATGAGCCCCTTCATGAGAC
>CAYXJB010000315.1:0-2450 GCA_964465445.1 uncultured Verrucomicrobiota bacterium
GAACCGCGTTTGCCCGGGATCATTCCGATCCAGTCCATGCCCCAGTTGGCGCTCGAGGGCAGGTCGCCGGAGTTTTTGATGTAGTCCCAGACGCCGAGCACGATCGCCAGCAGCTCGAAGCGGATGCGCTCGTTGTCGCGAATGGTGTCCAGATGTCCGCCCCACTCGATCCACCAGTAGCCGTACTCCCAGGAACGGACGTCGCGAAAAAGCAGTTGTTCCCGGGTGATTTTGCGCGCCCAGGCCGGCGGCCCTCAGAAAATCCCGTCGGTTCATTTGCGGGCATGCTGAAAACAAAGCCCTTGGGGCGCAAGACGTGTGCGCCAATTGCATTCCAGCCGTGCGATGATCCGTTTGGCACGGCCGCGAGCCGGATTGCCGGCCCCGGCGTGGGTTACTGCCGCGACTGTGGCCGGCTCGTGGTTCGGGGTTGCGCCGTCGGAGGCGCAGGGACGATTCGTCCCGGTGGAGTTCTACGCGGCAGCCGGTTCCTGGATCGCGACGAAGGGCGGGATGGGACAATCGAGCGATTCGGCGATGGCGCGGAGCAGTTCGGCTTCCGGCTCCTGGAGCAGACCGTCGGCGGCGACGACCTGCACGCAAGCTTCGAGGATGTTTTTCTTGATCTGGGGAGCGGCCCAGACCAGTCGGTCCAGCGCGGCGCCGATCGGTTCCAGACCGCACTTTTCCAGAGGCAGCAACTCCAGCTCGATGTCCTCGCCGGCGCGCAGATACGGCACGCCGGCCTGGAAGGCGCGCGCCACCGCGGCCGGGTCGGCGCTGCTGAGATGCGCCAGAGCCGAGAGCAACACCAGCGCATCGGGCAGGAGCGGTTTGAGGCTGTAATACTGGACGATGCCGGGACGGGCACGGCCGAAGCGCGCTTCGAGCTGGCGCTGGACGACCTTCAGCAGCGTGAACTCGAAGAGATCGATCTGCGCATCGCTCTCGATGAGCGCCTGGAGCGTTTGACGGAAACGCCAGAACGCGTCGGCGGAGAGCTGTCGCAGCGCCGGCAGCGCCAGGTTGACCAGTGGCAGGCGGGCGCGCCGGGCCAGGGGCGCGACAAGCTGGTGGAGCGCCAGCACCTGTTCGCGCATCGGAGCGCCGAGGCCGTTTTCCACGATCGCCAAGTGTTGGGTCCGTTGCGGCTCGGTTTCGCTGATCAAGAGCGCCAGCAACAGCGCCTGGGCGCTTCCGGGCTCGCGCGCCGCCGAACGCACCGATTCGGGAATGGCCGCATGGAATTGCTCGGCGTAACGCAGGTGCACGGGTGTGGGCTGGCCGACCAGGGGCACGACGGTCCGGGCGCGCACGGGCTGGCGGGTCGGCTGCAGCGCGGCGGCCGCGAGGCCGGCGTCGCCCGGGCGCGGGCCGGTTTCCAGGAGCGATTCCAGGAACGCCTGCTGTTCGGTGCCGGCGCGGGCGGCTTTGAACGTGCCGTCCCAGGTCGGATCAATCGCGCGGATGCGTTCCTCGATGGGCGGATGCGTGGCAAAGAGCGAGCCCAGCGCCCGCGCCAGTCCGTCGGCAAAGAACATGTGGCAGGCGTCGGGCGCGTGTTCGGAGACCAGACGCGAGCCGAGCAGGGCGATTTTTTGAAGCGCGCCCGAAAGGCCGGCCGGATTGCGCGTGAACTGGACCGAGGCGGCGTCGGCCAGGAACTCGCGTTGTCGGCTGACGGCGGCCTGGATGAGCCGACCGAAAAACACGCCGATTGAACCGATCAGGATCAGCAACAGCCCCAGCAACGGCAGCGGATTGCGCCGGCCGCGGGTGCGCAGCAACACCCGACCAATCGTCGCCAGGCACAGGATGCCAAAGATCACGCCCATCAGCCGCAGGTTCAGGCGCATGTCGCCGTTGAGGATGTGGCTGAACTCGTGGCCGATGACGCCCTGCAATTCGTCCCGAGTGAGCGCCTTGAGGCAGCCGCGCGTGACCGCGACCACCGCGTCGTTGGGCGTCAAACCCGCGGCAAAGGCGTTGATGCCGCGTTCCTCGTCCAGCACGTACACGTCGGGCACGGGCAGACCCGAGGCGATCGCCATCTCTTCGACGACGTTGAGCAGGCGGCGTTCTTCCGGATCGCGCGTGTTGGGCGGGACGAGTCGCCCGCCCAGTGCGGCGGCCACGACACCGCCCCCGGCCGAGAGCTCGGCGATTTTCTGGACGCTGCCGGCGGTGACGATGCACAGGGTGCCCGCCGCCGCGATCAGGAACAGTTGCGGATGCCAGAGCGGGGGCGAAAGGCGCGCCGTCGGACTGTCGCGGAATTCGCCGGCAAATACCAACCACAGCGCCAGATACACCGCGAAGATGATGCCCACCACCGCCAGCACGAAGTAAAACACCAGCCACTTGGTTTTCCGTCGGGCTCGATCCTGGCGCTCGAAAAAGTCCATGGCGGGGAAACGATCGGCGATTCGATTCAACGGTCCGCGTCGGGC
>CAYXJB010000316.1:0-2448 GCA_964465445.1 uncultured Verrucomicrobiota bacterium
CAAACCGGGTTGGTGAACACCAGCCCCGGGAACGCGTTGGTGGCGGTAAAGCCGCGCGCCGGTGGCGCCGGGGGCAATTGCAAGGTGGTGTTCGGCACTCGCTGGAGCGGGCCGGCCGGGCGCGCCGTGGGCACGTGCGCCAGAACCATCAACGCGGTGGCAAGTACAAACCGGATTCGGCCAGCCATCGGAGTTGCGCAAACACTGGCCCGCGATGCGCGGACTGTCAATCGGGCCGATCCCGGAAAGGGTTGCAGCCGGTTGGAGAATTTGTGCACCGGCGTGGCGTTCAGCCTTCGATGAGAATGCCGGCGATGCAGGCGCTCAGGTAGGTTGCCAGCACCCCGCCGATCATCGCCCGCAAGCCCAGCCGCGCCATGTCCGGCCGCCGCTCCGGGGCCAGCGAGCCGATGCCGCCGACCTGAATGGCGATGCTCGTGAAGTTGGCAAACCCGCACAGCGCGTAGGTGCCGATGGTGAAGGCGCGCGGGCTGAGCGCCGTTTCGGGCCGGGTCAGCGAAAGATAGCCGATGAACTCGTTGAGCACGATTCGCTCGCCGAGAATCCGGCCCAGCGTGAAGCAGTCCTGCGCCGGAGCGCCCATCAGCCACGCAAAGGGCGCGTTCAACCAACCCAGGATCGTTTGCAACGTAACCGGCTCGGCCACCTGCAACTGCCGTTGCGGCCAGATCAGCACGAAATTCACCAGCGCGACCAGCGCGATGAAGGCAATGAGCATGGCCAGGACGTTGATCGAGAGCATCATGCCCTCGCCGGCGCCGCGGCAGAGCGCATCCAGGCTGTTGACGGTGGTGCGCGGCGGGTCTTTGACGTGGCCGCCGGCGGTTTCGCTCTGTTCGGTTTCAGGCAACAGAATTTTGGAGAGCAGCAGCGCCGCGGGGGCGTTGAGCACCGAGGCGGTGAGCAGATGGCCGGCCATGTCCGGATGTCCGGCCTGCGCGCCGAAGGCCGCGTACACCGCCGCCACGCCGCCGGCGATGGTGGCCATGCCGCCGGTCATCATGCACAGCAACTCGCTGCGCGTCATGCGGGGGATGTAGGGTTTGATGAGCAGCGGCGCCTCGGTCTGGCCCATGAAAATGTTGGCGGCCGCAGAGAGCGTTTCGGCGCCGCTGGTGCGCATGGCCTTGCGCATGACCCACGCCATGGCGTGAACAACTTTTTGCAACACGCCCCAGTGGTAGAGCAGCGACGAGAGCATGGCCACGACGATGATCGTGCCCATGATCAGGATGCCCAACACCAGGCCGTTCTGCGGGCCGAAGGCGCGCGACATGGCGGCAGGGTCGGCTAGCGGTCCGAAAACGAATCTGGCCCCTTCGTTGGCAAAGTCCGCCAGCTTGCGGATCGCCGCCCCGGTGAGGTCGAAAACAAAACGCCCGGGCGCGGTTTTGAGGATCAGGATGGCGAAGCTGAATTGGAGCGCCAACCCCCAGAGCACGGTGCGCCAGGGGAAACGACGTCGGTCCAGCGAGATGGCCCAGGCCAGCATCAGAAACACCACCAGACCGAACAGGCCGATGAGCTTCGGACCCATCGCGGCGAGCCTAGCCGGCAGCCTCGTTCAAGTCGAGCGACCGGACCGCGCCACGCCCTCAAATGACCCGGTCTGGCTGAACCCCCCGGTCGGCCGCCGTGGGCCGAATGTTACGGTTTGTAAAGGCGGTAGAATCGGTTGCCGGTGGGCGGACTGACGATGACGTAGCGGATCGAGCCGTTGTCCTGAACGGTTTCCGGGGCGGCGACCCAGTTGGTGGAGGCGAGGTTGGTGTTTTGCTGGAGCACCCAGCCGCTGGAGGGCGAGGGCCACCAGATCATCGCCGTGTTGGTCGTCGTCAGAGAAATGTTCAGCGTCGAAGCGCCGGGCGTTTGCACGACCGAGAGGAAACTCCAGAACCCGCCGGTGAGGCTGAAGTTGCCGCCGGTCATCGTCGGGCCGGCGTCGGGCTGGCCGATGGTGCCGCTGACCGTGAACACGCCGCCGGTGCTGACGCCACCGCCGCCGTCAATGGTGTGCCAGGGGATGGCGTGGCTCTGGGCAAGCGCCGGGAGCGGCAGAACCAACACCGAGAGCAGCAGTGCGGCCAGCAGGGCGCGGATTGGCAATCCGCGATACGGCAGGCTGGAAGCCTGCGCTACGGGTGCGATGGCGAGGGAACGTTTCATTGGGCACCTCCTTCGAGTTGTCGAGTCAGGGCTCGGACCAGTTGCTTGAGTTCCTGCAGTTCGTTGCGCAACGCCGCATTCTCGGCATCCCGGCGCTTCAGGTCTTCTGTCAGTTTGTGGTTGAGTCCCTGGATCGCTGCCAGCGCCACGCCATCGGCGTCCACGGTGGTGATGCCGGTGTCGCTTTCGCCCAAGCCAAAAGCGGACCGGAAATCCTGTGCCGTCGGGCCCATGTGCCGGATGCTCGGGTTCTGGGATTTG
>CAYXJB010000317.1:0-2391 GCA_964465445.1 uncultured Verrucomicrobiota bacterium
CGGCGGGTTCGCCGCGGTGGGACTGTTGTTTGTGCTGGCCATGCTGCCCGAAACCAAGGGCCGAACCCTCGAACAACTGGCCGCCGAACTGGTGCATCGCCGCGCTGCCTGATCCGCCCTGTCTCGTATGATGATCTCGCGTTCGAACCACCAACGACCGCCAATCTCCGGGCCGCCGCACCGCCCGTGGCTGATGCCCCGGCAGGAACAACGGCTCGCATCGGACCGGAGCGGGCTGCGACCAACTCGACGGGCCGGGGACCGCCCAAGAGCCACCGGCTGGAGTTCGTCGGCGGTGATGTTCGTTCTGGCAGGCATCGCCACGGTGGCCTGGTCCGTTGGTGTTGCTACGGCGAGAGCCGCCGGCCCGATCAAGGTCGAGCTTCGGCAGGTGGATGGCCGCTGGCAGGTGTACCGGGGCGGTCAACCGTATGTCATTCGCGGGGCGGGGCTGGAATTCGGCAGTCAGGAAGCGCTCGCCGCCCACGGCGGCAACTCTTTCCGCACCTGGCGGGTCGAGAACGGACGCGAAAGCGCCCGCTCACTGCTTGACCGCGCGCAGCGCAACGATCTGACCGTGGCCATGGGCATCGAGCTCGGGTCCGAACGCCACGGTTTCGACTACAACGACAAGGCTGCCGTGGCCCGACAACTGGCGCGGGTTCGCGAGGAGGTTCTCCAGCACAAGGATCATCCGGCGTTGTTGTTTTGGATCATCGGAAACGAGTTGAATCTCCACGCCCGCAATCCGGCCGTTTGGGACGCCGTCAACGAGATTTCCCGGATGATCCATGCGCTCGATCCCAATCATCCCACACTCACCGCGCTGGCGAGCATGAACAAGAACCTCATCGCCGAGATCAGGAAACGCGCGCCGGACCTGGATCTGATCGGCGTTCAAATGTACGCCGATATCGTCAATCTGCCGCGCTACCTGCGGGAATGCGATTGGACCGGGCCGTATCTGGTCACCGAGTGGGGCGCGACCGGACATTGGGAAGTGCCCAAAACCGCCTGGGGCGCGCCGATCGAAGATGACAGCACCACCAAGGCCGAAGCCTACCGCAGGCGTTACGCCTCGGTCATCGCCTCCGACCCGCGCCAATGCGTTGGCTCGTATGTGTTTCTCTGGGGGCAGAAACAGGAACGCACGCCGACCTGGTACGGAATGTTTCTGGCCAGCGGCGAAACCACCGCCACGGTGGACGTGATGCACGAGATCTGGACCGGTCGCCCGCCGAAGAACCGCAGCCCGTGCGTTCAGGGCGTCTGGCTCGATGGCCGAACCGCCCGCGACAACGTTCGACTCCGGGCCGGTCAAACCTGCACCGCACGCGCCGCAATAGACGACCCGGACGGCGATCCGTTGACCTGGTTCTGGGAAGTGCTCGAAGAGAGCACCGACCTGAAAGACGGCGGCGATCCGGAAACCCGTCCGCCCTCTGTGCCCGAAGCGATCCCTCAGCCCCGCGCAGCGGAAATCCGCCTCGTCGCTCCGAGTCGCCCGGGCGCGTACCGGCTTTTTGTTTATGCGTTCGACGGTCAGGGTCACGCCGCCCATGCCAACATCCCCTTCTACGTCGAGGGTGCTCAACAGGTGCGTGCCCACGCGCCCTGAGCGCGCCGCCTTCCCCGCCGGTCCGCAACCGCGGCGCGGCGAATCGCGCATCCGAACCGGGCGCAAGCGCCCCTGCCCTGCCCCGCCAGCACGCCTGCGAGGGTTCGGTCCGGAGACACGCCGGCCATGAACGGGATTTTTGCAGGCGCGCACCGGTTGCAGTTCTCCCGCGCCGCGGTCGAGGGTGATTGGGTGTCTTGGGACGGCGAAGCGTTTTACCGAATCGCCCACTACGACCGGATGCGACCTTTTTTCCACACCCTGGGCAGCGCGTTCGATCACTGGATGTTCGTTTCGAGCACCGGGGCGCTGACGGCCGGACGCTGGGATGCCGACCATGCGCTGTTCCCGTATCAGACCGAGGACAAGATTCACGAGGACGCCGGCGTGACGGGCAGCCGCACGCTGCTGCTGGTGCGCCGGGCCGATCGCTGGTATCTGTGGCAGCCCTTCTGCCTCGAGCACCGCGACCTGTATCGCCTTCGGCGTTGTCTGCTCAAGAACCGCGCCGGCAACAAGCTGCTCTTCGAGGAAACCAACCACGATCTGGCGCTGACATTCCGTTACCTCTGGACCACCGGTGCGCAGTTTGGCTGTCTCCGGTACGCTTGGCTGACCAACCACGGTCCGCCGGTCCGGGTTCGAATCCTGGACGGTCTGCAAAATCTTCTCCCGGCCGGATTGAGCTGCCAGTTTCAGCTCGAAAAAAGCGTTCTGGCCGACGCGTACAAGAAAAACGAGCTGCTGCCTCGAAGCGGCCTGGGACTGTTCAC
>CAYXJB010000318.1:0-2373 GCA_964465445.1 uncultured Verrucomicrobiota bacterium
CGCCGCCGTTGCGGACGTACTTGGTCCAGCCGTTGCCCACCCCGCCGGTAAAGCCGCCTTCGAAGTCGCCGTTCACAAAACCGGTCGGCTCGCAACTGGCCACCACGGTGAGCGTCGCCGGGCTTGAGGTGACGCTGCCATAGACGTTGGTGATGATGCAGCGGTAAGTGCCGGCATCGGAGCCGTTCACGTTGCTGATCGTCAGCGTGGGGCTGGTGGCACCGCTGATCCGACCGCCATTGACCAGGTTGCTTTGATCTTTTTGCCACTGATAAACCAGCGTGCCGCCGCCATAGGCCAGCACGGTAAAGCTCGCTGTCAGATTGGAGGCCACGGTCTGGCTTTGCGGTTGCGAGGCAATCACCGGAGGATTGGCGCCCCCGCCGATGATCTGGCCCTGAAGCGATTCAATCGTGCCGTTGAACACGTTCAGATCCGTGCTGCTGGGCACGCCGGGCACGCCCGAAACATCGCCCGCGTACTGCCAGAAGGTCCAGCGTCCGCCCCAGACGCCGGTCGAAGGCGTGTCGTTCTGCGGATCGGGATTGGTCCACCAGTGGGCAATCCACAAGTCCCAGTTGGTGACGGTCGTGTTGAGGTAGTTCTGGGCGTAATTGACGTTGCAGTAGATGATCGGTGAAATGCCGGTCAACTGCTTGACCCGATTGCAGAACGCGTTGGCCCAGGCCGAAAGCGCCGTCTTTCCCAGCTCCGGCCCGCCGGTTTCCAGATCCAGAACCGGGCGGAGGTAACCGTTGGTCATGTATTGGCCGGCGACGCTGACAAACCAGTTGGCCTCGTTGGTCGCCCCGGCCGTGCTGCTATTGACCTCCGGACGCGCGAAATGATACGGGCCGATGAGCAGTCCCGCCGCCCGCGCCCCGGCCATGTTGTGATGCAGGGTGTTGTCGGTGTACCAGGTGCTCTCGCTGGCCTTGGTGAACACGAAACGGTAGCCGTTGGAGTAAACGACACTCCAGTTGATGTTCGAACCGTTCCAATGCGAGGTGTCAATGCCGTAGGGCCGCTGGGCGTGCGCCGAAATGACCGCCAATCCCACCGGCAGGGCCATCGCAGCGATCCGCATTCGAAGACTCGAGAAGCACAGGGAGGTCGTTTTCATCGCATCCTTTCTGTCGCGCCGTAGGGAAGCGGGCACCGTGCCGGGCGCGTCGGTCATGTCCCACGCTCAGGGGTTCGGTTGGCACAAAGCGCGTCCGAATCATGCGAGCCGGCGCGCATCATAACCGCTCGGGCAAGTTTGTCAAGTCATTGATTTGAGCCGCACCGGAGCGTTCGGAAACCGGCCCGTTCGGCGGCAATTGAGGACGTTTTTTTGCCAAGATTCGGAAAGGCGGCTGCGCCGCGCCGGTTACGGTGTTGGCTGGACACGGGCGCAGGCGCGCACCGCAGAGAGGCGCCGGCGTCCCCGGGGAAATTCGCTATGGGCAAATCATCGCTCACCACCGGTCAGGTTTCCAACACGACGGCGACGGTCGCAAGCGGGCCGCTGTCAAAGCGCGGTTGGGTCGTCACGTTTGCCGGCACCGGCATCAACCTGGCTCTGGGCGTGCTCTACACGTGGAGTCTGTTCAAGGGCGCGATCGAGAGGGAATTCGGATGGAAGGGCTCGCAGTTGAACGATCCCTACGCGCTCTGCTGTCTGGTTTTTGCCTTCACGATGATTCCAGCCGGTCGTTGCCAGGACCGATTCGGTCCGCGGTTGACGGCGAGCATCGGCGGGTTGCTGGTGGGAGCGGGGATGGTGCTCATCTCGCAGACGCGCAGCTACTGGGCCTGGCTGCTGGGATTCGGTGTGTTGGTCGGGCTGGGAATTGGGTTCGGGTATTCCTCGGCCACGCCGCCCGCGTTGAAGTGGTTTCCGCCCTCGCGCACCGGGTTGGTTGCCGGGCTGGTGGTCGCGGGATTCGGCCTGGCGCCGGTGTATTTGGCGCCGGCATCGCAATACCTGCTGGCGAAATACGGGTTGCAACAGTCCATGCTCATTCTGGGCGTGGCGTTCGTAATCCTGGTGTGTGGGCTGGCGCAACTGCTGATCAATCCGCCCGAGAACGTTCCGGCGCGTGCCGCGACGGTCGGTGCGCCGGGTTCGAGCCCGGTTCATTGCTCGCCGCGGCAGGTGTTGCGCTCGCCGCTGTTCTACCTGCTCTGGCTCATCTACTTCATCGGCGCCGGGGCCGGCCTGATGGTGATAAGCAGCGTCAGCGGGATGGCCAAAAAAAGCATGGGCGATCTGGCGTTTGTGGCGGTGGCGGTGCTGGCGGTGGGCAACGCGGGCGGGCGGATTCTGGCCGGCTCGCTTTCGGACCGGATCGGGCGTCGCTGGACGTTGTTTCTGGTGCTGTTGTTCCA
>CAYXJB010000319.1:0-2349 GCA_964465445.1 uncultured Verrucomicrobiota bacterium
GCGGCCTGCCCCCGGCAGGTGCTGGCCGAATTCCAGATCGCCCCAGACCAGCGTCCCGAGCAGCGGTTGTTCGTAGAAATGCTCGGCGTCGTAACCCTCATCGGCACTGCCGGCGGTGCGTACGCCCCGCTCGCGTGCCAGCGCCGTGAAACCCGCCTCCTGCAACTCGCGCTCGAACCGGTCCCAGATCACGATCTGTTCGCCCGGGATTCCGGCTTCCAGCAGGCCGCGCACGACCGCGTCCACCACCTCCGGTCGCGTGCCGGCCACCGGCCCGGGCGTGGCGTACACCTTGATGCCGATCACATCCTGCGTGGAAACCAGACTCAACCACGCCTCCCGCAACCCGGATTTGCCCGTCAGTGCCAAAAGCCCGCGTGCCAGCATCGCCGCAATCCGGTCACGTTGCGGTCGCAGCGCCTCGGTGGCCTGCGGATCTTCGACGATGATGACGCGCGCCCGGGCCGCCGCAGCGACGGTGCTGAAGGCTTCCGGCCCCGTGGTGGTGGCCGGGCTCGACGCCGCGCCGGTTCCGGGCTCGGCCGATTGGAGAGCCGCCGTCACGCTCAGGAAAGCGGCCAAAAGCACCGTACCGGCGCCGAGCCGACCGGGCCGGCGCGCACAACTCAGCCGTGACGGCTTGCGCAGGGGTGCGTTTCTTGACACGTCCGGGCACGGATGTTACCAACCGCAACAATGCGCGTCACAACAAAAGGCTCCCGTTGGCGGCCGGGGTTGGTGTTGGGACTGGCGACGATGCTGGCGGTGGGCGGATGTGCGCCGGCCGGCCAACGCGCGTTGCAGCAGGGACGTCGTCTGGCGGCCGAAGGACGCTGGGCGCAGGCGTTGGAACAATTCGAGCGCGCCACGGCGTGGATGCCGACCAACGCGCTGGCCTGGAACGAGCTCGGAGCGGCCAGCCACCGGCTGGGTCGTGTCTTGGAGGCCGAAAAGGCATATCGCCAGGCGCTGGCGCTGGATCCGAACCTGGCCGAGGCGCGGTTCAATCTGGGCGTTTTGTGGCGCGATCAGGGGCGCATCGGCCCGGCGAAGGACCAGTTCACCGCGTACACGTTGCAACGCCCAAACGCACCCGAGGGATGGATTCAACTGGGTTTGGCGCAACTGCGCTCGGGTGAACTGGCGGCAGCCGAGACCAGTTTCCAGCGCGCCTTGCGACTGGCAACAAATCATCCGGCGGCGCTCAACGGACTGGGGCTGCTGGCCGTGCAACGGCAACGCGCACGCGAGGCGGCGCAGTGGTTTCAAAGCGCCCTGCGTGCGCGGCCCGACTATCCGCCCGCACTGCTCAACCTCGCCATCGTCCAGCATCGCTACCTCAATGAACCGGCGCACGCCATCCAGAGCTACCGTCGCTATCTCGCCCTCGTTCCCTCAGCGCGCGAAGCTCAAAGCATCCGCGCAGTCCTCCATTCCCTGGAAGCCCAACCGGCCGCCGCTCTGGAGCGCCCTGCTGCACTCGCCGCGTCTGTCGCTACAAATCCGCCCGCCGGTGCGCCTGCTCCGCTCGAGCCGCCGGCCGTTCGCACCGCTGCGCCACCGGGTTTGGCTCGTTCCACGCCTGCGCCCGCCACAACGCCGGCTCCGACACCGTCACCACCCGCCATCGCAACGCTGACGGCAGTTCCACCCGCCACCGTGGTCAAACTGCCGCCCGAGCCGGTGATACGCACCGAGTCTGAAACGGTCGCCGCGGCGCGGGCCACGCCGCCGGCCCCGGCGCCCGATTCTCGCGCCGCATCACCGCCGACCGCGGCGGCGTCGCCTGCCGTGGTGGAATCCAGCCCGCCCAGGCGCAGTTTCTGGGCGCGACTGAATCCGTTCGCCCGCGACCGATCGCGCGAGACGGACCGGCGACGCGAAGCGCGATCGGCGCGCGTGACGCCGCTGCCCGGAGATACGCTTCGGGCGGAAACGTCATCAGCCACGGTGGTGGCCGACACGACCGCCAAATCCGCAGCGCCTTCTTTGGCGAGCGAACCACCAGCCAGATCGAGCACGCCTGCGCCTGCGCCAGCGCCGGCAAGACGGCAGATTGCGCGTTATCACTACTCCAGGCCGGCCGTACCGGTGGCGGGTAATCGGGCCGCAGCCGAGCGGGCCTATGCGCAGGGTCGGCAGTCGCATCGCGAGGGGCGTTTGACCGAAGCGGCGGCAGCCTATCGGCAGGCGGTGGAAGCGGACCCGAGTTTTTTCGAGGCGCAGTTCAATCTCGGGCTGGCGCTTTACGAGTTGCGAAACTATTCGGAATCGCTCGCGGCGTGGGAACGGGCGCTGGCGCTGCGGCCCGACTCGGTGGATGCGCGTTACAACTTTGCGCTGGCGCTT
>CAYXJB010000320.1:0-2310 GCA_964465445.1 uncultured Verrucomicrobiota bacterium
TTGCACCAGCACCAGCAGAATCAAAAACAGACAATTCAACACCAGCAGAACCGTCAGCAGTCCTATCAGAAAACTCATGGCTACGGTTTATATCGAATTCTTCACAATGTCAGCAAAACTCCGCGCCTCCAGCGACGCGCCCCCCACCAGCGCCCCGTCCACATCCGGCTGGCTCATCAGCTCGCGGGCATTGGAGGGTTTGACGCTGCCGCCGTACTGGATGCAGACGCGCCGGGCAACGGTCTCGCCGTAACGCTCGGCGAGCAAGCCTCGGATGAAGGCCTGAGCGGCCTGGGCCTGCTCGGCCGTGGCGGTGCGACCGGTGCCGATGGCCCAGACCGGTTCGTAGGCGATGATGGTTTCGGCCATTTGCTCGGCGCTCAAACCGGCCAGGCTGCCGCGCACCTGGGTTTCGAGGACTTTCTCGGTCAGGCCGGCCTCGCGCTCGGCGAGCGTTTCGCCCACACAGACGATGGGCTTGATCGCCGCGGCGTGTGCGGCCAGCGCCCGACGGGCGATCAGCTCGTCGGTTTCCTTCTGATACTGCCGGCGTTCGGAGTGGCCCAAAATGACGTAGCGGACCGAAAACTCCTTGAGCATGCCGGCGCAGATTTCACCGGTGAACGCGCCGAAATTGTTCTCGTTCATGTTCTGCGCGCCCAGGCGGATGTTCGAATCCATGATCGCGCGGGAAACCGATTCCAGCGCGGTAAAGGGCGGGCAGACCACGATGTCCACCTCCTTGACGCCGGCCAGCTCGCGTTTGAGATCGTTGACCAGGGCCAGCGCCTCGGCCACGGTTTTGTTCATTTTCCAGTTGCCGGCGATGATGAGCTTTCGCTGTTTGTTCATTGAAAAACGTGCCCGAATGGTTGAGTGCCCGGTCGGTGCCGGCGCCGGGCGGTCATTTGTCGCTCAGGGCGGCGACGCCGGGAAGCTCACGCCCCTCGAGGAATTCCAGGCTCGCTCCGCCGCCGGTGCTCATGAAGGTCACGCGCCCGGCCAGGCCGGCGCGATTGATCGCTTTGACGCTGTCGCCGCCGCCGATGATGCTCTTGGCGCCCCGCTCGGTGGCGTCGGCCACCGCCCGGGCGATGGCGTTGGTGCCGGCGGCGAACTGTTTGTCTTCGAACAGGCCCATCGGCCCGTTCCAGAGAATGGTCCGGGCCCGGGCGATGATCTCCGAGTACGCTTTGACGGTCGCCGGGCCGATGTCCAGCCCCGCGGCGTCGTCCGGGCAGTTCAGATCGCTGTTGACGCGCGCCTGTTGCCATTCGATGACGGGCTTGCCTTTTTTGTCGAGCCGATCGGTGGGCACGGGCACGGCCACCACATCATCCACCGGCAAGAGGAATTGCACAATGCGCTCACGGGCCTTTTGCAGCGCGGCGCGCGCCACTTCGACCTGCTCGGGCTCGACCAGTGATTTGCCGGTGCGGTAGCCCTGCGCCAGCCGGAAGGTGTAGGCCATCGCTCCGCCGATGAGAATCGTGTCGGCCTTCTCCAGCAGCCGGTCAATGACCTTGATCTTGTCGGACACTTTCGCGCCACCGAGGATGACGACGAAGGGCCGTGCCGGGTTCTCCAACTCCTCGCCCAGAAACTTCAGCTCCCGCTCCATCAGCAGTCCGGCAGCGCACCGCCCGCCGCGGGCACGCACCTGCCGCGGCACGCCCTCGGTCGAGGCGTGGGCGCGGTGCGCCGCGCCGAAGGCATCGTTGACGTACACGTCGGCCAGCCGCGCCAGTTGCGCCGCAAACGCCGGATCATTGGCTTCCTCTTCCTTGTAAAAGCGCACGTTCTCCAGCAGCAGGACGTCGCCGGGCCGGAGCGCGCCGGCGGTTTTCTCGACCTTCTCGCCGATGCAATCGTCCACGAACGCAACCGGCCGGCCCAGCAGATCGGCCAGGCGCGCCGCCACCGGCCGCAACGAAAGCGTCGGCTCGCGCCTGCCCTTGGGGCGTCCCAAATGCGCCGCCAGGATCAGTCGCCCGCCCTGTTGCATCAACAGACGCAAGGTCGGCAACGTCTCGCGAGTGCGCGTGTCATCGGTGATGACCATCGCGCCGTCCTTTTCCTCCAGGGGCACGTTGTAATCCACGCGCACAAAAACGCGTTTGCCCTGAACATCGAGATCTCGAACCGTGAGTTTGGCCATAAAACCGCTCCCCCAAAACTGATTCCCAGATCGGACGCCCAACCTAGCGGTGAGCCTCCAAGAGGCAAGAAGGAAACACGCATCGAGCGATGCCGGTGGTAGTGTTCGTCAACTGTCAGTTGGAGGGGATTAAGGCGGGTTGGGTTTGAGGT
>CAYXJB010000321.1:0-2300 GCA_964465445.1 uncultured Verrucomicrobiota bacterium
GGTTGTAGGACTGGAAGACAAAACCGATGCGCGAGCCGCGAATCGCCGAGAGCGCGTCGTCATCGAGTCGGGAGACGTCCTGGCCGCCGAGCCGGTAGCGACCCGCGGTGGGCCGATCCAGGCAGCCGAGCAGATTCAGGAGCGTGGATTTGCCGCAGCCCGACGGCCCCATGATCGCAAGAAATTCGCCGGGCAAAATCTCGAAGGACACGCCGCGCAGCGCCTCGACGGTGACCAACCCCATGCGGTAGTGCTTGCGGACGTCTTCGAACTGAACGATGGGCGTGGGCATGGCCGCTCAGGGCAGTGCGGCGGAGCGAAACGTCCCGAGCGCCAGGCTGACGGCGGGCGGTTCGGTGGTGCGGGCGGCGCGCGGGCCGGCGTTGCCGTTTGGCGCGGGCTCGCGCGGCGGGGTTTGCGGCGTTGTCTCGCCCGGAGCGAGCGCGGCCGGAGGCGGGCGGAGCAGAACCAGCTCGCCCTCGCGCAGGCCGTTTTTGATTTCGATGAATTCGTCGTTGAATTCGCCCACTTCGACCGGTCGGGGTTCGGGTTTGCGACCGCGCAGGACATAGCAGATGTGCCCGCGCTCGGCGGGCAGCACCGCCTGCACCGGAACGAACAGGACGTTTTCGAGCCGGTTGACGAGGATCTCGACCTTGGCGCTCATGCCGGGCTTGAGCCACTCGTGCGAGCCGTCAATGGCCACGGTGGTCACATAGACCTTGAGGTCCGGATTCATCCATCGGTTGGCCGAGTCGGGCAACAACGCCACTTTGGTCACCTCGCCGGTGAGCACCCGATCCGGAAACGCATCCACGGTGATGCGCGCCTTCTGGCCTTTGCGGACCTTGTTGATGTAGGCCTCGTGGATGCGGACGCTCACGGCCATGCGCGTCATGTCCGGAATGGTGATGATGGTCTGGCGTTCGCGCACGCTGGCGCCTTCGCGAATGGGTTCTTCGCCCCGGAAAAAGGAATCGTCGCGCCCGCCGCCGTACACGACCAGGCCGGGGCGCTGGGCGCGGATGGTGCATTTGGCCAGTTGCTGGCGCAGGTCGTTGCGCTGGCGCAACTGCACCTGGTAACGGCCCTGGGCCGAGCGCAGGCGCGCCTCGGCCTGGGCGAGCTTGGAGATCGCCTGCCGGCGGGTTTTGTCGAGCTCCCGCACCGCGTCGAGGTATTTCGAGAGCGTTTCCTCGGCCGTGCGCGCGAAGTCGTACTGCAGGTAAAGCGCCCGGGCGGTTTGAGCCGTTTGCACCTTGAGCCGGCTGTTTTCGTGGGCGATTTCGTCGCGCTGCAAATCGGTGCGGGTGACAAAGCCCTTGGCGAAGAGCCGGCGCGTGCCCTCCAGTGTGGCCGTGGCCTGCTCGAGTTCCTTTTGCGCCACCTGCAAATCGTCGTCGAACTTGCGCAACTTTTGCTTGGCCTCGCCGTCGCCCAGCGCGTCCAGACGCGCATACCGGGTGAAATCCACGGCACTGGGCGGGGGCAACTGCAGGCTCGGCTCGGTGGCCAGCTCGATGGCCAATTCGGGCTCTTCGAAAACGGCGTTGGTGGCGGTGCGGTTCGCGTCGGGAATTCCCGCCGCCAAGACCAGCGGTGGCTGGCCATCGCCCGCCGCAGCGAGCCGGGCCGGATTGGCCGGCGGACGGTTCGAGGACAGGGACGACGCAGGCGCCGGGGCGTCGGTGTTCGACGCGCGCGTGCCGCCGGCCGGGGTTGTGGGCGCGGGGGTCGCTGTGGGTAGATCGGTTGTTGTGCCGTTGCCGGGCGCCGCCAACAGTGGTTTGGCCCGCTCGACGGTCGCCACCAGGTTGGTGGCCGCCTCGGCCAGAAGCCGCTCGATGCCCAGCTCGGCGAGAATGGCTTCGGCGACCTTGGCGCCCAGGAGTTTGTCGAAGTCCATCCGGGCGAAGCGGACTTTTTGTTCGGCGGCCTTGATGTCGCTGTAGTTCTGGTTGAGCTGGATCTCGTAGTTTTGCTGGGCTTCGGTGAGGTTGGCCAGGGCCGACTGGTACTCGATTTCCTGCTGGAGGAGTTGTTTTTCCAGCTCGGAGGAGTCCAGTTCGACGAGCACCTTGCCGTTTTTGACGTCCTCTTCGGTCACCAGATAACCTTCCTCGACGATGCGGAGGATTTTTGTGCCCTGGTAACCGGCGCGCACTTCGCATTTGATTTCCTGGGATTCGAGGGCCTGGATGCTGCCGCCTTCGAGCACGCTGATTTCCAGCGGACCGCGGCGCACGGCGAAGGTCGTGCCCGGCTCGGCCGCCGGGCGGCAGGAACGCAGCGTCATGCCG
>CAYXJB010000322.1:0-2280 GCA_964465445.1 uncultured Verrucomicrobiota bacterium
CGATCTGGCGCTGGATGTGGGTCGGGCGTGGATTGAACTGGGGCTCACACCGCCCGAAGCACCGCGTGTGGTTCTGGGCTACGAACTGCGCTATCGCGACGGCGACAAAGCCACCTTGCAGTGGGGACCGGTGTCCGAAGGCGACCGGACGCGCAACGTGTTCCCGGCGTTCAAGCGCATCCATGAACGAACGCATGTGCTCAAGCTCGATCTCGATTACGAACGCGCCGGCTGGCGCGCCGAGAACCAATTTCGAGGCGAATGGACCCGGCTGGACACGCGCCAGCAAAACGTCAGTCGCCTGGTGCTGGACGTGCCCGATTCGCTGGCCACCGACACCGTGCGCCAAGGTTGGCGCGCATTCCAGGGCGCCAACGTCTTTCGGCTCGAACGCAGTTTCAAGGACTGGTTGCATGCCTCGGTCGGATACCTCTACAGCCGCCTGACGGCGGATGCGGATTTCAGCCTCGACACGCTCAATCCCTCCGGAACGCCCCTGTTTCCGCCGGTCATCCAGCGCATCGAATGGCGCAGCCAGCGGATCGTGCTGGAACGGGAATCGCACGTGGGCAACTGGAACCTCTTGATCGGTCCCTGGCAGGCGACGGTGCTGGCACTGGCGTTGCAGGCGGATTGGACGCGGCAAAACGGCACGATGGAAGGTCAGGAACAGAGCGTGACGACCCCGGCGTTCCCGTTCGATCTGACCACACCGGTGCGCGGGATATCGGACCTGGACCGCACCACGTTGAGCGAAGCGATCGCGTTGCGTTCCAGCCGCCTCCGATTCACCACCCTGTTCGCCGATGCGCGCCTCAAACAGGAATGGCTCGCGCACCATGAAAGCACCGACGGCCATTCCACTTTTGTCCGCGACACCGACGCCGAAAGCCGGCTCTGGGAAGGTCGCTTCGGGTTCGACTCGTCTCCGTTTTCCTGGTGCAAATTCGGCGCGCACTACCGCGTGCAACATCGCCAGACCACCTACGACGACGGGTTCGCCGACGCCGATCCGAACAACATTTTCGGTTATCCGACACTCATCCGCTCGCGCGATCTGGACACGCAGGAGATTGAATCACGTCTGACACTGCGGGCGCTGGAGTGGTTGCGGCTGACCCTCAAGCATCGGCTGGTGGCGAGCGACTACCACACCGCGACCGAGCCCGTGTCGGTGTTGACGCCCAGGGATTTGTCGCCGGGCGGGCGGCATCTGGCCGGCAATGCCGACGCGCAGATGGTTTCGCTGAACGCGACACTGACCCCCTGGCGACGGTTGCACTGGTGGACCACGCTCACGGTCCGGGACGTGCGCACGGCCGCGCGTCACGATTTTTCAGACGCGGTGACCACGTGGCGCGGGACGATCTGGAGCGTGCTCTGGGGCGGCCGCTTTGTACTGGATTCGCGGACGGATCTGACCGGGGGCTATCAATTCTCGCGGGCGGATTTTCGCCGGGGAAGCTTCAGCACGGGTCTGCCGGTGGGCTCGGACTACGATTTGCACGCCCTGCACGCGGGCCTGGAGTTTCGGTGTACACCCAAAATGACGGCCAAACTGCGGTATGGTTTCTGGAACTACGCCGAAGCGGGCACCGGCGGTTTGAACGACTATACGGCACACGCGGTGTTCGCCTCCCTGCATTGGCAACTACCCTGACCCGATGAATGCGAACCGGTTTCTCCTCTGTAGTTTTTGCGTGGCCTGGTTGACGGCGAGCGCGACCGCGGCCACGAATCTGGTGCTGATCGGCAACTACTTTTTCAATCCGACCAATCTGGTCATCGCCATCGGCGACACGGTCCTGTGGTCCAACACCGTGGCGGGCAGTACCGTCCACGACACCACCAGCACCAACGCGGCGATGCCCTGGGCCAGCGGGGATCTGACCAGCACGCGCCGCACCTTTGCGCTCACGTTCACCAACGCCGGGCGTTTCCCCTACATCTGCGCGCGGCATGTGCTGGCGCTGATCAATCCGCATCCGGAACAAACCGGTACGGTCACGGTGGTGGCGGCGAATTTGCCGCCAACGGTCGGCCTGATCCAACCGCCGGACCTGGCGCGATTTCGCGCGCCGGCAACGCTGTTGGTCGAGGCTTCGGCCAGCGATCCGGACGGGGCAATCACCAACGTCGAGTTTTTCCTCGACGGCGCGCTGTTGGGCGGCGATTCCGTCGCGCCCTACCGGATGACCCTGAGCAACCTCGCCGCCGCCAACTACATCCTCACGGCGCGCGCTCTGGACAACGCCGGCGCCGCGACCACCTCCGCACCGG
>CAYXJB010000323.1:0-2260 GCA_964465445.1 uncultured Verrucomicrobiota bacterium
TGCTCGGTTGTTCGCTCTGGCTCGGCCTCGCGACGCCGGAGGTGTTGCGTGCGTATGCCGACCGATTCGGTGCCGATCCTCGTCGCTGGCTGTTTCTGACCGGCAGCAAGCCTCAAATCGCCGCGCTGGCCGTCGAGAGTCTCAAGCTCACGGCGATGGAAAAACCGGCTCAGGAACGCGAATCGCCCGCCGATCTGTTCATTCACAGCACGCTGTTTGTGGTCGTGGACAAGCACGGGCGGTTGCGGGATGTGTTCGAAACCACGGGCGACGGCGTGGACCCGGCGGTGGTGCGCGCGCAGATTCTGACGGCGATCCAGCGGTTGGAGCGGGAGCGATGAGTTTCACCGACCTGCCGGCGCTCAATGCCGCCCTCAACGGGCTGAGCGTGCTGCTGTTGACGGCCGGCTACCTGTTCATCCGCAACCAGCGCCGGGTCGCGCATCGCAACTGCATGATCGGCGCGCTGGTCGTCTCGTCGCTGTTCCTGATTTGTTACGTGTACTATCACTATCGAATGAGCCAGGTTTACGGTGAGGCGCATACGCGCTTTCTCCGGCCCACGTGGTTTCGGCCCGTCTATTTGTTCATCCTGGTGACGCATTTGTTCGGGGCCATGGCCATTGTGCCGCTGGTGTTGGTGACGGTGTTTCGGGCGGCGCAGCAGCAGTTCGATCGGCACAAACAAATCGCCCGCTGGACCTGGCCGCTCTGGATGTACGTTTCGGTCACCGGGGTGCTGATCTACCTGCTGCTCTATCAGTTTTTCCCGCAGCGTTGAGGCGTGGCCGTTGCAGAGCCACGCGTTGGACCTCGGCGGATTCGCTGGCCTTTGCATTCGTTCCGCGCATCGGCGGGGGCTGGTGATTTTTTTGTGGGCTGAGCAAATCGCAACACCCGCTTTCCGAATCGCTCCGGGTGTTCGCTTCGGAAATGGCCGCAAATTGGGCGTTTTTTGACGCGGACGGCGCTGCGCGTCTTGCTGGCACTGGCGTTGCTTGGGAGCGTGCGACCACGTTGCAGCGCGATACCCGGGGCTGCGGCGGTGGCGGATGCCCATGAAGAAAATCGAAGCGATCATCAAGCCGTTCAAACTCGAAGAGGTCAAAGACGCGCTGGCGGAAATCGGGATCGAGGGCATGACGGTGAGCGAGGTGAAGGGATTTGGCCGTCAGAAGGGACACACCGAGATTTATCGCGGCAGCGAGTACACGGTGGATTTTCTGCCGAAGATCAAGATCGAGCTGGTTGTGCCCGATGCGCGCGCGGAGGCCGCCGTGGCTGCAATCATCAAGTCGGCCCGCACGGGCAAGATCGGCGACGGCAAGGTCTTCGTCAGCACGATCGAGCAGGCCGTGCGGATTCGGACCGAGGAACGCAACGAACAGGCGATCTGACGAGTTTTCCCCATTCCCACAACTCCACCCATGAAAAACACCCTGTTGATTTCTGGTTTGCTGGCTGCGTTGGCCATGCTGGACCCCATGCCGATTCGGGCGCAGGCCACCGGGAGCGCCGAGGTGGCGCCCACGGCCGAGCGGACAATTTTGGAGCGGCTCGAAGACCTCGAAGCATACGTGAACAACGCGGCGCGCAATGCCTCGACCAACGCGCCCTCGAAGATCCCCGGACCTGGCCCGGGGCATAATGCCTGGCAGATGACGGCCTCGGCGCTGGTGCTGTTCATGACGCTGCCCGGGCTGGCGCTCTTTTACGGCGGGCTGGTGCGGCGCAAGAACGTGCTCTCGGTCATGGCGCAATGTCTGGGGATCGCCGGTCTGGTGACGATCCTCTGGTGGGTGTGCGGCTACAGCCTCACCTTCGGCTCGGGCGGTCCGTTCGTTGGCGGCTGGGATTACGCGTTTTTCCGCGGCGTCACGGGCACGGAAGTGGGGCAGGGAAGCAATTGGATTTCGAACAACGTGTGGGCGATTTTTCAGCTCACCTTCGCGATCATCACCCCGGCGCTGATCATCGGGGCGATCGCCGAGCGGATGAAGTACCCGGCCGTGCTGTTGTTCATCACGCTGTGGATGTTCGGGGTGTATTTCCCGCTGGCGCACATGGTTTGGGCGGCCGACGGTTTGATGTGCGGTCCGCTCAATACCAAGGCGGCGATCAAGGCGCTGGATTTTGCCGGCGGCACGGTCGTCCACATGTCGTCGGGCTGGTCGGCTCTGGTGTTGTGCCTGATTCTGGGCAAACGGCTGGGCTACGGGCGCGAACCGATGCCGCCCCACAGCATGGTTTTGTGCATGAT
>CAYXJB010000324.1:0-2247 GCA_964465445.1 uncultured Verrucomicrobiota bacterium
CCGCACCCGAAACCATCGTCTTGCAGCCGCCGGTGGTTTCACCGGGGGCGGTCCAACTGAACTTCACCGGCGCGTCCAACACGTTGTACTACATCCTCCGTGCACCGTCGGTCTCCGGACCGTGGACCACCAACGGCACCACCATCTCCGGCCCGAACGGATTGGCGACCCATACGGACAATGCGCCCCTGCCTGGAGGCGCATTCTACCGCGTCTTCCGGCCGTGAGCCGCGAATCAACCGACGGCCGGGCGGGGCCGCCGGCAGTAACGAGCGTTTCTGAACCGCAGGGTGGTTGGACAGCCGCCCTGCGGTCTGTCGCGGCGAGGGCACGGCAAGGTGCGCCCCGCGCGGGCGGTTGGCCGCCGGAGGTGACAACGACGCCAGGGACTCCATGAGAACGGGCTCGGGCAATGGCATTTGCCGCGGCATGCGCCGCGGTCTGGTGCTGCTGCTGGCGCTGGCGGCGTTGCTGCCGCGCACCGCCCTGGCGCATGGCGAACTGCTGGTTCGCATCGCCGAGCTGTCCCGCCGCATTGAGGCGGCCACCAACGATTTGGGCAGGCTCCACCTCGAGCGCGGCGAGCTCTACCGGCAGGATCAGAACTGGTCCGCCGCCGAAGCCGATTACAACCGCGCAGCCGAACTCGACGCGACCCTGCCGGTCGAGTTGTGCCGCGCCAGGCTGCTGGCCGACGCCGGCCAACTGGAAGCGGCCCGGGCGCGATTCGACGCGTGGCTGGCGCGCCGGCCCGAAGACGCCCCGGCTCGCCTGGACCGCGCAGGTGTGCTGCTGCGGCTGGGCCGGCTTGACGAAGCGGTGGCGGATTTTCGCCAGGCACTGCAGTTTCCGGGCTGTCCAAGGCCCGAGCAGGTTCTGGAGACGGCGCGTGCCCTGAGCGGGGCGAAACGCACCGACGAGGCGTTGAGCGTTCTGGATCAGGGCCTGCAGCGACTCGGTCCGTTGCCGGCGCTGCAATTTGAGGCGCTCACCCTCGAGCTGAACCGCAAGCATTACGAGGCGGCGCTGCGGCGGCTGGACTCGATCCTGGTGCGCGCGCATCGCAAGGAAGAATGGCTGGCCCGGCGCGGAGAGATTCTGGCGGCAGCCGGTCGCCCGGCCGAAGCCCGCACTGCGTTCCACGCTGCGCTGGAAGCCATTCGCAAACTGCCCGCGCGCATTCAGCAGAATCCGCCGATGCTCAAGCTCAAATCCGAAATCCAGGCGGCTCTGGCGCGGCTCGACGACGCTGCGCTGGTGGCGCGCACCAACCCCTGAGGCCATGTCTGTCGCCACGCCCAGAACCGCAACGACACGGGTTCGAACACAGGGGCCGATCCCGCTCCGGCGGGACGGTCGCGCGGCTCGTTGCCACGGCGTGTTGCGGCTCGCGGTATTGAGCTGGCTCGTGCTGGTTTTGGGTGCCGAAGCCACCGCGCTGCGAGCGCAGACGGTCAGCCACGGCGTCGCGGCGGCGCTGTTGCAGGTGGTGCAAAACGACACCAACAACACCACCGCGTCGGTGACCGTCAACCCGCAGCTGGCGATCAACGATTTCCGCGTTCGGGACGGCTCCAACCGGGGCGACTGCAACGTGCAGATCGGGGAGGGATTCAGCGATGATGTGGACGGCGGGGTGCTGATCGCCTGCGTGGCCGAGAACGGGCGGGACAACGGCGAGGCGGCGTTCCCGGGCACGAACTTTTGCACCGCCGCGGTGGATTACAATCGCAGCGGCGGACTGGCCGGCGCGTACTGGATTGCGATGTTCCGGTCGCCGGGCGGGGAGGAGTTCAACATCAACGTCGCGGCGGCTTATTTCCCCTACAGCCAGTGGATCGGCGGGCTGGCGCGGAACTCCGGCGCGACTAACGGCGGCGCCAGCGATCTGTTCACCGGTTCGCCGGGTCTGCTGGCCGGCACGCAATTCCAAGACCTGGGCAACGGCCGGTCGCTGGTGGATCTGCGCTCGCTGGGCATTGATGCGCGCACTGACGGCGTGTTGCTGGTCTGCGGCGGCAAGAACGAGGACAATTACGCTCTCTCCTGGGTCAATCCCACCAACGGCACCTGGACCGTTTATGTGAAGGACAACGGCACCGACGCCGGTTCGTACGAACAGGATCCGCTCGCCTTCGTGTTCATTCCCCGGACCAACACCGCGCTGATCTCGGGGCGGTTCCGCGGCGACGGAACGATTCTGCTGCACAGCGGCGCCGCGGCGCCATTCACCGTCACCAACATCGG
>CAYXJB010000325.1:0-2190 GCA_964465445.1 uncultured Verrucomicrobiota bacterium
CGGGCGCTGCACCGGCCCCCACACCCACGCCCGTGCCGGGCGCACCCCGCGCCACGCCGGCTCCGGTGGCAGCGGCGCGCCCCGCGCCTGCGGCTGCACCGGTTGCGCCTCGCGTGACCGCACCGGCTGCTCCGGTAACCAGTCCCCTGGATGTGTCCCTGGCGATCGCCGCCGCGGTCCTGGGCGTGATCGCCCTGGCCAGCACGCTGTATTTGATCCTGGGCATTCCCACAAGCTGAGCCGGCGCGCCGCCCGGTTTTATTCACAACCCTCGAACGGATTTTTTGTCCATGGCTTCACCCAACATCGTCACGTTGACCGAACAGAATTTTCAAACCGAGGTGCTCCAGTCACCGGTGCCGGTGCTGGTGGATTTCTGGGCCGAGTGGTGCGGCCCGTGCAAGATGATCGCCCCGGTGCTCGACGAGCTGGCCGATGAATACGCCGGTCGCGCCAAGTTCGGCAAGGTCAACGTGGACGAACAACAGTCGCTGGCCGCCCAGTACGGCATCACGGCCATTCCGACGCTGATTTTCTTCAAGGGCGGGCAGGTCCTTCAGCAGGTGCGCGGTGTCCGCGCCAAGGCCGAGTTGAAGGCGGCGCTGGATCGCGCGCTGGGTTGAGCGCCCGCGCGGGCGTATGCCGCTGGTTTACCGGCCGCGACAGCTTCAACAGCGCGCCGAATTTTATCACCAGCTCGCCCAACTGAGCGCCGCCGGCGTTCCGTTGCTTCAGACGCTGCAGGTGCTCGGGCGCAATCCGCCGGCCCGACCCTGGCGCGGGCCGATCCGGCGCCTGCTCGAACGAATCGAGACCGGCACCACTCTGGCCGGGGCGTTTCGAGCCGAGCCGGGCTGGTGGCCGGCGTTCGATTACGCGCTGCTGGATGCGGGCGAGCGGAGCGGACGGCTGGATGCGACGTTCAAATTGCTCGCCGACTACTACGGTCGGCGCGCCGCATTGTGGCGGAGCTTCCTCTCGCAACTGGCCTATCCGGCGCTGGTGTTGCACGTGGCGGTGTTCCTTTTGCCGTTTCCGACGCTGTTTCTTTCCGGCGACCTGACCGCTTACCTCAAACAGATTCTGGGGATGCTGGTGCCGATCTATCTGCCGGTTGCCCTGGCGGTTTACCTGGGCCAGAGCCGCCACGGAGAGCGCTGGCGCGGTCTGTTGGAGGCGCTCCTGCTGCGGGTGCCGGTACTGGGCAAAGCGCGGCGCGCTCTGGCGCTGTCGCGGCTGGCTGCCGCGCTGGAGGCGCTGCTCAACGCCGGAGTGACCATCCACGTGGCCTGGAAGCTGGCCGCCGAGGCGAGCGCTTCGCCCGGCTTGAGTCGGCTGGTGCGATCCTGGAAACCGCGCCTGGAAGCCGGCGCGACGCCGGGCGAACTGCTGCGGCAGAGCGGCTGGTTTCCTGACACCTTCGCCAACTTCTACCTGACCGGCGAGGTCAGCGGCAAACTCGACGAAAGCCTCCGCCAGTTGCACCAGATCTATCAGGACCAGAGCGCCCGCAGATTCGAAGAGCTGGCGCGTTGGTTGCCGCGGGCTGTCTATTTCTTGATCGTGCTCTGGGTGGCGATGCGAGTCGTCAACTTCTGGACCGGTTACTTCCAGCAGGTCCAGGACGCGGCTGGATTCTAGCACGCCACGCCGCTGTCCGAGGCCGGGCGTCGTCGCTCAGGGCCGCGGCCGTCTGCCGATCGGAACGTTTGCGGCGAGATTGGATGGCCGGCGCGACGCATTTGTTTTGAACCGCGCAGCAGCTTTGGCCAGATTGAGCGCCGCTGTATGGATTTGAAACTGCCCAAACTCGGTGAAGGTGTGGACTCGGGCATCGTGGTGAGCGTCCTGGTACGGGAAGGCGACCACGTGGCCGCCGACCAGCCCGTCATCGAGCTGGAAAACGAAAAGGCCATCGCCTCAATCCCGTCCACCGCCGTTGGCGTGGTGAGCCAGATTTACGTCAAGCCCGGCGACAAAATCAGCGTCGGTCAGCCGATCCTGGCGTTGGAGACCGGCGCGCCCGCGCAGCCCGAGCCGCGCGTCGAACCGCAGGCGGAACGACCGCGCCCGGCGGTCGCGCCGCCGCCAGTCGAGCCCGCTCAACCGATGGTCAGTTCCCCGGTTGCCGAAGCCGAGTTGCCGAGCCGGTCGCCGCGCCGTCATTGCGGCGCATCGCGCGGGATTTGG
>CAYXJB010000326.1:0-2156 GCA_964465445.1 uncultured Verrucomicrobiota bacterium
GGCAACAGCCTCCCAAGCGGCCATCCGTGCGACCAGAAAGGTCACGAGCAAAGGCCTGTAGCTTTCACGCCGCAAGCGGACGATCCGGCGGGGCGAATGGTTACACAGCCGGTCTTGCGTCCGGGCCATTACGCCTTTTGCGACTGGACGGGCGGCTGTGCAGGAATGAATCGTTCGCGATCGGGATGTCTGTCCGTGGTTAGTCGCTCCACCGCGCGCTCGGTATGCCAGAGGTGACGGAAGCTGCCGAGCTCACCAAGGGCATAGGCCGCAGCAGCGCGCGCAACCCCCGGCTGGGCTGGCGGAGGGCGGTCGAGCGATCGATTAGCATGCTGCGGCGGATCAGCGCGCGGCCAGGTCGAACCGGTCCAGGTTCATGACCTTGGCCCACGCGGCGATGGCGTCGAGCCCCTTTCCTGCCCGCCACCTGCGACGCCATGGGCTTCGACTCAGTGCGGGGACTTTGGCATTCGCAGACGCCCTTTTGGGCATTGCGAAAGTATGAGATTTCAGTAAGTCTCAAATATGCACCGACTCATTGCAGCCCTCGTGCCGGGGTTATTGCTTCCCCTGCCGATGACAGCCCAAACGAGTTATCTCACCAACAACAGCCTCGTTTACAGCGTCAGCAACAGTCTCGCGACCGTATTCATGCATTTGGAGTGGCCCGGGCCGAAGGGCGAAGTGGTCATTCCATCCAGCGTCGAGGGTTATCCGGTCATCGAGATCGGGCAAGCCGCCTTCAACTCCCGAACGAACCTGACCAGCATTCTGCTGCCGCCCACGCTGCAAATCATTGGGACGAGTGCGTTTGAAAGCTGTCGAGCCCTGACGAATCTGACGATTCCCGAGGGCGTGACGACCATTGGTTTTGGGGCGTTCGCGGGTTGTCGCAGCCTTCGAAACATCGTGGTGCCCGCCAGCGTGACGAATTTCAACATCGAGCCGTTTGGCTCCGGCTACGTGTTTGCCTCCTCGGGTCTGACCAACGTCGTGGTGGCCAGTCCGGATCTGCCACATCATGCCTTCGCCGAATGTCGCGATCTGGTTTCCGTGACGTTCACCGACACGGCGCGGAGCATCGGGGTGAGCGTTTTCGAGAATTGCACCAACCTCGTGAGCGTGGAGTTTTCCAACGGGTTGCGGTCCGTCGGCGGTGGGGCATTCACAGGTTGCTCGAATTTGACCGTTGTCTCGATCCCGGCCGGGCTGACGAACTTTCCCGGCGCGTTCGCCGGCTCGGGTTTGACGAACGTGTTTTTTGGCGAGGGACTGACACGGATCAGTCCCGGTGGGTTCAACTCGTGCCCCAGGCTCGGCCATCTCATTCTACCCGACCACGTGACAGAGATCGGCCCGGCCGCGTTCTCCGGATCGGGTCTGAAAAGCATCCAGTTCGGCAGCGGGCTGACCAACATTGGCGCTCAGGCATTCGCGTTTTGCGCGACGCTGACCAACGTGATGTTCAGCGACAGCGCGGTTCGAATCGGGGATCAGGCGTTTTATCAAAGCGGCTTGAAACAGATCGTCATGGGCAACGGCGTGCGTGAGATGGGCACGGATGTGTTCGCCCGCACGCCTTTGACCAACGCGGTCCTGAGCACCAACCTGGGGGCGCTCGGCGCAGGCGCGTTTTTTCGCCTGTGCAAATCTGCAGACCATCCACCTGCCCGACAGCATCGGGAGCGTCGGTAGCGCCGCCTTCCGAGGCAGCGGTCTGACGAACATCGTGTTTGGAAACAACCTCACCAACATCGGGGACGGCGCGTTTGCCGATTGCGCCGATTTGAGGTTCGTGACGCTGCCCGACAGCGTCCGAACCCTGGGGGAGGATGCTTTTCGCTCGAGCGGTCTGAACGGGATTTTCCTCGGGCGAGGTCTGACGCGGATCGGCAACAGTGCATTCCAGAATTGCGCGGGCCTCGGCGGCATCGTCATGCCCGAAAGTCTGCGGGACATCGGCGACCATGCGTTCGAGGATTGCGCGGCTCTGAGCCAGGTTCTCATTGCCCACGGCGTCACCAACATCGGTGCGTCAGCCTTTCAGCACTGCGCCAGCCTGGGCAGCGTGACGATTCCGGGCAGCGTGGCGACCCTTGGGAGCATGGCCTTTTTCAACTGTCCGGGTCTGACCAATGTGATCTTGCGCGAAGGCA
>CAYXJB010000327.1:0-2146 GCA_964465445.1 uncultured Verrucomicrobiota bacterium
GCGCGTTTTGTCGGGATGGGCACGGGCGGATGTGGGTGGCGACGGCCCAGGGGTTGAACGTGTTTTACCCGGAGCGCGACGCCGATCCGCCGCGGACCGAGGTGTTGATGGCGCCGCAACCGCCGCTGAGCGAAGGCGCGTCGCTGACGGTCGTTTTTGGCGCGCAGGACAAGTGGAAAGCCACACCGCGCAACCGGCTGCTGTACAGTTGGCGGCTGGACGATGGCGACTGGTCGCCGCTGCAGGAGATCAATTCGGTGACACTGCCGGAGCTGGCGGCCGGGGCGCATTTGTTTCAGGTCCGGGCGGTGGACCGAAACGGCAACGTCGAACGTCGGCCAGCCACCTATGCGTTCGTGGTCTCGCTGCCGTGGTATCGGGACACGCGCCTGGTGGGGATCGCGTCGCTGGGCGGGGCGCTGGCATTGTTCTTTGCCGCGCTGGCGTTCAATCGCCACCGGCAACTGCGGCGCAGTTACGCCGAGATCGAACGCAAGGTCGCCGAGCGCACCCGTGCGCTGGAACGCGCCCACCAGGAACTGCTCCTGAGCCAGAAAATGCAAGCCCTGGGCACGCTGGCCGCCGGCGTCGCCCACGATTTCAACAGCATCCTCTCGATCATCAAGGGCTCGGCGCAACTCATCGAAGAAAACCTCTCCGATCCACAAAAGGTTCGCGCCCGACTCGATCGCATCAAGACCGTGGTCGAGCAGGGCGCCGGCGTGGTGCAGGCGTTGCTGGGATTCAGCCGCGGCTCGGACGGCCAGCTCGAGACCTGCGAGGTCGGCGAGGTGTTGCGCGACACGGTCAAACTGCTGGGCGATCGGTTCAACCGCGAGGTCGAGATTACGGTTCGGACCGAGCCGGGGCTGCCGCCGCTGCCATTGGCGCGGGATTTGATCCAGCAGATTTTGCTCAACTTGATCTTCAACGCCGCTGAATCCATGAGCGGACGCAAATCCATCCGGCTGAGCGCCGCGCGGGTCGAGCGCCTGCCCGAGCGGCTGGTGCTGGCGCCGGCCGAAGCGCCCGCCTGGGTGGCCATCTCGGTTCAGGATTTCGGCTGCGGCATTCCGCCGGAGAACCTGCCGCGGATCTTCGAGCCGTTCTTCACGACCAAGGCGTTCTCGAGTCGGCGGGGAACGGGCCTGGGACTTTCGATGGTGTACGAACTGGCCACGCGCCTCAAAGCCGGTCTGGCCGTCGAATCGCAGGTCGGCGTCGGCAGCACCTTCACGCTGCTGTTGCCCTTGAGCGCGACGGCGCAGGCGGCCGGCATGGCGGTGGGCCTGGCGCCGGCGCTGAGCGACCCGGACGCTTCAGCCACGGCGCGAAGCTCCGAACCGGTTCGACCATGAACGCGCCGGCGACGATCCTGATCATCGAGGACGACGATCTGCAGTACGAGATCTACGAGGAGGCGCTGGCGGCCCACCGGCTGGTGCGCACCCGCACCGGCAGCGAGGCGCTGGCGCGCATGCCCGAGATATTGCCCGATCTGGTGATTTTGGATCACGTGCTGGAAGCCGGCGAGCAGGGACTGGTTTTTCTGCCCGAATTCAAGGAGCTGCTGCCGCACGTGCCGGTGATCGTCATTTCCGGCGCGCTGGAGGTGCAACAGCAACTGCGCGCCCTCCAGGGCCCGCGCCGGGCCCACTACTGCCTGCCCAAACCGGTGGACGTACAGGAGCTGCGCCGCACGATCCGGATCGCCCTGGAGGAGTGCGGTCGCAACGAGATCGTGCGCCAGTTCGAGGCGTTGGAGCGCTCGCAACGAGTGGATGCGCTGGAGCTGTTCAGTCGCTCGACCGACCGGCTCAGCCGCCAGATTCACATTTTCCAGTTGCTGCGTCATTCGCAGCAGCGCGCCAACATCTCGGCTCTGGCGCGCCAGTTCCGCGTGGCCCGGCGCACGATCATTCGCGATCTGCAGGAACTCATCCGCCGCGGTCAGTTGCCTCCCGCAGTGTATCCGGAATGGGAAAAACCCCCGCCGGAAAGCTGAGCGCGCGCCTCAGGCGGGAAGTCCCTTGAGGTCGGGTTCGAGCCGCCGGCCGGCGCGCAGCAGCGACGCCATGCTCAATTCGCCCTGCCGATAGGCCGCTTCCCGGCCGAGAATCGCAGTGAGATTCGAGCGCACCGAGGC
>CAYXJB010000328.1:0-2107 GCA_964465445.1 uncultured Verrucomicrobiota bacterium
ATTTGCCTCTGCCTCTGCCAGGCTGCGCTCGGCTTCGGCGGCCTTGAGGCGAAGGCCGGTCAGGTCGGCGGCGTGCTCGAACAACCCTCGCCGCTCTTCGGCGCGCTGGCTGAGCGCGGCGTCCACCAGTCCTTGACCGACGACGGTGTAGCTCTGGCCAAGCGATGCGGTCAATTGCTGGATATCTTTGAGCCGCACGCGGCGATTGTTGATGAGGTACTGGTGATCGCCGTTGCGAAACGCCCTGCGGGTGATCGTCACTTCACTGAAGGCGATGGGCAGCCAGCCGCTAGAGTTGTCGAAGGTGACGCAAACTTCAGCCATGCCCGCGGGAGCCCGGCCTTGCCCACCCGCAAAAATGACATCCTCCGTCTTCTTGCTGCGGAGCGTGGCGTGACTCGTCTCACCGAGCACCCAGCGCACCGCGTCGGAGATGTTCGATTTGCCGCTGCCGTTCGGACCGATGATCGCGGTGATGCCAGGCTCGAACTGGAACACGGTCCGGTTCGCGAAGCTCTTGAACCCATGAAGCTCCAGGCGCGTCAGGCGCGGGGAAGCTGATGCGTGCAGCGTCATTCCTGTAACCATCGCCCACTGCTCGGGTGGGCGTACGTACTCCGTCATAACGGGGGAGGATGGTACCATCGGCTTGGTGAGCCGGACAAATCCGGCACGCTTCGAGCGCGAAAGGGAATGCGATGTCGTTGCGCCTGGCCTTGTCAAGTGGCGCACTCTATCCGCGGGTGCAGACGGAAGAAGTCCCATTCGTGGCGGCTCATTTGGGTATCGGCGACGTGGAGTTGCTGCTGCAAACCGCGGGCGAATACGAGGCCACATTCATTCGGACCGTGGCGGCCAACGCAGCTAGCGCCGGTGTCCGGGTCCATGCAATCCACACCTTTCAATCCCTGCATCCGTTCTTCACCGCCTACGCACGGCGCACGGAGGAGGCCAGGCAGCGCTTCGTTCAGGCAATCGAGGCGGCGCAGGCACTCGGTGCGCGGGCTGTGATTTGGCACGGCGCTACACGGGATGAAGCCAAGGAGGCTGACGGCTGGGAACGCTTTCTCGCGGTCACAGCCGATCTGGCCGAGCGTTGCCATCGTGCCGGCGTCACCCTCGCTATCGAAAACGTGTCATGGTGCTGCGTCGCCACGGTGCGCGAGACGCAAGCGCTCGCCGCGCGGCTGCCTGATCTCGGGCCGCCCGGCTCGGTAGGGTTCGCCTTTGATCCGTTTCAAGCGGCCGAGGCGGGAGCGAATCCCTTCATGCTGCTTGCCGCGATGGAAGGGCACATCGTTGATGTGCACCTGAGCGACCGGCGTGCCCATGATTCCGCGCGCCGTCACCTGCCGCCCGGCGATGGCGACTTGCCCTGGCCGGCGCTCCTCCGTGCCATCGCTAGCTCCGGCTATGCCGGGCCGCTCGTCATCGAGGGTGCATTGGGCGACGATCCGCCGGCGACCATGGCGCGCGTCCGGGCCTGTTTGGAACCGGCGCTGAGATCGCTGAGCACTAGCGCGGATGTGTGTGAGGGAGCATTGCCGCCAGGCGTCCTAGAGGGCATTCGTCTGTTCAACGAAGGGCGTTTTTATGAATGCCATGAGGCGATCGAGCATGAGTGGCACGCCGAGCGCTCAGCCGTGCGCACGCTCTATCAGGGCATTTTGCAGATTGGCGTGGGATTCCACCACGCGCGGGGAGGAAATTACCGCGGTGCGGTCGCCCTCTTGCGCGATGGCATTGCCAAGGTGAGCCGCTTTGTCCCGCGGTGCCGAGGCATTGACACGGCACGCCTGGTTGCCGAGAGCCAGGCATGCCTCGATCGCATCGTCGAAATCGGGCCGGATCGCCTGGCCGCGTTCGACTGGTCGGCCGTACCACAGGTGCATCTAGTTTCACCAATGGACGGTCGCGACGAGGAGCACGATCTTGCCAGGCACGAGCCACGGCGTGCCTGGCGGGAGTAATCTGGCGTGAGATCGGGAGCAGGCGCGGCAAGAGAACGGTCTTGCGGTTGCCGCGCCTGTTCGCTGCGATCGTGATCAGCCCTGGTGCATGGCGCGCACGCGGCGCAGTGCCGTCGCGCCGAGCACGATGACGCTCA
>CAYXJB010000329.1:0-1831 GCA_964465445.1 uncultured Verrucomicrobiota bacterium
TCCTCGATCGAAAATTTGATCGGTTTCTCGGCGACCTTGACAATCGCGTCGAGCACGTCGGCCAGGCGCAGATCGTTGAGCGCCGGGTTGATGCGGATGTTGATGCTGCCGATGTCCACCGTTTCCTCGGTGGGGGTCGGCAGCGTGGTGACCGGCAAACCGGTGGTCGGATCAATCGCCTGCGCAGCCACCACCGGCTGGCTGGGCGCTTCAGCATGGGGATTGATGATGAAATTGATCCCCTTGCGCTCCGGGTCGCGTTTGCGCGCCTCCTCGCTGAGAATGCGGATGACCTCGCTCAACGGCAGATTGTCCCAGGGCCCGACGGTTTCGAGCCGGATGCGGTCGAGCTTGCTGAGGATGGCCTGGCGGCCCTTGCCGGTGTGGACCAGGTTGGTGGTGGCGTAGGGATTGGGCACGGGCAACAGCTCGCGCTTGATGGGCTTGGCCCATTCCTGCTGCACCTCGACGATGCTCTGACGCGAGTCCTGATTGCGCCGGCGGTCGGCCTCGGCGAAGCGCTTTTCCTTGAGCAGGCTCAGGTAGTAGTAGGCGGCGCGGTTTTCGGGATCGAGGGCGATGGCCTGTTTGAGCCGCGCTTCGGCCTCGTCGAGCTTGCCCGATTCGAGCAACAGCCGCGCGTCCTGGACCAGCGTGTTGGCTTCGATGCGTTCTTTCTGGGCGGTCTTGGCGCGCTCGATGGCGCCGGGGGTGGGCCGCATGCCCTTTTGCTCCTCCAGAAGCCGGTCATTTTGCTTTTTGAATGCCAGAGCGGCTTCGTCCTGGGGATTGATTTTGAGGACCCGGTTGACGTGCACGCCGGCTTCCTCCAGCTCGCCGCGCTTCTGGGCGGCGCGGGCCAGTTCGAGTTTGATGGCGCTCAGCCCGCTGATGGTGGCGCGGGCTTCGGGCGTGGTGAAATCGCCGATGCCTTCGACCAGTTTGTAAGCCTCTTCGTAGAGTCGGGCGGCGGTAGCCATGTCCTTGCGCGATTCGGCCCGGCGCGCTTCCTCCAGTTTCTGGCGCAGGCTCAGCGTGTCGGCCTGCCGTCGCACGGCTTCTTCGACGGCGACGGCCGTGGGGGGTGTTTGAGCCTGGCCCGGCAGCGCCGCTGCGCACAGCAGGATCAAACCGATCGGGATCGAGACGAATTTGGTCATGGGTTGACTTGCGTTGGAACAGCAAACAAAAACTCGCCGCAGCACGGTTACAATTCGGGGTTAAAAGGTCTGGACGTTTTTTTGCCCGACGGGGCGGACAATACAACCTCGTTGGCGCTGATGGCAACCACGTTGTAATCCTCGCCGCTCAGCCGCAGGCGCGAACCCACCCGCTGGGCCACCCAGGTGCGATTCTCCGGCGGATAGCGCAGATCGGCCGTGTAGCCGTCCACGCGCCGGTAGGGCTTGCTCTTGCTCAGGCTCACCCGCTCGCCGGTGTCGGTCAACTCCACCACCAGCTCGGTGGGATCGTTGGCCGGGCCGCGCACCTCGCGGATGATGAAACCTTCCTTGGTGTTTTCGTTCAGGCTCGCCCCGAGGGTGCGTTTGCGCCGCTCCGATGGTTTGGCCGCCGCCTCTCGCACGATGCCGATGATGTAGCGGGCGCCGGATTCGGAACTCAGGACCGACTCGAGCGAAAGAATCGTGTAGAGCGGCGAGATTTTGGTCACGACCACGGCCTCGGGCCCGATGCCGCGGCCGGCTGCCACCGGCACGATCGAGCCGTCGGGCTGCCGTTGCCAGGGCCGCGCCGGATTGAACAGTTTGCTGCCGGTCGAGAGGTCCAGCACCACCGGCGTGCTGACACGCTGGAAGAGGTTGGTCGTCGC
>CAYXJB010000329.1:1841-2102 GCA_964465445.1 uncultured Verrucomicrobiota bacterium
TGAAAGGTCCAGCTCTTCGAGCGGTTTGGGGGGACGGCGGATGATTTCATCGGCCTTCTCCTGCAGACCGCGCCGTTCGCTGGCGATCATCCAGGGCAACAACGCCGCGCCCACCGCCAGGCCCACCAGCACCACGCCCAGCAGCACTTTCTCGTAGTGTTTTTTGAGAAAATCCATGCGCAGCTATTTCTTCGGATGCAGCTTGATGACCTGCACCAGCATCGTCACCTGCAGCGGTCGCTCATCGAGCACGATCTGCGG
>CAYXJB010000330.1:0-2098 GCA_964465445.1 uncultured Verrucomicrobiota bacterium
CTTCAGCATCGGCCAGCAGCTCACCGAACCGCTGATCCGTCACCTCGGCATGGGCAAGCGCGCGGCGCTCGAGAAGGCCGAAGGCCTGCTCGCCGAGGTCGGCCTGCCCGAGCCGAAGCGGCGTCTGGCGGCGCGGGCGGCCTTGGCCGTGGCGGTCGCCGCGCCGGCGTTCCGCTACGGCCTGAAGGACTACCAGCGGGCGCGGCTGATCGCGTTCCTGATGCCGGAGCGGGTCGATGCGAAGTACCTGTACCAGCAGAACCACGCGCGGAACGCGACGGCGGCGGGCGGATTCCTGGGACTGGGCGTCGGAAGCGGCGTGGAGCGGTATCCGTACGCGATCCCGGACCGCCACACGGACTTTGTCTTTTCCGCGATCGGCGAGGAACTCGGCTTCGTCGGCTGCACGCTGGCGATGCTGCTCTACGTTGCGCTCCTGTACGAACTCTTCCGCATCGCGTGGCGGTCGCAGGAGCCGTTCGGGCGGCTGGTGTGCGCGGGCACGGCGGCGATGGTCGCCGCCCAAGTGGTGGTGAACGTGGGGATGACGGTCGGGTGGATGCCGGTGATGGGGATTCCGTTGCCGTTTCTGTCCTACGGCGGTTCGAGCATGCTGATGACCTGCGCCGCGGTGGGGTTGTGCGCGAGCGTGGGCCGCCACCGCATCACCACGTTTTTGACTTCCCCGCGGGCGCGGTATATTGTCGAATAGGAGCAGCCGCATGGCATCCGACAGCGACCTGATCGTCGGCCGGCTGGCGCTTCAGCGCGGCTACATCACCGAGGAGCAGTTGCGGGAATGCCTGGACCTCCAGCGCGGCGAGATGTTCCAAGAGGATCCCAACCGGACCAAGGGCCGCACGGCGCTCCGCCCGCTGGGAGTGATCCTTGTCTCCCGCGGGTATCTGACGGACGCGCAACTGACGGAACTTCTGGAGGCGAAGCGGCAGCAATTGGAGACGCTGCGGGAGTTGCGGCTGATCGAGAAGAGCGAGTTGATGCTGGGCCAGTGGCTCGTGGAGATGGGCTGCTGCACGCAGTTGCAGATCAACAAGGCGCTGGAGATCCAGCGAAAACTGGCCGAGCATGGCGTCGCACCGCTGCCGCGGCTGGGCGGGATCCTCGTCGAGCACGGCTTCGTGGATGCGGCAAAGGTCCAGGAGGCTCTCCGGCAGCAGAGCAAGAGCCTGATGGTGTGCGACGGATGCGGCGCGCGGTTCAACGTCGTGGGCGTGCGGCAGGACCGGCAGTACCGCTGCAGGAAGTGCGGGCACCTGCTGCGGAACGTCACGCTGCCGGAGGGACTGCGCGTGGACGAGACGGCGCACGGCGAAGAGGACCAGGAAGAAGGATAGCCGCCTCGTGGACGGGCGGAGATGATCCAGGAGCTCTTCAAGGTCCCGATCCTTGGCGTGCCCGTGACCGCCTACGGGTTCCTCATCATGTCGGGGTTTCTCGCCGCGGTGTGGGTCGGGACGCGCAACGCACGCGCGGCCGGGATCGATCGGGACTTCCTGATAGATTTCTCCATCTTCCTGATGGTCGCGGGGTTTCTGTCGGCCAAGATCACCTACATGCTTCAGATGCCGGGCGATTACGAGCGGCCGTGGGAAATCCTCGACATCATGGACGGCCGCTGGCATCCGGCCGGGCTGGCGCTTGGCGTGCTTCCGCTGCTGGCGGCGTGGGGATACCGGCATCCGAAGGAGCGATGGCGCAAGGGTTTGTGGGCGGCGTTCGGCGCGACGGCGGCGGCGGCGATCGTCGCCGGCGCGCGGGCGTGGTCGGCGAAGAGGGCCGTGGAGGCGCGCCAAGGCGCCGATCCGGAACTGGTCTGGAGCCGCGCGCCGTGGGCGCTCGGCCTCGGTGCGGTCGTCTTGTGCGTCCTGTTCGGGCTGGCGGCCGCGTCCGGATCGCGCGGCCGGCCGTGGTCGTGGACCTCGAAGCATGGCGTGGCGCTGACGCTTGCGGTGCTCGCGAGCATGTACGTCGGCGCGCGCGTGGCGGGGCTGCTTGGGCGCATGCAGGAGGTTTCGTGGGATCTCTTCACGAAGTGGCGGGCCGGGTTCGTGCTCTACGGCGGGCTCGTGGGCGCATT
>CAYXJB010000331.1:0-2036 GCA_964465445.1 uncultured Verrucomicrobiota bacterium
CGCGGCCGCGCACCACCTCGCCGATGATCCAGGCCGGCTGTTTCCGGGCGCGGATGAATTGCAGCACCGCATGAGCCTGCTCCTGTGCGACGATGGCGACCATCCCGATGCCCATGTTGAAGACATGATACATCTCGCGCTCACTCACCCGACCGCGTTCGGCCAGCAGCCGGAAAATCGGCGGCAGCTCCCACGCGCCCTTGCGGACCAGTGCGTCGCAACGGCGCGGCAGCACGCGCGGGATGTTGTCCAGAAATCCGCCCCCGGTGATGTGCGCCAGCGCACGGACCACGCGCTCCGGCGGAGCGGCATCGGGCGGGTTGAACCGTCGCAGCAGCGCCTGAACCAGCGGTCCGTAGCTGAGGTGAACCTTGAGCAGTTCGTCGCCCAGGCGGTTGCCCAGCTCCGGCACGTAACTCGACGGCTTGAGACGCAAGCGCTCGAAGAGAATCCTGCGCGCCAGCGAATAACCGTTGGTGTGCAAGCCGCTGGAGGCCAGCCCGATGAGCACATCGCCGGCGCGCACCGTGGCCGGCCCGTCGAGCATCCGCGCCCGCTCGACCACGCCCACAATCGTGCCGCTCAGATCGTACTCGCCCTTGCGATAAAAGCCCGGCATCTGGGCCGTCTCGCCGCCGATCAACGCGCAGCGATTCTGGGCGCAGGCGCGGGCAAAGCCCGAAAGAATTTCGCGGAACACGCGCGGCTCGAGCCGGCCGGTGCCGATGTAATCCAGAAAAAACAGCGGCTCGGCGCCGAGCACTGCGATATCATTGACGCAATGATTCACAAGGTCCTGGCCAACGGTATCGTGCCGATCCAGCGCGAAGGCGATTTTGAGTTTCGTGCCCACGCCGTCCACGCTGCTGACCAGAACCGGTTCGCGATAGCGCCGCACTGGCAGCGCAAAAAGCCCGCTGAACCCGCCGATGCGCCCGAGCACCTCGGGTCGGCGCGCCCGGGCCAGCAGCCGCGGCAAAGCGGCCTTGAGCCGGTTGGCCAGCTCGATGTCCACACCCGCCGCCGAGTAGGCTCTGGATTTCATGCGCGGGCAATGAAGCGGAAAGGTCGCGCCCAAGCCAAGAGAAAAGCACCCGGCCCGGCTGCGCCATCCGGCGAGCGCACCGGCACCAACGATTCCCGGACCGCAAGCCTCATTCCGGCAGCGGTTTGCCCTTGGTTTCGGGCGCCAGCCAGATCAACACCGGCCCGAGCAGGTTCGTCGCCCCGGCACGCGCGTAATCGCCGTGGAGGGTTTGCATCAGCGACCCCATTTGCAGCGCGCCGATCGCGGCGAAAATGCGTCCGAAATTGAAGCTCAAGCCCTGGCCGGTGGCCCGCACGCGTGTCGGAAACAACTCCGGCAAATACAACGGCAACCAGCCGTAAAACGACGCCGTGCACACGCCCACCACGAACGCCATCACCAGAAACGTCGCCCCGAACTCGCTCACGCCCCGGAACAAATACGAGCCGGAGGCCAGCGAACTGAGGCACAGCAGCAGGTACGCCGGGCGACGTCCCAACCGCCCGCCCAGCCAGGCGCCGAGCAAACAACCCGCCACCGCGCCCAGCGCGGCGAGCACCTGCGTGTAGGCTTTGGCCCGCGGCAGATCGCTGCCGGCGAGCTTGTCGGCCCACAATGCCATCCATTGCACCGCGCCCCAGGTGGCAATCAGCGCGATCGAGGCAAAGGCAATCGCCAACAGCGTGCGCGGCAGCAGCGCTGCCGAGAAAATTTCGCGCAGCGGACGCGACGGGCCGGAAGCCGTCGCCTGTTGCCATCGCTCCGACTCGGGCACAAACAGCCGGATGAAGAACGTCAACAGCGCCGGCAGCACACCCACCAACAGCAGCCACCGCCAGGAGTCGGGCCGGACCGGAAATTGAATCGCCACCAGCGCAATGAGCACCAGGCCCACGTTGGCCGCCGCGCCGATGACCCCGGCCAGAATCGGCCGCAGGCGCTCGGGCCACACCTCCATGACCAGCGCCACACCCAGCGCCCATTCCCCGCCCATGCCCAGCGCCGCCAC
>CAYXJB010000332.1:0-2000 GCA_964465445.1 uncultured Verrucomicrobiota bacterium
TGTGGAACTGCCCTACACGCTGGCGCAGGATTCGACGCTGTTTTTGTTCCTGCGGGAACGGACGATCGAACTCTGGAAACGCAAGCTCGACTGGGTGGCGCGCCACGGCGGGCTGGCCCTGGTGAACGTGCATCCGGACTACCTGAACTTCCACAGCGACGCGCCCACCGCGTTGGACTTTCCGGCGGCCTGGTATGCAGAACTGCTCGAATACGTGCGCTCGGCCCATGGCGATCGTTGCTGGCAGGCGCTGCCGTGTGAGGTCGCCGAATATTGCACGCGGTTCAAACCGCGCCATCCCGCAGGCCGTTTTCTGACCGTCGAGCCGCAACCTCCGGCCGAAGCTCCCGCGCCGGCCTGTGCGCCCGGCCGCAACGGCACGCCGCGGGTGAAAATCTGGATTGATCTGGACAACACGCCCCACGTACCGCTGTTCGTTCCGATCGTGCGCGAGCTGCAGCGGCGCGGTCATGAGGTGGTGCTCACCGCGCGGGATGCGTTTCAGGTGTGCGAGCTGGCTGCACGAAAGGGACTGGCCTGCCGTCGAATCGGACGGCACTACGGCAGGAATCGCCTGCTCAAGGCGCTGGGGCTGGTATGGCGTTCGGTGCAATTGGCGCCGGTTTGCCTGCGCGAGAAACCGCACCTGGCGCTCTCGCACGGCTCGCGCTCCAAGGAGCTGCTCGGGCGCGCGCTGGGCATCCCGACGATTTCGATGAACGACTACGAGCATTCGGCCATGGTGCCGCTGGCCCCGCCCCGCTGGGTCATCGTGCCCACCGCCATTTCAGAAGCCGAATCCGGCGGCGCGCCCGGCCGCGTTCGACAGTACCGCGGCATCAAAGAAGACGTGTACGCGCCGGATTTTCAGCCCGACGAACGCCTGCTCGATGAGCTGGGGCTGCGCGGGGCGAAGCTCATCGTCACGGTGCGGCCGCCGGCGGACGAGGCGCATTACCACAACCCGGAGGCCGAGCGGCTGCTGGAGGTGTTGATGGAACGATTGTGCGCCACCGAGGGCGCGCGCGTCGTGCTGTTGCCGCGAAACCGCACGCAGGAGCAGCGATTGCGCGCCGCGCATCCGGAGTGGTTCGCCGCCGACAAGACCGTCGTTCCGACCCGCGCGGTGGACGGGATGAATCTGGTCTGGTTTTCGGATCTGGTGGTCAGCGGCGGAGGTACGATGAACCGCGAAGCCGCGGCGCTGGGCGTGCCGGTGTACAGCATTTTCCGTGGCAAAACCGGCGCCGTGGATCGCCAGCTCGAAGCCGAAGGCCGCCTGGTTCTCATCCGCACGCCAGAGGACGTTCTGCAAAAAATTCGGCTCGAGCCCCGCAACAAACGCGGCGGACCGGCGGCCCGTCCACGACACGCGCTCGAAGACATTCTCAACCACATCGAAGAAATCATCCGCATCGAGTGCGCTCGGAGGCATTCATCCTGCTGAGCCTTCCCGTTTCATGCACACTGTATCGCAATCCCGGATGCAACCGGCCGCAATGAATGCGTCGCTTGTCGGCGCGGCTTCCGACGAGCGCCCCTGCGCAACGGCACGGGCACTCAAGCTGCTGATCGTTGCCGGCGCGCGGCCGAACTTCATGAAAGTCGCCCCGATCATGAAAGCCATCGAGGCGCACAACGCCACCGGCGACCCGAGCGGCCCGCGCCTCGAGGCCTGCCTGGTGCACACCGGCCAGCACTACGACGCGGCCATGTCAGAGGTGTTCTTCCGCGAGCTGGGCATCCGACCGCCGAACATTAATCTGGGAGTCGGCTCCGGATCGCACGCTGCGCAGACGGCCAAAATCATGACCGGCTTCGAACCGGTGTGCGAAGAACAGGCACCGGACTGGGTTGTGGTGGTGGGCGACGTCAATTCGACCCTGGCGTGCACGCTGGTTTGCGCCAAGATGGGCATCCGCGTCGCGCACGTGGAGGCGGGCCTGCGGAGCTTCGACCGCACGATGCCCGAAGAAATCAACCGGATCGTGACCGACGCG
>CAYXJB010000333.1:0-1986 GCA_964465445.1 uncultured Verrucomicrobiota bacterium
GGTAGAGAAACGCCGCGTGCATGGCTTCGCGGACGGGGTTGTTGCCGCGGAAGGCGAAGGAAATGTTGCTGATCCCGCCGCTGACCCTGGCGTGGGGCAGGTTTTCCTTGATCCAGCGGGTGGCGCGGATGAAGTCCACCGCGTAGTTGGCATGTTCGGGGATGCCCGTGCCCACCGTCAGCACGTTCGGGTCGAAGATGATATCCTCGGGCGGAAAACCGGCCTGACGCGTGAGCAGCTCGTAGGCGCGACGACACACCGCAATCCGCCGCTCGAAGGTGTCGGCCTGGCCCTGCTCGTCGAAGGCCATCACCACCACCGCCGCGCCGTAGCGGCGGATCAGCCGCGCCTGACGCAGAAATTCCGCCTCGCCGGCCTTGAGGCTGATGGAATTGACCACGCCCTTGCCCTGAAGACATTTCAACCCCGCCTCGATCACCTCCCATTTGGAGGAATCCACCATGATCGGCACCCGCGCAATGTCCGGTTCGGCCGCCAGCAAATTCAAAAACCGGCGCATCGCCGCCACCCCGTCAATGAGCCCTTCGTCCATGCACACATCCAGCATCTGCGCGCCGTTTTCGACCTGCTGGCGCGCAATGCCCACGGCGGCCTCGAAATCGCCGGCGCGAATCAACTGCGCGAATTTCGGCGAGCCGGCCACGTTGGTGCGCTCGCCGATGTTGATGAAGTTGCTACCCGGCCGCAGCGTCAGCGGCTCCAAACCGCTCAGCCGCAGCAGCGGTTCGACCTGCACCGGCCGGCGTGGCGGCAGTCCGCGCACCGCCTCGGCCAGCGCCCGGATGTGCGCCGGCGTCGTGCCGCAACAGCCGCCCAGAATGTTCACCCAGCCGGCCCGCGCCCACTCGGCCAGTTGCGCCGCAAAACTCTCTGGCGTCTCGGGAAAACCCGTCGGCAGCAGCGGATCCGGAAGCCCCGCGTTGGGATGCGCACTAACGGGAAACTCCGACAGCCCCGCCAGCTCGGCGATGAACGGGCGCATCTCCCGCGGCCCCAGCGCGCAGTTGATCCCCAGACTCAGCAACTCGTGATTCCGAACCGAAATCCAGTACGCCTCGACCGTTTGTCCCGAAAGCGTCCGCCCGCTCCGGTCGGTGATCGTGAACGACACCATCACCGGCACACGACGCGCTCCCGCCTCGAACGCCGCTTCCAGGGCAAACAACGCCGCCTTGGAATTAAGCGAATCGAACACCGTCTCGACCAGAATCAGATCCACCCCGCCCTCCAACAGCGCCGCAATCTGCTCCCCATAGACGCCCACCAGATCGTCGAACGTCACCGCCCGGTACGCAGGCTGATTCACATCCGGCGAGAGCGAGGCGGTCTTGTTGGTCGGCCCCAGCACCCCGGCCACAAAACACCGCCGGTCCGGATGCACCGCCATGAACGCCTCAACCGCCCGCCGCGCACAACCGGCCGCCGCCACATTGAGCTCGCGCACCAGCCCCTCCAGACCGTAATCGGCCAGCGAAAAACGCTGCGCGTTGAACGTGTTGGTCTCGATGATGTCGGCGCCCGCCTCCAGATACTCCCGGTGAATCGCCTCGACCAGGACCGGCTGGGTGATGCACAAGAGATCGTGCAGCCCGTGCACTTCCCGCGGCCAGTCCCGAAAACGCTCGCCCCGATAATCCGCCTCGCTGAGCCGTCGCTGCTGCACCATCGTGCCCATCGCCCCGTCCAGCAGCACGATGCGCTCGGCCAGGAGCTGACGCAGTTGCTCGCCGACCGGCGATGGGTCTCTCGGATGGCTGTTCACGGTGTCCCAAACTACGGCAAAGACCAGCGAGCGCCAAGCTGAAAAATCAACGCATCCTGATACGTAGATATGAGCAACCGGGCCAGCCGCCTGCTAGGCCCCGGGCTGTCGGCGAAGCGGTGCGGCGCCGGTTCGCCTGTCGCGCGGTGCGTCGGCCCTCGGGCCGGATTCGGTCGTCGGGTTTGCGCCGCTTTGGAACGCCG
>CAYXJB010000334.1:0-1975 GCA_964465445.1 uncultured Verrucomicrobiota bacterium
AATCTGCTCGACCACACCGCTGAAGTCCTGCCCCGGAAACGAGTCCACGCGCAACCGCACCGTTTCGCCCGGGCGAATGTGCCCCAGCCAGGTTTCCGGCACGAACACGCGCACCCAGAGCCGGTCCGGAAACAACACCGTGGCCACCGGTTGGTTGGGCGCGAGCACGTCGCCCACTCTGACGCTGAGCACTTCCAGCAGGCAGCGGGTGGGGGCGCGGACCTGCATCTCGCGCAAGCGGGCTTCGAGCGCCTCCAGTTGGGCGCGGATCTGGGCGATCTGCTCCGGGCGGGTGCCGGCCTGGAGCAGATCGAGTCGGCTCCGGGCGGCCGCCGCGCTTTTTTCCAGGGCGCGTTCCTGCGTCAGCGCGCGGTCGCGCTCGGTCTCGGAAATCGTTCCGGCGGCGAACAGCGCCTCGGCGCGGCGACGTTCCACGCGCGCCAGCTCCCATTGCGCCAGCAGCGCCTCCCATTCGGCCCGGGCGGTGGCGATTTCCTGCGGCCGCGGCCCGGCCAGAGCCTCGGCCAGTTGGGCCGCCACCCGATCGCGCTCGGCGCGCAGCTCGGCGGCGTCCAGTTCGACAATCACCTGATCGGGCTCGAGCAGATCGCCCTCCTGGGCGAGCACGGTTTGAACGCGTCCGCCGTAGCGCGAGGCCAAACGCGCTTCGTCGGTTTCGATCGTGCCCGAGACGGACGGCAGATCGGGCCCGGGGCGGCAGCCGCACAGCAGGAGGCTCAGAGCCAGCAAGACGAACCCGGGGCGGCAAGGCGGTTGACCACTCACACTGGCGGCAGGCTAGCAGCCCTGCTCTGGCCGATCAACCGCCCCGGCGGCCGGACGCCGGCTGGAGGGACGTCCGGTCGCGTCGGGCGCGGGCGTTTTTTGGGGGCTTGACCGCCGGGGAGCGATTGGATAGCTTGGCGGCGATGTCAACACGCGTTCGACAAGTGAACCTGCTGCGGGTCGTCGTGGTCGTCTGCGACGCAGCCGTCGGTCCTTGTCGAAGCTAGAGCAAGGCGCTTTTGACAAGAACCCACGGCTGGAAACGGTCGTGGGTTTTTTGTTACCCGCGCCGCTCCGGCCGACAACCACAACCAAAACCATGAGCAAAACCATCGCTGAAACCAAAACCAAACCGGCGCACCCCGGCCGGCGCGCCACCGCCCGCCCGCGGCTCGAAGTCGGGCCGACGATGTCGGGCAGCGAAATCCTGGTGGCGTGCCTGGAGCGGGAGGGCGTGGACACGATCTTTGCCTATCCGGGCGGCGCGAGCATGGAGGTGCATCAGGCCCTGACGCGTTCCAAAAAAATCCGCGTCGTGTTGCCGCGGCACGAACAGGGCGGAGCATTCGCCGCCGAGGGTTACGCCCGCGCCACCGGCAAGGCCGGCGTGTGCATGGCCACCAGCGGCCCGGGGGCGACGAATCTGGTCACCGGCATCGCCGACGCCTACATGGACTCGGTGCCCCTGATCGCGATCACCGGTCAGGTGCCGCAGCACATGATCGGCAAGGGCGCGTTTCAGGAGACCGATTTCTTCGGCCTGACGCTGCCGATCGTCAAACACAGCTATCTGGTCACCGACGTCAACGACCTGCCGCGCATCGTCAAGGAGGCGTTTTATCTGGCGCAGACGGGCCGACCCGGGCCGGTGGTGATTGATCTGCCCAAGAACGTGCAGCAGGCGCGCACCCAGCCGGTCTTCCCCACCGAGGTGCACATTCGCGGCTACGATCCCTGTCCCAAAGCCAGCGATCTGGAGCTCAACGAGATCATCGGCCTGATCGAGAAATCCGAGCGCCCGGTGCTCTACGTCGGCGGGGGCATCATCACCGGCAACGCGAGCGAGGAATTGCGCGAGTTTGCCGAACGCACGCAGATCCCGGTCACCACCACGATCATGGGCTGCGGCGCGTTTCCGGAAACGCATCCGCTCTCGCTGCGCTGGCTGGGCATGCACGGAGCCGCCTAC
>CAYXJB010000335.1:0-1915 GCA_964465445.1 uncultured Verrucomicrobiota bacterium
CCTCTCGGCCAAACGCACCCTGGGCGAGGGCGGTTACCAGAAAATCGCCACCGGCCAGGGCTCGTATCGCGACCTGCTGCGCAACGAGCAGGAGGCCGTCGCGCTCGAACAGGAACAACGCGTCCAAAAATCCGAGGACGTCGCCGCGCGACTCATCCAGGAATACGAAACGCGCCTGCGCTCCGAACCGCACAATCTCAAGCTGATCCGCTCCCTGGCCGAGCTCCACGCCGAGAAAAAAAACTTCGACCGCGCCCTGGCGCTCTACGAGCAGTTGCGCGCCTCCGAAGCGGGCAAAGATCCCTCGCTGGAACGCGCCATCGCCCAGACGATCGTCCGCCGCTACGACCACCAGATCGAACAGCTCGACCCGGGCGCGCCCGATTATCCCGAGCAACTGGCCCGGCTGCAGGCCGAGAAACTCCAGTTCCAGCTCGACGAATGCCGCCAGCGCGCCGAGCGTTACCCCACCGATCTGAGCATCCGCTTCGAGCTGGGCACGCTCTATTTCCAGGCCGGCAAAATCACCGAGGCCATCCGCGAGTTCCAAAAAGCCCGGGACAATCCCCACAAACGCATCGCCGCGATGAGCTACCTGGCCCAGTGTTTCGCCAAGCGCAAGATGTTCGACCTGGCCGCCGAGACCCTCCAAAACGCGCTCCGCGAAAAACCCGTCTTCGACGACGAAAAAAAGGAGCTGCACTACCAGTTGGGCTGCGCGCTCGAACAACTCGGCCGCAAACAGGAGGCCATCGAACAGTTCAAAATCATTTACAAGGCCGACATCGGCTACAAGGACGTCGCCGCCCGCGTGGACGCCGCCTATGCCGAACCGCAAAGCGGCGCCGCCGAAGCCGGCTGAGCGCCGGCCCGGGGCGCGCCTCGCCGCTCAACCGCTTGCCGGTTCGCGCCCCCGCCACACGTAGCGGAACAGCACCACCCGCAACGCCGCCGCCAGCGGAATCGCCAGTATCCCGCCCAAAACCCCGCCCAGCAACGTCGTGCCGGTCATCAGCGCCAGAATGATCACCACCGGATGCAGCCCCACACGGCCGCCCATGATCCGGGGCTGCAGGATCGTGCCCTCGATCAATTGCACCACCGCCACGACCACCGCCACCAGCAACGCCAGTTTCCAGCCGCTGCTCAGCAGCGCAATGACCAGCGCCGTGACCGTCGTGGCAATCGCCCCCAGAAACGGGATGATCGTCAGCACCGTCGCCATCACCCCGACCAGCACCGCGTACGGCAGCCCGATGAGCAAAAAACCGATCGTGTAGAGCACCCCGTCGCAAAGCGCCACCAGCACCTGACCGCGAAAAAACGCCACCAGATACTGGTTGATGGCCCCGAGCACGAAGACCAGCTCCTCTTTGAGGCGCGACTCGCGCACCGGCAGGTAGTCGGTCCAATGCGCCGCGATTGGCCGCTTCTCCAGCAGAAAATAAAACGCGTAGATCGGAATCAGCGCCAAGCCGGCTATCAGCGCAAACAGCGACGTGAGCCGCGCCGCCTGCGCCTTGAGCCACAAACCCACCTGCTCCAGCACCACGCTCATCCAGCCGGTCAGCCGCGCCAGCGTTTCCTGGTCCACCAGCTCCAACAACGTCGGCTCGGCCGGTGGCGCGCCCTGCGGCGGCGGTTCGGCTGTTGCCGGAGCCGGTCGCGGCTTTTTGAACAACAGTTGCAACACGTTGCGCAGCGCCGCCGGCGGATGCTCGATCCAATCGGCGATCTGCCGCTGCAACTTCTGCGCGAACACCGGTACCCGCTCCTGCAACTGCCGGGTCTCGACCACCACGCGCGGCACGACCGCGGCCGCCACCGCGCTCAAGAGCCCCAGTGCCACGGCAAACACCAGCACGATCGCCCGCAATCGTGGCACACCGCGCCGCTCCAGCCATCCGACCAACGG
>CAYXJB010000336.1:0-1878 GCA_964465445.1 uncultured Verrucomicrobiota bacterium
CAGATCGGTGCCGTCCACCGCATGGCCCTCGAAGCCGTAACCCGGGGCGCGATCCAGCAAGGACGCGCAGGCGAACTGGCGCGAATTGGGCGTCGAGTAGGCGTACTGGTTGTTGGCGATGACGACCACCAGCGGCAGCCGCTCGATGGCCGCCTGATTGAGCGCCTCGTGGAACGCGCCGGTCGAGGTCGCCCCGTCACCCACCGAGGCGACGCCGGCGGTGCCCTGGATGCCTTTCATGCGGCGCGCCAGCAACACGCCGTTGACCACGGCGATCATCGCGCCCAGGTGACTGATCATCGGCAGGAGTCCCTGCCGCGGGCGGCCGCGGTGCACGTTGCCGTCCCGACCGCGCATGGGCCCGAGCACCGAGCCGAAGTAGGTGCGCACCGCATCGAGCAACGGTTCGCCAAAGGCCAGCCGGCCGGCCTGATCGCGGATCAGCGGCGCGAAAACGTCGCCCTCGCGCAACGAGAGGCCGATCGAAACGCTGAGCGCTTCCTGGCCGCGTCCGATGAACACGCCGCCGTGGATTTTGCCGGCGCGATAGAGACTGGCGAATTTTTCCTCCAGCAACCGGGCCAGCAACATGATCCGAAAGGCTTTTTCGTAGAGACCGCGGATGGCAGACAGGTCGCCCACCGGCTCGGAGCTGAGCGCCGTTTGAACCATGCGTTTATTTAGGCCGGGGCCGGCCCGGGGCGCAACGTTTCTTTGCGTCGGAGCGCCGCTCAGACCGACGTGAGCGCGCGCAGTTTCGCCGCCGCGCGGCCTTCATCCACGGTGCGTGCGGCCAGTTCCCAGCCCGCCTGCAGGGATTCGACCCGGCCGGCGACCAGCAGGGCCGCGGCGCTGTTGAGCAACACCAGATCGCGCTTGGGACCGCGTTCGGCACCGCTCAGGATGGCGCGCACAATCTGCGCGTTCGTTTCCCGGTCGCCCCCGCGCAGCGCGGCCAGATCGCTCGGCTGCAACGGCAGTGAATCGGTCGCCAACGACGCGCAGGTCACCTCGCCGCCTTCCCGGAATCCGGCCACCGTGTTGCCGCCCAGCGTCGAGAGTTCGTCCAGGTGCAACGCCGCGGCGGCATCCGCCAGACCGCACACCACCAGCCCGCGGCGCGCCCCCAGCGCCTGGAGCGCGCGGGCCAGACTCACGCACAGCTCCGGACGCGGCACGCCGATGAGTTGCACGGTGGGTCGCGCCGGGTTGAGCAGCGGCCCCAGCAGGTTGAAGATCGTGCGCTGGCCGCGTTCGGCGCAGAGCCGGCGCGCCTCGGCGACGTGCCGAAAGGCCGGATGGAATCGCGGCGCAAAGAAGAACGCGAACCCATGCTCGCGCAGGGATCGGGCGGCTTCTTCGGGCGAGAGCTCGATGCGCACGCCCAGGGCCTCGAGCACATCGGCGCTGCCGGCTTGGGAGGTGACGGCCCGGTTGCCGTGTTTGGCCACCGGCACGCCGGCGGCGGCGCAGATCAGCGCCACGCAGGTCGAGACGTTGAACGTGCCGGCGCGGTCGCCGCCGGTGCCGCACACGTCCAGCAGCTCGCCGGCGCGGGTTTGGGCATCCAGGGGCGGTCGGATTGCCCGCTGGCGCAACGCACGGGCGAAGGCGGCGATTTCCTCGACCGTTTCGCCCTTGCGCGCCAGGTGCATGAGAAAGTCGGCCTTGGTGGCGGCGGGCAGCGCTTCGTCCAGCAGTGCCTCGACGGCCTCGATGACCTGCGACTCGCTCAACGGCTGCCGGGCGAGCAGTTGCGGGATGAATTTCTCGAGCACGGGTTCACTCTAAAAACACAATCGCGGTGCACAAGACGGGAAACGCTCCCGGGCGCGATCCGACAAAGGAACGTGGACACCGCCCGCCGGCATCGCGTAG
>CAYXJB010000337.1:0-1462 GCA_964465445.1 uncultured Verrucomicrobiota bacterium
AGGGCCGGCACTACGAGATGAGTTTGCGCCCGCGCCGGTACTACAAGCCCTTCAGCATCCGGCTGCTGGAGTTCCGACACGAGCGCTATCCCGGCACCGAAATCCCCAAGAACTTTCAGAGCCGCGTGCTACTGGATCAACCGGCCCGGGGCGAGCGGCGCGAGGTGGACATCTACATGAACAACCCGCTCCGGTACTGGGGCGAGACCTACTATCAGGCCAGCTTCGATCCGGATGACCGCGGCAGCGTGCTGCAGGTGGTACGCAATCCGAGCTGGTTGACGCCCTACTTCGCCTGCGTGCTGGTCGCCGTCGGTCTGCTGATTCAATTCCTGACGCACCTGATTCCCTTTTTGAAACGGAGGCTGGCGGTATGAAACGATGGATTCCGGCGTTGGTGACGGCGGCGATGGCGCTCTGGGTGGTGGTGGCGTTCCGGCCCCGGGCGGGATCGGAGTTCGACGTGCCGCAGTTCGCGCAGTTGCCCGTGCTGATGAACGGGCGGTTTCAGCCCTTCGACTCGGTCGCCCGCAACTCGCTGTTGCAAATCCGCACCAAACAAACCGTGCCGCTGCAGGAAAACGGCTCGCGCCGCACCCTGAGCGCCATCGAATGGTTGCTGGAGGTGATGATGCAACCGGAGCGCGCCGATGAGCGCGCCATTTTCCGGATCGACAACGTCGAGCTGCTGAGCCTGCTCAAGCTGCCCGAGGGCCGGAAATACTACACCTTCGCCGAGCTGCGCCCCTCCTACGAGGAGATCAATCGCCAGGCCGAACGGATCGAGAAGATCGAATCGGCTCAACGCACGGCCTTCGAGCGTGCGCTCATGAAGCTGTTCAACGCCGTGTCGCTTTACCAGCGACTGAAAGTGACGCTCAAGCCGCCGGGCACCGACGATCTGGCTGCCGAGGTGACCGAATACGAGCGGGTGATTCCGGCCGGTGTGGCGGCGGTCCGCGCACGCCAGGCCGGCGACCGATTCGACGAGAAAACGTTCCAACGGCTGCTGGAGTTGATGTCCGGGTACGACGCCATGGCGCGATTTGCTCTGCCGTTGGTGGTGCCGCCGGCGCACGGTCGGGCGGGCGATCACGACTGGCAGACGCTGGGCGCGGCGTTGATGGGCGCGGTGCATCGGACCGAATGGCCGCCGGCGGTCAAATGGTACGCGCGGATGGTCAGTGGTTGGCGCGCGGGCAAACCGGAGGCGTTCAACGCGGCGCTGGTCGACTATCGGCAATGGCTCGCGGAACATTATCCGCGCCAGCTCGCCAAGGTCCGATGGGAATACCGGTTCAACATGTTCCAGCCGTTTTACCGTTCGCTGGTGATGTACGTGCTGGCGCTGGTGCTGGCGCTGGTGTCGCTGCTGAGCCTTGTGGTGCTGCCCGGGCTGGCGGAAACGCTGCGGCGCTCGGCGTTCTGGGTGGCGGTGCTGGCGGTGGGCATTCACACGGCG
>CAYXJB010000337.1:1538-1821 GCA_964465445.1 uncultured Verrucomicrobiota bacterium
ATCGGCTGGGCGGCGGCGCTGCTGGGGCTGGCGCTGGAGCGGTTTTACCGGATCGGGATCGGCCTGGTGGTGGCGTCGGTGGTGGGCTTCACCACGCTGGTGATCGCGCATCATTTGTCGCTGGGCGGCGACACGATGGAGATGCTGCGGGCGGTGCTGGATACCAACTTCTGGCTGGCGACGCACGTGGTGATCATCACGCTGGGTTATGCTTCCACGTTTGTGGCGGGCTTCCTGGCCATCGTGTATCTGGTGCGCGGCATCTTCACGCCGGGTTTGACGG
>CAYXJB010000338.1:0-1811 GCA_964465445.1 uncultured Verrucomicrobiota bacterium
CGAATGCTCCGCGGCGGATAGTACCCCTCGTTGTCGTCGGCATACATCTGCAACGCCAGGCCGAGCTGACGCAGATTGCTCACACAGGCGATCCGTTTGCCCGACTCTTTGGCGCGACCGAGTGCCGGCAGGAGCATCGAAGCCAGAATCGCAATGATCGCGATGACCACCAGCAATTCGATCAGCGTAAACGCCCCCAGCCACCGCGCCCGGCGGTGGCGCGGACTCGATCCGCGGTTTGGTCCGCTTGCTCTGTTCATGTGTGCCCTCCGATCCTTGCCGAAAAACTGCTTGCCGCTCCGCCGACCGTCGCGAGCCGGCTGCGGTCGCGCACGGTGTCCCGGCCCCGGTCGAATAGCCCTCGCCAGGCCCGCGTCCACTTCACGGGTTTATGGCCAAAAAGCAGATTCTGCTCCTGGGCGTGGCGTTGGGGTTGCTTTCGTTCGCCGTTTATCACTTCTGGAACGACTGGTTCGGCCCGGAAGAAATTCAAATCGCCCACAGCCTGCGACCCTACAGCCCGCGCGGCGGACGCAGCTCGGCGCGCAGGGCACCGCCGCCCGGCAGCTCGGTGCTGTTTTTTCTGGACCGCCGTTGCCGGCTTACCGAGGTCAAGGTTGTGTCGCTGGCCGAATGGCAAACCAACCGCTACGCCCATCCGCTCTGGCATCTGATCTCCGAGTCCAATTCTGTTCCCGTCAAATCCTTCGCCTACGGTGTGCCCATCCGCGGCATGCATCCGCCGGTTCGCGGCGCACAGCCCGACCCGCTCCAGCCCGGCGTGACGTACCGATTGTTCGTCACCGCGGGCAAATTGCACGGGCAGCACGATTTCCAGATTCAACCCGGGCGCTAGCCCCGTCGCGATCCGGCAAGCGGTTGGACGCCAAAAACCCTCGCGCGGTTACATCGCCCGCTGCACTGGAGCATCGGCCCCGACCGCCTCTGCCCGAGGTCTTTGCTCTTCCGGGCGCCCTGCGCTCGAGGTGTTTTGGCAACCGGCGTGTACGAGTGCGCCGGCGGCGCGGCTCATTGGGCCAGATGGCAGGCCACCCAATGACCCGGGGAAACCTCGCGCAACTGCGGACACTCCTGAACGCAGCGCGGTCGTTCGGCGATCGGACAGCGCGGATGAAACCGGCAACCGCTCGGCGGATGCATCGGCGAGGGCACATCGCCCGGCAACACGATCCGGCGGCGACGGCTCTCCGGATCGGTCTGCGGCACCGCCGAGAGCAGCGCGCGGGTGTAGGGATGCCTGGGCTCGCGCAGCAGCGCCCGGGCCTCGGCCGTCTCGACCACCTGCCCCAGATACATCACCACGATGCGATGGCTGATGTGCTCGACCACGGCCAGGTCGTGCGCGATGAACAGATACGCCAGACCGCGTTGCCGCTGCAGATCCTGAAGCAGATTGATGATTTGCGCTTGGACCGAAACATCCAGCGCGCTGACCGGCTCGTCGCACACAATGAGTTTGGGCTCGACGGCCAGCGCCCGGGCGATGCCGATGCGCTGCCGCTGCCCGCCGCTGAATTCGTGCGGATACCGCAGCGCGTGCGCCGGCTCCAGGCCCACCGCCTGGAGCAGCTCCGCCACGCGCGCCCGGCGCGCCGCCCGGTCGCTCACCAGCCCGTGCACGTCCAGCGCCTCGCCCACGACGTCCTCGATGGTCATGCGCGGATTGAGCGAGCTGTACGGGTCCTGAAAAATCATTTGCAGCTTGCGCCGCCGCGCCCGTAACGCCGCACCGCTCAGCCGGGTCAGCTCCTCGCCCTCGAGCCAGATCCGACCGGCCGTGGGTTCGATCA
>CAYXJB010000339.1:0-1746 GCA_964465445.1 uncultured Verrucomicrobiota bacterium
CCGGCCTGTCCAGCGGTCCCGGTTCGGTCGGACCGGTGGTGGTGGTCAACCTGCGGGCGTATGCGGAAGAGTGTAGTGGTGCTGGCGCTGGTTTTGGTCGCGGCGTGCGGGTGCACGAGTTTTTCGAATCTCACGCCGAGGCAGCAGGTCCGCAATCCCGACGGCCTTTATCCGGTGGAGGTGGCGTTCCATTCCCGCCGGCAATCGTTGCGTTGGGACACGATCCAGGCCTACGTCAACGTCGGCACGGAGTTTTATCCCATGCGTCCGACGCCGCTGATGTCCAACCGGTGGGAGGGGCTGCTGCCGGTGCCGCCGGGCACCAACCTGGTCCACTACCGCTACAAGTTCGACTTCAAATACAACGCCGTGGGCCGGCCGCCGCAAAGCGACAGCGCCTATTCGCCCTACTACCGGCTGCGGATTCTGGACTGAGCCCGCGGCGGCGCGTCAGCCCAGCGCGGCTTCGTACAGTGCCACAAAATCTTCCGGCCCGATCGCTCGCGGATTGAATCGCGCCGTCCACTGCTGCGCCGCTTCGGTGGCCAGCGATTCGAGGTCGGAGGCGGTAACGCCACAGGCAGCCAGGGAACGGGGCAGGCCGCTGGACGCCAGCAGTTCTTCCAGTCGCCGGGCCAGCGCCTCGGCCGGCGAACCGGCCGCGCGGTCCACGCCGGCCAGCCGCGCCAGCTCCGCGCATGCGGCGGCGGCCGCCGGCTCGGCGGCGTTGTAACGCACCACGTGCGGCAACATCAACGCGACCGCCAGCCCGTGGGTGACATCGAAATGCGCCGTGAGCGGATTGGCCGCCGCGTGGGCCGCGCCGAGCATCGAATGCTCGATCGCCGCGCCGGCCAGCGCGGCGCCCAGTTGCATCCGGGCGCGCGCCTCCAGGTTGCCCGGCTCGCGCAGGACCACCGGAAAGGCGCCGATGCACAACGCGAAGGCCTGACGCGCCAGCCGTTCCGAGAGCGCGTTGCGCTTGAGTGTCACGGAGGATTCGACGGCGTGGGCGATGGCGTCCAGGCCGCTGCAAGCGGTCACGCGCGCCGGTTGGGACAGCGTCAGTTCCGGATCGAGAATGGCGATGCGCGCGGCGCATTTGGGATCCAGACAGGCCATCTTCTGATGCGTCTGCTCGTCGGCGACGAGAGTGGCCGACTGCAATTCGCTGCCCGTGCCGGCGGTGGTGGGCACGGCGATGAACGGCAACATCGGCCGCGTGGCGCGGCCCACGCCGCGATAATCCTCGATGCGTCCGCCGTTGGTGAGCAGGAAATTGCACCCCTTGGCCGTATCGAGCGCGCTGCCCCCGCCCAGGCCCACCAACGCCTCGATGCGCGCGGCGCGCGCCGCCGCCACGCAGTCCTCGACGCAGCGTGTCGTCGGATTCTCGCGCACCCGGTCGAAAACCGCCACGTGCACGCCGGCGCGTTCCAGAATCCGCTGCGCCCGCGGCGCATGTCCGGCGGCGACCAGTCCCGGGTCGGTAACCAGCAACACGCGCCGGGCCGGCAGCGTGCGGGTCAGCTCGCCCAGTTGCTCCAGCGCGCCGGCGCCGCAGATGACCCGCGTTCGGGTTTGGAAATCGAACAGCTCGGCCTGCATGTGGGTTCAGACGCGGGGCGGCGCGCGCCTGTTCAGCCCGCCGCCGCTCTGGTGGTACGGATTCCCGGACGCCGGATTGTCGGCCGGCTCACCATGCCCGTTCGAAGCTGCGTCGCCGCCAGAGCAACTCGAAGAGGT
>CAYXJB010000340.1:0-1675 GCA_964465445.1 uncultured Verrucomicrobiota bacterium
CGCGAAGCGTGGTTTCGCCCTGCAGGTCGGAGAGCCGGCACAACGCCTGCCAGGTCGTGTTCGACTCGCCCCCGGCCCGGTTCACCTCCAAGTGACGCGCCACCAGCACCACCGGCGATCCGGGCGCAAGGTCGCCCTGCGCATCAGCCAGTGTCTCGAAGAACGCCACGCGCACCGGCCGGTTCAGACGCGTGGAAAGCCGGCGCGCCAGTTGATGGTAATCGCGTTGGCCGTGGCCCTTGACGCAGGCACAGGCCAGCTCGCGCGCCAGCGGATCGAGCACTATCAGCGTCAACGCCTCGCCCGGCGGCTCGCCGGCCCACGACGAACCGGTCATCCCAGTCAACAGGCTCGATGCGCCCCACAGCGCCGCGACCACCAATCCTGGGACGCCTCGCCTCGAATCTCGGACCACAGAAATCCTCGGGTTCACGACTTGGAACTCGTCCCCCGCCCCACCGGCGCGTTGACGCTCCGACGCGCCGAAGCTAGCTTGAGCTTGTGGCACCCGAAGCGACGATGGAACAGGCCCTGACCGAGCGTCCGCAACCGCGCGCGCCGATGGCGCGGGAGCGCTTTGACGCGCTGGCCCGGGAGATTTTCGCGCTCAAAAAGCAGCTCAACGCCGTCACCCTGGCCCATAATTATCAGGTGCCCGAAATCCAGGAAGTGGCCGATTACGTGGGCGATTCGCTGGGCCTCTCACAGCAGGCCGCCCGCACCCGGGCCGACGTGATCGTGTTCTGCGGCGTGCATTTCATGGCCGAAACGGCCAAGATCCTCAACCCGGACAAGATCGTGGTGCTGCCGGACAAAGACGCGGGTTGCTCGCTGGAGGAAAGCTGTCCGGCCGATCAACTGGCCGCCTTCCAGAAAACCAATCCCAATTTCTACACCATCGCCTACATCAACTGCAGCGCCGCGGTCAAAGCCCTGAGCGACGTCATTTGCACCAGCGGCAACGCCGAAAAGATCGTCCGCGCCGCTCCGGCGGACCGCGACCTGCTGTTTGTGCCCGACGAAAACCTCGGCCAGTGGGTCATCGAGCAAACCGGTCGGCCCATGACGCTCTGGAAAGGTCACTGTTACGCCCACGTCGAGTTCCGCCGGGACGCGGTGCTCAGGCTCAAGCAGCAGTTCCCCGACGCCAGGGTCGTCGTCCATCCCGAGAGCCTGCGCGAGGTGCGCGATCTGGCCGACGCCGTTTGCTCGACCGAAAAGATGATCCACTACTGCAAGCAATCGCCCGCCCGGCGCTTCATCATCGTCACCGAATCGGGCATCATCCACCGGATGCGCAAGGAATGCCCCGACAAGGAATTCCTCTGCACACCGGTCTATGATGTCATGCGCATGCCCTCGGACAGTTGCCGCTGCAGCGAGTGCAAGTACATGAAGCTCAACACGCTCGAAAAGGTGCGCGATTGCATGAAACACCTCAGCCCGCGCATCGAGCTGCCGCCCGACATCCTGGAACGGGCGCGGCGTCCCATCGAACGCATGCTCGAAATCTCGGCTCGAGGCTGAGCCGCCGCGCTCCGGTGCGTTTCAGCTTCGGGCGGGTCGGGCCGCCGCCTGCGTTTCCTCCCGCAACAATTGCAGGAACGCCTCCCGGACCGGCGAGCTTTCCCCGCGCCGCCACGCCACCGAATGTTGGTACGGCGGGAAACCCTGC
>CAYXJB010000341.1:0-1668 GCA_964465445.1 uncultured Verrucomicrobiota bacterium
ACTTGATGACGCTGGCCGCCTGGTCGGTCTCGGTGATCTCCTTGTCGGCGGGCAGCTCCAGCTCCAGCGGCGCTTCCTCGTCCATCTCCTCGAGGGTTTCGGCCCCGACGCCGTAGTATTTTTTGAGCGCTTTTTCGATGTCGGCGCGCGCCGCCAGGGCGAATTGCACCGGACCGCGCGCCTCGAAGCGCACGGCATTGAGCATGGCCGTGTCGAAGGGATTGCTCACGGCCACCTGCAAGGTGCCGTTGCGCGCGGCGATGGGCAGAATCGAATACTGGAAGGCGACCTTGGTCGAGATGCGGTTGCGGGCCTCCGGCTCGACGGTCAGCCGGCTCAGTTCCAGATACGGCCACTGAAGCGCCTCGGCCAGGCGCTTGAGAAACACGTCTTCGGCCAGCCCGCGCTCGCGGCAGATGAACGCCAGCAGCGTTTCCTGCGAGCCGTTCTCGGTCGCCACACGCCAGGCTTTCCGCAGGTCGGCGATCTCCTCGGGCGTGGCGCCGAGCACCCGCGCGAACAGCTCCGTTACTGAACGATAGGCCATGATCGTGCCCTGAACTTCACGAAGGTGTTAACAACCGCCGCGGGCAAAAGTTGCATCGCCAGCCCATCCGGCTTGTCCGGCTCGCCCCGACTGCAACCCGCCCTCGGAGGGCACACGCCATCGCGCTCCGGCGGGCTTGCGAGCGGCAACCGGCCTGCGGCGCATCGGGCCGGCCCGGCGGTGGCAGGGGCACGCGCGGGTTCAATCGAAGGCGTGGCCGGCGCAGCAGAGCACGTTGCGCACCTTGTGACGGACCAGCTCTTTGACCTTGGCGCGGGCCGGGCCGAGGTACTTGCGCGGGTCGAATTCCTTCGGATTCTCGGCGAAAACCTTGCGGATACCGGCGGTGAGCGCCAGGCGCAGGTCGGTGTCAATGTTGACCTTGCAGCAACCCAGTCGGCGCGCGATCTCGATATCGGCTTCCGGCACGCCGGAGGTGTCGGTGCCGAGTTTGCCGCCGTATTTGTTGATTTCCTCGACGATGTCCCTGGGCACGCTCGATGCCCCGTGGAGCACCAGCGGATAATCCCCCAGCCCGGCGTCCAGGAATGCCCGTTTGATGGCTTTGAGCCGCTCCAGGTCGAGTCGTTGTGCGCCCTTGAATTTGTACGCGCCGTGCGAGTTGCCGATGGCCACGGCCAGCGAATCCACTCCCGAGAGCTGGACGAACTTCACCGCCTCCTGCGGGTCGGTGTAGTGGCCGGATTTGGAATGGCCGCCGCCGGCTTCGCCCTCGTCGAACTGCGCGCCCACCAGGTGGCCCAGCTCGCCTTCGACGACGCAATTGTGTTTGTGGGCGTATTCGACGACGCGGCGGCAGATTTCGACGTTTTTCTCGAAGGGTTCGTAGCTAGCGTCAATCATCACGCTGGTGAACCCCTCGTCAATGGCGTCCTTGCACAGCTCGAAGGAGTCGCCGTGGTCCAGGTGCACGGCGATGGGGATGTTGGTGAGGCTCACGGCGGCCTCGATGAGTTTTTTGAGGTAAACGGGGTTGGCGTACTGACGCGCGCCCTTGGAAATCTGCAAAATGACGGGCGCTTTTTCCTCCTCGCAGGCTTCGACGATCGCCTGGAGCAGTTCCATGTTGTTGACGTTGAACGCGCCAATGGCGTATTTGC
>CAYXJB010000342.1:0-542 GCA_964465445.1 uncultured Verrucomicrobiota bacterium
TTACGCGTCCGGGCGTTCTGCCCGGCATCATGGCGCTATGCGCAACGGCGTCACCCTGCCCGAACTGGTCATGGTACTCGCCATCACCGGCATCTTGGCCGCCCTGGCGTTCCCCCGCACGGCGGGCTGGATGGACCGCCTCAAGGTGACGCGGGCCGGAACCGAACTTGTCTCCTTCTATCAGGCGGCGCGCTTCGCCGCGATCTACCGCTCTCAGCGGGTGCGACTGGAATTCGGCCAAGATTCGTTGCGCGCGGTCTTCGAGGGGCCCAAAGACTCCGTCTTCCTGCGATGGCCGGGCCCCGGGCAGTACGGCGTCCGCGCCACGGCAAGCCGTCCGGTCATCTGGATCCAACCCAACGGCTTGGGATTCGGGGCGGCAAACACCAAGATCGTCCTCAAGCGCGGCGCCGCCGCCGAGTCGCTCACCACCTCGCGGCTGGGGCGCCTGAAGCGCTGGCCCTAACCCACGACATGCGCACCTTCCGCCTTCCCGGCCAGACGGCGAGGGCGCGCCCTCCCGCCGGTAGACTTACCTGCCC
>CAYXJB010000342.1:617-1647 GCA_964465445.1 uncultured Verrucomicrobiota bacterium
CGGGGGCATCGAGTGCCACATCCACCGGGCCGGGTGCCGTGGGCACGCTGGCCACTCGCCGCTTGGCGCGGAGATCCAGGATCGCCACGCGATCGGAGTCCGGCAGCAGGACCGCAGCGCGGCCCCCCGGCGCCGCAACCACGCGTGACATGCCGGCCGCCACGTCCAAGGAGTCCCAAGGCCTCAAGGTGGCGCGATCGAGGTAGAGCAAGCGCCCGCTCGCGCCGCAGGGCAACAGCAGCAAGGTCTCGTTGGCGGAGAGCACGCCGGGCCCCGCCCCGCAGGCCCGGCCGGAGTCGCCGGCCACCACCGCTCTCCGCACCTCCATCCCGAGCTTGAAATCCACCTCGGCAACCGCCCCGGGCCGGCACACCACGTAGGCCAGCTCGCCGTCCCGGGTGAAAGCCGGAGGGAAGGGCTCGCGACACAGGGGCACCGCGCGGACCGCGAGGAGTGTTCCGGCGTCCACGATGGTGAGTCGGGGCCCCGCCGCGCCGCCGGTTGCGAGGGCGAACAGCCGGCGGCCTTCGCGCTCGAGCGACACCGCGCCGACCGGCTCTGGGAATCGCTGCCGGCTCGCGATGCCGCCATCCAGGCGGGATATCCAGCTTAGCCAGCCGGAGCCGGTCTCGCCGAGGCCGCCCACGAGGATACCGTTTCCCTCGCCGTTGAAGTCCAGCCCCTGCGGTTCAGCCGGGAGCGCGAAGACCGCAAGGGGCTTCAGGGCGGCATCGTAGAGGCGCACCTCCCGGCCCGCCGCCACCGCGATCCAGCGCGGGGCCGGAGCGCAGGCGCTGCACATCCAGAGTGAGGCGGCAACGAGGAGGGCGAAACGCACGGCAGGGGCCCCGGCGGGGAGCCGTCGAAGCCGGGCTAGGCGCCCTCGGAGCTGCCGGCGGTGTCGTCGTTCAGGAACACCAGGGTTTGCCGTCTGGCCACGGCGGCCGCGATGGCCTCGAACACCTTGGGATCCAGGACACTGCCGACCAGGCGTCGCATGCGCTCGACCGCTTCGTCGGGCGTCATCATG
>CAYXJB010000343.1:0-1616 GCA_964465445.1 uncultured Verrucomicrobiota bacterium
GCCCAAGTGCTGGTCGGAGTGGTGGAAGTCCAGACCCCAAATTCACCTCAAACCCGACCCGCCTTAATCCTCTCTAGGTGACGGTTGACGAACACTACCCCGGCCTGGCCGACGCTGAAAAACGGTTGCGGAGCGAACGCGCGACGCCACAATATTTGTGGTGCGGGACGATCCGCTCCCGCGCCAGGGCGGAGAGATGGCAGAGTGGTTTAATGCGCACGCCTGGAGAGCGTGAGTGGGCTAAAACCCACCGGGAGTTCGAATCTCCCTCTCTCCGCCAGTTTTTTTGCTTCTGGGGTGGTGGAGGTCGCCTTTCGGCTGCAGCGCCAGTGGCAAAACCTTCCGAGCGTTTCCGGCCTCCGCCAACGGCACGGTTCAGGGCATGACCGGCGGGTGATATTCGTCGGTGCCGCGAGCGAAGCTCTCCAGATACCGATTGCGCGGAACCCAGGCCGCGTGCCCGTCGCAAAACACCACGTTGCCGCCTTCCCGACCGTGGTTGTCGCCGTCATCGGGGAAATCCTCGTTGCGGCGGGTCGGATCGCTCGCGACCTGATCGTCGGCGTCGTAAATGATCCAGATCTCTGAAAGGCTGGCACGTTGGCCGACGACCGTGTAGGGACTGGGTTGCTGGTAGGTGTAACCGAGGATGACGTTCTGGGTCTTGCGCCGTGAGGGCGGCACGCTGTTGACACCGGCGCTGGACCGGCCGAACAGAAAGCCGGCGACCTCGTAGCTCATGCCGAAGATCCCGTTCTTGCCCGCCGCGTTGTCCACCAGATCGGGCAGATACGTCGTGTTCCCGTGGGTGCGGTCCACGTAATAGGGCACGCCCGAATGATTGTTCATCCCGTTGTAGCCCAGGTAGGGCGTCACGAACGTGGCGCCGAACGGTACGGCGTTGGTGGTGCGCACCGTGTTTCGGGTGGACGGGCAGACGAACGAACGGGCCGCCGAAACGTACTGCGGATAGAGCCAGTTGAGGTCATCGTCGGCGTAATTGATCACGCCGCTGAGCGCGGTCTTGTCGTCTTCATCGGCATAGAGCTGGCTGCCGATGCCCATTTGCTTGCCGTTGTTGAGGCAACTGGTGCGCTGGGCGCGCACCTTGGCGCGCGTGAGCGCCGGCAGGAGCATCGCCGCCAAAATCGCGATGATTGCAATGACCACCAGCAGCTCGATGAGCGTGAACCCCTCGCGCCGTTCGCGCGGCCCGGGGAAGGAGCGACCCGTTTTCATGAATTTCCCGTCTGCGGGAATGGACGTTTTCATAGCATCGGAATCGCTCCGGGGCAACCGTTTCATGCAAACTCGCTCATCCCCGCGCAGGTGCACACCGGGTAGCGGTCGCCATGGACGTTGTCCACGCGGGCGACCGGCGGCCAGAATTTGAACTCGCGCAGCGCCGGCACGGGAAACGCCGCCGCCTCGCGACTGTAGGGACGATGCCACGCGTCGGTGGCCACCTGATCGGCCGTGTGCGGCGCGTTTTTGAGCAGATTGTTCTTCGGGTCTGCGGCCCCCGTCTCGACGGCGCTCATCTCGGCGTGAATGGCGATCATCGCTTCGCAAAACCGGTCCAGCTCGAACTTCGATTCGCTCTCGGTGGGCTCGAC
>CAYXJB010000344.1:0-1611 GCA_964465445.1 uncultured Verrucomicrobiota bacterium
CGAACGACGCGCAACGGATGACCGTCGGCTGCAAAAACACCGCGCCGTCGAACCGGATGTTGCGCGGCCCGATCCGAAAGCGCGCCGTGACGTCGCTCGCGCCGCCGGTTTGCAAGCCCGCTTCGATCTGTGCGTCAATGGCGTCGGCCACGGCCGGATTGACAAACGCTGCCAGGCGCGCGGTTGGATCTTCGAGCCGGGCGGGCCGGATCGCCGCCAGCCGTTGCGCCAGCGCTTCAGCGATCGGGTCGGCATGGCGCGGCACCACGATGGCCGAGGCGTTGAGGCAGGAGCGACCGCCATTTTCCACCACGCTCTGTTCCATCAGATCGAGAAACTCCGGCCACCGGCCGATGCAATCCTCGCCGATGAGGATTTTGCTCCAGCCCGGCCCGTGGATCTGGATGGCGGGGTTGGCGGCGTACTGAGCGGTGGTGGTCTGGTCGCCGAACAACAGGGCGCGAGCGCAGCCGTTCAGAATGGCCGCCGCGCCCTCGTGATCGGTCGGATAAAACCCGAAGGCTTCCGGCGGGGCCGCGGCCCGGACAAAGGCCTGAATCAGCCGCCAGGGCGTCCAGGGCTCGTCGCGTCCGGGCTTGAGCGCCACGGGCGTCTTGAGCGCGATGGCCGGCAACCAGAGCGCATTGACCGCCGGCGAATTGCTCGGCATCACCACCCCCAGCACCGGCGTCGTCGGCGCAAAACTCACCCGCACGCCGTTGTGCTCGCCCCAGCCCGAATCCAACAGACGCGGCTCCAGCCCGCGACTCAAGCCCCGCAGGACCGTGCCCATTTGCGAGAGCGCCGAGTGGATGCGTTCCATGTTCCGGCGGATCAAGGCGTGCGGCAACCCGCTGGTGCGGCTGAGGGTTTCAACGTACTGCGCGGGCGATTGCTCCTGACCCGCCTCGCCCAACGGCAGCACACCGTTGAGGAACAGATCCGCCGCCCGGGCGCACACCTCCAAAAGCCGCTCGACGCCCAGCCGCCGCAGGCTCGACGCCGCTTCGGTCGCCCGCTGCAAATCGCGACGGATGATCCCGGCGTTGACGTGGCTCACGCGCGCCAGCACCTGGCCGGAGCGAAAATCTTTCACCTCGACCTGATCGAGGCTCTCGTAGGCGCGCCCCCAGCGGAGCGCCGGCAGATGCACGACCGGGTTCATGCGATCGGACTTTGAACGACTGCGAATGGCTGATGCATGAGCGCCTTACAACGTCCAGTTCACCGGCACGGTGAGTTTTTTGCCGAACCGATTCAGGTAGTGCAACCGCCCGTGCCGTGCGCCGTATTCGTGGACCATTTTGGTGAGCTTCACGTCGTAGCAGCAATACTCGGCCAGCTCCAGCCACCGGCCCTGCTTGAACCACTCGATGGCCTGCATACCCTGGGCGGTCTTTTGCAGACCGAAGGTCGCCGACACGATCGCATCCAGCGAAAGCCGGTGCTGCAGCCGTTCGCTCAGGTCCACCATCATGTCCAGCGTCGGCAACTGGCTCAGCTCGAACGGCGTGTACCCGTGCAGCACTTCGTAATCGAACCGTAGAATGTTGAATCCCACGACCAGGTCGGCCCGTTGCAGATCAGCGAGCAATTCCTGCACGTGCTCCT
>CAYXJB010000345.1:0-1583 GCA_964465445.1 uncultured Verrucomicrobiota bacterium
GGAGATTGCTTGGCGGAGATGGCGCTGATCTGTGCGCCGGCGTTCTGGCTGGCGCGGGTGCTCTGCGCGCGCGACCTGCAACGGCGGCTGACGTTGTGCCGGCCGCGTTGGACTGAAGCGGCCTGGCCATTGCTCAAGGATCTGCTGTCGGTTGGGCTGTGGGTGGCGGCGTTTGCGGGCAATCGGCTCGAATGGCGGGGCGAGTGGTATCGCGTGCGGCGGGATGGAACGCTGCAACGGCTCGGAGCGGCGCGCGAGCAGCCCGGCCCGGGCCAGGAAACGGCTTGAATGGCAGCGGGAAAATGGCTTTGATCACGGGCGAAACAAAGAGTCATCACATATGAATTCCGGAAAAATCGTCGTTTGCGGGGCCGGTGGTTTCATCGGGGGACATCTGGTGGCCGAACTGCTGCGTCAGGGACACCGGGACATTCGGGCCGTGGACATCAAGCCTTTCGAGGAGTGGTATCAACTGTTCCCGGAGGTGGAGAATCTGCGTTTGGACCTGCGGCTGCGGGAGGACTGCGAAACGGCGGCGCGCGGGGCGGCGCAGATCTACAACCTGGCCGCCGACATGGGCGGGATGGGATTTATCGAGACGCACCGGTGTTTGTGCATGCTCTCGGTGTTGATCAACACGCACCTGCTGCTGGCGGCGCACAAGTTCGGCGTGCAACGGTATTTTTACGCCTCCTCGGCGTGCGTGTACAACGCCGACAAACAACGCGATCCGAACGTCACCGCGCTCAAGGAAGAAGACGCCTACCCGGCGATGCCCGAGGACGGCTACGGTTGGGAGAAGCTCTTCAGCGAACGGATGTGCCGGCATTTCCGCGAGGACTTCGGTCTGCAGACCCGCGTGGCCCGCTACCACAACGTCTATGGCCCGCACGGGACCTGGGACGGCGGACGCGAGAAAGCGCCCGCCGCCATCTGTCGGAAAGTGATCCAGGCCAAGCTCAGCGGCAATCTGGAGATCGAAATCTGGGGCGACGGCCGCCAGACGCGCAGCTTCATGTACATTGACGACTGCATCAAGGGCACACAACTGCTCATGCACAGTGATGTGGTCGAACCCCTGAACATCGGCAGCAGCGAGCTGGTCAGCATCAACCAACTGGTGGACATCGTCGAAGAGATCGCCGGCGTGAAGCTCAAGCGCCGATACAATCTCAATGCGCCCAAGGGCGTGGCCGGGCGCAACAGCGACAACACACGCATCCGACAATACTTCGGCTGGGAACCGAGCATTCGCCTGCGGGACGGTCTGGAAAAAACCTACGCCTGGATCTACGACCAGATCGTCCGGAACATCAAGAGCCGCTAGCGGCGCACGGGTTCGGGCGATCGTCGCCGGCGCGAGCCTGGAGTTCTGCCGGACGCATCCGCGGCAGCAGGCGTTGTCGCAACTCCTCCGGCAGCCGACGCGGACGTTCCCCCAGGTCGGCGCAGGCGTGCAATGTCCAGGCCTCCAGCAGTCGCGCGCCGGTTCCGTTTTCGATCCGATAGTCCAGCCTCAGACGCACCCGGCCCAGCTCGCTGGGCCACACCGCCACGCTCAGCTCGTCGTCGTACCGCGCCGG
>CAYXJB010000346.1:0-1560 GCA_964465445.1 uncultured Verrucomicrobiota bacterium
ATTACTTCCGCTGGCGCAAGTTCTATCCCTACTGCGCCGGTTTGCTGGGCGATCTGATCCCGCACCGGTTGCTGCCGCTGATGCTGGCCACCGGCAATCCCGAATACCCCAGCCGCGTTGTGTGCATCGGCACCAAGAATGTTCACACGGATCGCAATCAGACCGACGGCACGCCCGAACGCGATGTGCCCGAACACGTCGAAGTGCTGGTCGAGTTCCCCAGCGGTGTGAGCCTGGTGCTGGTCAGCAGCACCGTCAACGCGCGCAGCCCGGGCTTTGCGCTCTACGGCCACCGCGCCACGCTGGAAATCGGCACCTCGGGCGAACGCATCCAACTGCTGCCCGAAAAGGAATTCGCCGACGAGATTGACCCCGAGAGTCTCCAGGGCCTGCAGCCCACCGAGGACATCGGCGCGCATCACGCCAACTGGTTCGAGTCCATCCGCGCCAACAAACAACCCAACTGCGGCATTGACCTGGCCGTCCGCGCCCAAACCGTCATCTCGCTGGCCGAAATGTCCGACCGGCTCAAAATCGCGTGTCTGTTCGACGAGAAAACCGGCAAGGTCACCACCGCCGACGGCAAGGAAGTCCAACCGCTGACCTACGGCTCGACCGAGCTGTCCTGAATCGCACCGGTTGGAACGCACGTGGGTCGTTGGAGTCTGCGCCCCGGCCGCGGGCGCGACTCGGGCGTGGCGCGCCGCTGCCGGACCGGTTGACCCCGGGGCATGTAGTCGGTCACAGCACGCCTTCTGACAGAATTCTGTGTCCACACACGCTCAACCGGTGATGCTGGCGCGACGCGCCATGGCCACGCGCTTCGAGATCGTCCTGTACGGCGATGATCCGGCAGCCCTGCGCGCCGCCGGCGAAGCCGCGCTGGATGAAATCGAGCGACTCGAAAACCGCCTGAGTCTCTACCGGCCCGGCAGCGAAATCGCCCAGGTCAACGCCCGCGCCGCGCACCAACCGGTCCGGGTCACGCGGGAAGTGTTTGCATTCCTGGAGCTGGCGCGCCGTTGTTACGAGCAGACCGATGGCGCCTTCGACCCGACGATTGCGCCGCTGGTGCGTTGTTGGGGATTCATGAGCAACCCGCCGGTGCGTCCGCCCTCGGCCGAGGAGCTTGAGGTTGCACGCCATTGCGTGGGCATGCATCTGGTCGAGCTGGATGCAGCGCGGCAAACGGTCCGGTTTTTGCGTCCGGGCATGATGCTCGATCCGGGCGCGATCGGCAAAGGCTACGCCATCGAGCGGGCGGTCGAGCTGCTGCGCGAGGCCGGGGTCACCAGCGCGCTGGTGCACGGCGGCACCAGCACCATTTACGGTCTGGGTGCACCCCCGGACCAGCCGGCCTGGACGGTGGCCATTGAACAACCCGCACCACGGTTGCCGGCAAACGAAATTCCGCCGCTGCCGCGCGTGCAGTTGCGGGACCAGGCGCTCTCGGTTTCGGCAATCTGGGGGCGCGCGTTCGAATCCGACGGCCGATGGTTCGGGCACGTGATCGACCCGCGCACGGGTTGGCCGGTGTGCGATCATTTGCTGGCGGCATTG